>JBAZCK010000012.1:0-35970 GCA_041654955.1 Acholeplasmataceae bacterium | reverse complement strand
AACTTTATAATTATGACTTAATGAGTAAATATTTTGTTGATGAACTCACATTACTCGTTGAACTTAATAGATTAGAAGAAGCCAAAAACAAAGCATATGATGCACACAGAAAACAACCAGATGATGTTGATGTCACTTTAAAATTACTTGAAATCTATATTAAATTAGAAGATTATCATAGAGCATCAATTTTAGAAGCTGAATATGAGACTGTTATCGATGAACAATCTGATTCATACCGTATCAAAGCATATGAATTAATTATTGACCTATATGCAAAACTTGATAATAAACTATCGCTAGACTTATATCAATCAAAACTTAAAAGAATAAATAAAGTTGTTGATAAAAAGATCAAACAAGAAACCGTAAAAAAAGATGATAAAACATCAGATGTCATCGTTATTGAGAAAAAAGAACAAAAAAGAGTCCAATCCACTCAAATCTTAAAATATATTGAAATGAGCCATGATATTTTAGAATACTCTCACTTAATTGATGAGAAATTAATGATTAGAGAGTTTTTTAGGTTGTTTTTTATACATGTAGATCAATATATAAAACCTAAAGAATATGTGATTTATCTAGATCAAGAATCTCCTAACTTTTTTGTCTATAAAAAAGAACGATTATATGATAAGACGATTAATCCATCAGATATCTTAGATACATTATGTGAACATGTACTTCATACAGGTGATGAAATATATGAACATACAAAAACAATTAAATGGACAAAAAATATCGTTACTCAAAAGGATTACGATGAGGAAATTACATTTATTTATGCTTTTCCTATTTTTGATTTAGGTGTTTTTATCGTTCATTTAGATGAAGACTTAAAAGATCCTGCAACTTATTATGACTTATTTAAATTAATCTCAGCTATTTTATTTACAAGACTCATTGATGAAAAAAGATTAGGAAACATAAAAGTAGAAAATAAATTTTATAAAAACGTTTTAAATTCACCGATTATTTGTTACCGTGAATTAACTGAATCAAGATCAACTTATAATGAGTCAGCAATGAACTTATTTCATATAGATAAATATCATCATTTAGAATTATTTCTAAGAGATATGTCTTATGAATATGTTAGAAATTATAAAGATATCATTTCCTACCTTTTTGTTCATCCCAATGAAGAAAAACATGTGCAATATACCTATCAAGAAAAACACATCTTAGAAAAACTTTATAGTATCAAAGTGAAAGATGAGGTTTTAATTATGAGTTTATTTTTCGATCAAACACATGATGTTGAAGAAAGTAAAGCATTAGTTGAGCAAGCAACACTTGATCATGAAACCAATTTGGAAAACTTATATGCACTTAATCAAGTTATACATGAGTATCTAGAAGAAAAGGTCAGTCTTTTCTTAATTGAACTTGATCATGGATTAAAGCATATTTATGGTAGTGATCAAATGACTAAGTATTTTAAAGAGTTTGCTCAGGTGACGAAAAAGTTTTTTAATGAAGGGCATGTTTATCGTTTTGATTTTAACCAATTATTTGTTGTCATGCCATTTAATGACATTAGAACAACTTCTAAAGTCATTAAAGATTATTATAAACACTTAGAGTCATATGAATCAAAAGTGCTACCTTATGAACGATTTAACGCATATGCTGGAGTAATTAGATATCCAGTTGTTACTGTTGAAAAAGATAAAGATAAACTTTATAAATTTTTAGATATCACAGTTGAAAAGGCGAAAAGAGAAGATGATGAGAAATTTTCATATTTTGTTTATCGTGATTATGAAGATGAACTATTCGAACAACAAGTGATGGATCATCTAAATGTCGCGATTGAAACAAAAAATGTTGGTTTAGTTTTCAATCAGATGATTGATATTAAGAAAAATATTGTATGGCAATATGAAAGTGAGATCATTTTAACGAATCTAGCAATCGACGGGAAGTATTTATTAAAAGTTGCAGAAAAAAGAAATCGTTTGGTTGATTTAGAACATTTTCATATCGAACAAGTCTGTGACTTTTTAGTTGAATTAGAAAAACAAACTGAAAGACTAATTAAAATTACGATCCCTATTTCTAAACAAACATTTTTAGATCCTAAATTTAATTCGTTTTTATTAGGTACACTTAAAAAACATGGTATACCTTATGAATTTGTCAGATTAAAATGTGATATGGACCTTCGTCCAAATCACTATGCAACGCAAATTCAAGAACTCATTGATCATGGTATCAGTCTAGATACGACATCGGTTAATATGGCTTTAAATTACCCTTTTCATGCACTTCACTTAGATATGAAAAAAGACAGTATTAAGTGGCAAAGCTATATTCATCAGATGAAGACTTTACTTGAGACCTATCATATGGCACTAGTCATTAGACAAGTGAAAACTAAAGATCAAAAAGAGATGTTAGAGCGTTTAGAAATTCAATATATCGAAGGTAATTTGTATAAAGAATTACCTGCGCCAGTCTTATTAAGAAAGATTAAGGATTCCTTATGAGTTTAAATCAATTAAAAAAACATATCGATCAATTGAATTTAGATAAAAATGATAGTCATGGATATCGTGCTATGAGTTCTTTTGAGATGATTAAAAATGTTGATTTAATGATTAAAAGATATTTAGATCAAACGCAAACAGATAAAGGCGCAGTTTTGCTTGATGTGTTTGGTTTGATGCAAGGATTGTTTGTGGCTATTGATGCGCTATATGATCTAGCTATTGGACTAACTCAATATAAATATCATATTAATATTAATCAAAATCCAGTGCTTCATGAATTAAAATATATTAGAAATGATGTGGTTGGTCATCCTACACACAGAACTTATCATGAAGGTGGCATGGGATTTTCAATATTAAAACCAGATCAAATCAGTAAAGAAAAAATAGTATATCAAACTTATATTTATCAAAAAAATCATATGGAAATCAAAGAAAAAGAAGTTGTTTTTAAACCATTACTCATAAACTATCAAAGTGAAAAAGAAAAGATCTTAGATAATATCTATCAATACTTAATTCATAGTGAAACAAAAACAAATCTACCAGAACAGTTATTTAATTTATATGAAACACTAAATTTAGAGATGCTTAATGATATCGAAGCAGAATTTAAAAAGACTTATGAGTTATCTAATGATTCAAATCATAGATTTTTTTGGAGAGCAAGTCTCCTTAGAACACTGATAGGTTGGCATGAAAAAGATGATGACTTAAATCAACTTATTACTTATATGTCAAAAGTCCAAGCTTCTAAACTCTATGATATGGCACTTGATATGGAGCATAGAAAGGGTAAGGATTTATATACAGAAATTCCTACTGTTTTATCTAAATTCTATAAGTTCATGAGAAAAAATGAAAGAGATGCTTTAAAATTGTTATCCTATATTCATGATAAAGATCATCCGCTACATCAAGGAGATTTACTTGCATTAATGATGATGAATCCTCCAAAGGATGTTTATAAAATCTTTATGTATTTAAGAAATGAAACAAGTGAAGAAAAAATTTATTTAATTGGATCTGCACTTAGAGCATATCGACCTAAAAATTAGCTATAAAGTCTATAAGATATGATATAATAGTTAAGTAGAGGTGAAATTTATGGCATGGAGCAATGAAACATACTTGATTGGTGAAAAAGTTAAAGTTGAAGGTGAAAAAGGATTTGGTGTCATTACGCGTATAGATGTAGAACGTGGGCTTATTTACGTTTTATTTAGAAGAATGCGTGAGGAAGCTTTCCCTTATCCGGAAGCTATTGATCAACATATTTTAAAACCAGAGGTAAATCAAAAATAAGCACTTTTGTGCTTATTTTTTATTAAGATTATGAGAAAATTTATCTTGTTTTGGAAAACTTTCTTTATTATGGTTTGGGAAGTTATTAAAACCATGAAAACTTTTAGAGGCATGATTTCACTTTTTATATCATATATGATTTTTCATGGGTGGGCACTTTTGTTTTTTCTAATTGGTACATTAAGTGGTGATGCTTGGCTGATTGCAGTTGGAACAGCTGTCATTCTTTTTTGGTTAGGACCTGGAACACCGGTTATACCTTTAATTTTAGTTTTAGCTTTAGTCATACAACGATACGTCTTTTTTGATCAAACAAATCAAATAAGTATAAAAGACAAGTGGAGGGAAATTAATGAAAAAAATAAGAGTAAGCAAGACAACAAGGACTGAGAGAATTGTCTTTTTTTCAGTGATGAGTTTAATGGTTTTATCTTTTTTTTGGTCTTTTGGAAATATCTTTTTTGCACCATTAGAGTATAGTGATGAAATTACACTCATTAAAAATGATTACATTTTAATGACTAGTGAGGCAGTAGCAGCAATATTTGTGCTTTTATTGCCAACAATTTTAGAGAAAAAATGGAAATTTGATATACCATCAAAGATGCATATTTTTTTGATTTTGTTTTTATTTAGCGCTGTTTTTTTAGGAGAGTTTAGAAGGTTTCATTTCTTGGTGCCCCACTGGGATAAAATGCTACATATCGTATCAGGTGCATTTTTGGCATCTTTAGGATTTACCATCATCCAAACGCTTAATGATCATGATATCATTCATATGAATCCACTGTTTGTAGCTATCTTTAGTTTTTCATTTGCGATTACTATAGGAACGATGTGGGAACTTTATGAGTATGCTTGGGATGTATCTTTTAATTTGAATATGATGAAATATATGGATGAGGCAGGAAATCCTTATGTAGGACTAGAGGCACTAAAGGATACAATGGGTGATCTTGTTGTTGATAGCATCGGGGCATTTGCGATGAGCACGATTGGATATATTGCAGTAAAACTTGATAAATTGTGGCTTCACGATTTTATCATTTATAGACAAAGATAAACAATTTCATAAAAATCTAGATACATGAACTAAAATTCATGTTAAAATGAAGATATAAATACGAGATCGGGAGGCATTCATATGATTTTTCAAGAACTTAAGATCAAAAACTTAATATTAAAAAACAGAGCAGTCATGGCACCTATGTGTATGTATCAAAGTGATCATACAGGGGAAGTAAAAGACTTTCATATTACACATTATGCAACTAGAGCAATCGGTGGTGTAGGACTTATTATACAAGAAGCAACAGCAATAGATCCTGATGGAAGAATTTCTAAAGAAGACTTAGGAATTTGGTCAGATGATCATGTTGAAGGCTTAACATACATTGTTGATTCCATCCACAACAATGGTGCGTATGCTGGTATTCAACTTAATCATGCAGGCAGAAAAGCACAAGTAGAACATCCGATTGCGCCAAGTGCAGTTAGCTATAGTGAACGTTTTAAAGTTCCTAAAGAAATGACTTTAGAAGATATTCATAAAGTTATATCACAATTTAGAGATGCAGCTAGACGTGCAGATGAAGCTGGATATGATCTTATTGAATTACATGCTGCACATGGCTATTTATTATTTCAGTTTTTATCACCTAATTCTAATTTTAGAACAGATGAATATGGTGATCGAAAAAGATTATTAACTGATGTTGTTAAAGCTGTTAGAGAAGTATGGCCAAAAGAAAAAGCATTAGCGATAAGAATTAGTGCTTATGAATATGTTAAAAAAACAGTGACTCCAGAATGGTTTTCTGAATTAATTAATGAAATCAAACATTTAGGTGTGGATATCATTGATGTTTCTAGTGGTGGTAATGTTCAAGTACAAAATATTACTATTTTTCCAGGTTATCAACTAGATTTTGCTAAAACTATAAAAGCTAAAACTGATTTAGTTGTTATTGGTGGAGGTTTAATTGATAATCTTAAATTTGCAGATTATGCGATTTCTGATGGTTTATGCGATTTAATTTATTTTGGAAGACTTTTATTAAGAGATCCATATCATATCATTAATCACGCTAGTGATTTAGGGATTGAAATTGATTACCCAAAACCATATTTGAGAGGCAAAAAATGAAACTTTTGATGCATATGTGCTGTGCAAGTTGTGCAGCAGGACCAGTTTCTATATTAAAAGAAAAAGGTATTGAAACTGATGGACTTTATTTTAAAGAATGTTCTCATCAATCAAAAGTATCAAAATCATATGAAGATAAAATTATAAAACTATCAAAAAATCAAGATGTCAATGTATTCATCTATCCTGAAGTCAGTGACAAATTAATTCTTGAAGAGGCATGCTTTGATACACATGAGGTTCGGATCAAAAAAACATTTGAACTTGGTAAAGAACTTGGTTATGATGCAGTTTCAACTTCGCTTTTAGTAAGTCCTAAATTAGATCATGACTATATTCTTTCAGTAGGACTCAAATATAGTGAATCCTTTGATATACCGTTTTATTATGAAGCGTTTATGTTAGAAAAAAAATAAAGACTCGATATTTGAGTCTTTTTTTACGTTTACATATATATCATTTTTAAAAATGCCATAATGAGAAATAAGGAGAAGACTTTAGCTAGTATATTTCTTCCTAGATATTTTGTGATGTAATCATCAGTTATATCGATTTTAAATCTATTTTTATATAAAACATAGACTAATGATGTAGCAAATGTTATGGTTAAGTAAATACCTATAATTAAAGATTGAATGTTATTAAAATATTTGATATCTTCGAAATGATAAACTTCTATAACATTAACATAAAGAGTTGCGATAATAAACGTTCCAACGGTTGTTAAAAGGATGGATATTTTTGTCCATAAGTTGACGTCAACCGCTTTTTTTAAAACATACCATCTAAAAAATAGATATTCAGAAAGTATAAATGCTAATAAAATGATGATAGAGATAATGATAGAAGTGATATACATAAATAAACCCCCAATGATTGATTTAATTAAAATTATTTTATCATAGATTTTTAATATTTTATCACAGATTATTTTAGAAAGTGTTTATAAATGTATATCATCATGTTTAATCTTTTAAAATGTTAATTGATACATTTCATTAATTGACATAATTGGTAAACTATTTAATGAATTAATCCATAGAAAATAAAGAAAATATGTAAAAAACTGTCATTTTTTTGATATAATAACAAGGGGACAAAAGGAGCTATTATGAAAATTGTTGCGCATCGTGGAAAAACTAATCAAGCTTTAGAAAATACAATCGAAGCATTTTTAGCAGCAGCTAGAGATCATCAGTTTGAAGGCATCGAATGTGATGTTTATTCAACGATAGACCATGAGTTTGTCATTCATCATGATCATCATTTATCAAGACTTGCAAATGATGACAGATTAATTATGGATTTAACTTATAAAGAATTAGAAAACATAAACTTAAAAGGTATAGATGGCAATTTATATAAAATCCCTCATCTCGTTGAATTTTTAAACATCTGCAAAAACCATCAAAAAAGACCAATTATAGAAATTAAAAAGCTTCATGATATCTCATTATTACATAATTTACTTACTTTATTAGATGACTATATGGATTTAAATCCAATGATTATTTCTTTTGATCTTAATTATTTGAAATATTTAAGAACATTATCAAACATTGATTTATATATCTTGACTACTGAAATCACAGGACAACTCATGTATGATTGCAGAGTTAATGAAATCAATTTTTATATTAATAAAGAATCTGTTACAAAAGATTTAGTTGATGTCTTAAAAAACAAAGGATTCATGGTTGGTGTATTTACTGTTAATGATCATGATACTAGAGTTTTATGTGAAAAATTAAAGGTCGACTATTTGACAACTGATCAATCATAAGTTTAGCAAATGCTAAACTTTTTTTAAATTGACTATTGCTAAATACTCGCTATAATAGAAGTATAAGATCTATTAGGAGGCAACACGTGAAATATACGTTTAAAAATATATATGTATTTGTCATGTTACTCATGACGACATTTTTATTCATTCCGAATTTAACAAGTTTAGCTAGTGATTATGAAGATGTTGATGCAGTTTATTTCGCTTCAAGATTTTGTTCTTCATGTCAAAAGTTAGAAGATGATCGCATACTTCTCGATTTAATTGATCAAGGATATGTAATAGAAACGATATACTTAGAAGATGACAATCAAAATACTAAATTACTTTATGATTTTCAGTATACGTATGATGTGGATTTCTTTGGTACAAGTTTAACACCAGTTATCTTTGTAGGTGATACTTATTTTGTTGGATATGAAGATATTAAAAATGCTACATTATCCAATCAGCTACAAGATCTTATGGATACTGAATCAATTTTAGATATTAAACAAGCACCAGATGCTGATTTTTCTTTGATTGGGTTTGTGTTATTAGGGTTTGTAGATGGTGTCAATCCTTGTGCGATTGCCATGCTTTTACTTTTTATATCTATGTTAAGCTTTTCTGATAATTCTAAAACACTTCTAAAGATTAGTTTTATTTTTATATCAGCGATTTTTATTTCCTATTTCTTATTTGGAACCCTTTTATATAATGCATTATCAAGCTTATCAGGTATCGCACCTATTTTAGAGATTGTACCTTGGGTTATTGTGGGTATATCTAGTATTGTTGTTTTATTAAACTTATATGATTTTATTGTGACATTACTTAGAAGATACGATAAAGTTAAAAATCAACTACCTAATCGTATTCAAAGATTTAATAAAAAAATGATGACAAAGTTTACAGAAAAACTAGAAGAAGGCAGTATCATGATTTATGTGATTGCATTTTTCATTGGTGTTGTCATATCATTTACTGAGTTTCTATGTACAGGACAAGCATATTTCACTGCTATACTGCACTTAATTCATTTTTCAAATCATATAGGTCGAGGTATTATATTACTACTTATTTATAATTTAATCTTTGTACTGCCTTTGATTATCATTGCGGTTGTTGCAGCCAAAAGCAAGTCTGTAATGAGTGTTTCTAGCTTTATGAGAAAACATCTACACTGGATTAAACTCTTTAATGTGATTGTATTTTTAGCGATTATTATTTATTACATATTCTTTGTGCTATGAGGTTAACATGAAATATAAAATTATGATTAAAAATGAAAATCAAATCATATTTGATGGTAGACCTTTAGATCTACCCATCAAAAAAGATATACTTATTTCTAAATCTGTTGAAATGTTTAATGACGAAGATCCTTGTATCATCCATCAGACTTATGTCATAGAGACATTAGTAGATCAATTGATCTCTAAATTAAAAAAACAGATCAATGAAGAAGTAAGTATTATTGATATTAAAGAATCAGTGCGTTTTATTGATATAGATCAATTAGAAACATATAAAATCATTCTAAGGAGCAAATAGTATGAAAGAGTTTTATTTAGACTATGCAGCAACGACACCGATTGACAAAAGAGTTTTAAAATTTGTTGAACCTTATTTAACATCGCATTTTCATAACCCTTCATCTTTGCATACGCATGCGATTGAGAATAAAAAAGCGATTAATGATTCTAGAAAAAAGATCGCTGATGCGATTGGAGCGATGCCAGATGAAATCTTTTTTACATCAGGTGGTACAGAATCCATTAACTTCGCACTTAAAGGCTATGCGGAGAAACATCCAGATTTAAAAGAAATAATTACATCAAAGATTGAACATAAAGCAACACTTAATACACTTCATTATTTAGAGAAGAAGGGGTATAAAGTTCATTACTTAGATGTTGATGGATTTGGACTCATCGATTTAAAACAATTAGATCAATTAATTAATGAAAATACTTTAATGGTTTCTATTATTTACGCAAATAATGAAATTGGAACCATTCAGGATGTTAAATCTATATCAAGAATATGTAGAAGACATCAAACAAAACTTCATTTAGATGCAGTTCAAGCATTTGGTCAAATCGAATTTAATGTGAATGATTTAGATGTTGATTTTCTAACCTTATCAAGTCATAAGTTTTATGGTCCTAAAGGTGCAGGGGCACTTTATGTTAAAAAAGGTTTAGATATTGAGCCTTTAATTCATGGTGGATCTCATGAAAGTGGACATAGAGCAGGTACAGAAAATTTATATGGCATCATTGGTATGGGTGAAGCTGCAAGATTAGCGAAACTAGAGTTAGAACAAAATAGAGAACATTATCAAAAACTACAAGTAGATTTTCATCAAAAAATAACAAAAGTATTTAAAGATATAAGGCTAAATGGTACGCCATGTGGATCAAATCGTTCTTATAATCATCTATCGTATGCATTTAAAGATATTTTAGGATATCAACTTCATTTTCAACTGAGTAAAAGAGGTGTTTATGTTGCTACTGGTAGCGCATGCAGTTCAGGAGCAATTACACCGTCACATGTGATTGAAGCGATTGGATTAGAAGATGAATATCAACCATGTGTCATTAGAATCACTTTTGGGAAATATTCTAAGATCGAAGATCATGATGAAATAATTAAAAAATTTATTGAATCATGTCATGAATTAAGGGGCGAATAGCCCTTTTTCATTTAGTCTATGATTTGAGATATGGCTTTTAGACATGTATAATGGTAGTGAAAGTCATAATAATTTTTAACAATGTTTAGAAAAGCTAGGTGAATTTATGAACTATAAAGAACAAGATTTTATTGTAACAAGAGAAGACCGCTTATTATTAGAAGAATTGCTCTCAGACGAGACAATTTTTTCTTTAGCAAATGGTACTTTAGGGACACGTGGTCATTTTATCGAAGGGTATGGAACAGATGATGATCCTATTACTTTGATGAATGGGTTTTATAATCAATATCCATTTAGATATGAAGAAAATTATGAAGGATTTCCTCAAATGGGTCAAACGATTGTCAATCTTCCTGATGGATCATATATAAAAATTGAGACAGAAGATGGCATCATTGATTTATCACATATGAATTTGATTTCAATTAAGCGGTCTTTAAATATGCTAAAAGGTATTTCTTATAGAAAAGTTAGATATGAATCTAATAAGGGCTATTTTTTTGATCTAATTGAAGAGAAAATGGTAACAACCGATCATCATATGATTGTCACAAAACTTAGCATTTCATCTCCTAATTATGAAGGTTACTTAAAACTTATATCATACTTGCGATTACCTGCGATTAGATATATTGAAAACACAGATCCAAGATTACCAAACACAAGAAAACATTTAGAACTTATTGATATTGAAAATGATAAAGATTATGGTTTGATTTATGCAAAAACGACGAACACATCTTTATATATTAACGCTGCAATATCTCATGACATTGAGTTTGAATATAGAATTGAAGAAAATGAAATAAGAGGCTATCATGAGTCTAATCTAAAAAAAGATGAAGTATTTGAATTAACAAAATATCAACTTTACACATCATCTTTAACACATGAGAACTATGATAATGATATTAAGCTGATTAATGAATATCGTAAGCCTTTTGATGCTTATAAACAGAGAGAAGAAAAATCAAGAAAGTCTTTTTGGGATAAAACATATATCGATATCTCAGATGTTGAGATAGAACAAGCATTAAGATATAATTTATATCAATTAAATCAAAGTGCATCTACAAATCATCATATGCATATAGCCGCTAAAGGTATTTCTGGTGAAGGGTATGAAGGTCATTTCTTTTGGGATACCGAAGTTTACATGCTACCTTTTTTCATCCTTACAGATCCTAAAAAAGCGAAAGAATTACTGCTTTATCGCTATTACAAATTAGATGAATCAAGAAATGAAGCGAGACAACTAGGCATTAAACGAGGTGCAAAAATCCCTTGGAGAACAATTAATGGAAAAGAAGCTTCACCATATTTTTTAGCAGGTAGTGCTCAAGTGCATATTAATAGTGATATATCTTTAGCAATTATCAACTATTATCATGCGACTCGTGATATAGATTTTATGTTTAAATATGGATTAGAGATCATTTTAGAAACAGCACTATTTTTGTTATCATATGGCCATTTTAAAGATGACAAATTTCATATCTTTAATGTGACAGGACCAGATGAATATACCGTTTTAGTTAATGATAATTATTATACGAATAAAGCAGCTAAAGAGCACTTTAAGTTCGCCTCAGAGTTTATTGAAAAACATAAGAAAGACATACAAACAGTATTAGACAAAATAGGATTTACTGATCAAGATGTCAATGATTTAAAAAATGCTACAGAGAATATGGTTTTATTAACTGATGAGAAGCTAAGTATTGTAAAACAAGATGCATCTTTTATGGATAAAAAAGATATAGATCTAGAAACTCTAGATCAAGAAAAGTTTCCGCTTCTTTTATATTATCATCCTTTATTCTTGTATCAACATCAGATCATTAAACAAGCAGATGCGTTGCTTGCGTTAGTTTTATTTAATGATGTTGATCAAGATACATTTAAAAATAGTTTTGAATACTACATTAAAAGAACTACTCATGATTCCAGTTTATCTAAATGTATATATGGGATTGCAGCTTATCAAATTGGTTTAGATGACTTAGGCTATGAGTATTTTAAGAAAGTGGCAGAACTAGATTTTAGAGATAATCATAATAGAACACAACACGGACTTCATGTTGCTAACCTTGGTGGAAGTTACTTAATGTTGATGTATGGCATCTTTGGATTAAGATTTGGACCTACACTTAGACTTCATCCAATGAGCCAAAAACAAATTAAACATATTCAAACAAAGTTTATTTATCAAGGTGTAACTATAAAATTATCGATGCAATTAGATACAGTGGTTATTGATGTGGATCAACCACTTGATGTATATATCTATAATGAACTTATAACCATTAAAAAAACATATAAAATGCATATAAAAAGTCTCTAAAATATTTAGAGGCTTTTTACATAAAATAAAGAAGGATAAAGATTAAAAAGATGATATATGATTAATACTTAATTCTATCGCATGAATGACTGATTCGAAAGAATCTTCGAATGCTTTGTCTTCTAGTTCGATGACAATGCCATGTTTATAATCAATGTCATCTAGTACAGACATAAATTTTTTCCAATCAATTGAACCTCTTCCGGGAATTTTTGGGTCCATATAGTCTAGTGGTGGAGCAAAAATCCCGACTTGATCCAATTTATCTTGATCAACTAATGTATCTTTTAGGTGAATATGAATTAGTCTATCTTTAAATTCATATAAGGGTTTGATATAATCCATAAATTGAAAATTTAAATGAGATGGATCATAAGATAATCCGAAATATTTTGATGGAATGAGTTCAAACATCTTTTTCCAAATAACTGGAGAACTTGCTAAATTGTTTCCACCAGGCCACTCATCTTTAGTAAAATACATAGGACAATTTTCAATGCCAACATAAACATCAAGTTTTTCTGCATAATTAATAATATCTGGCCAAACTTTTAAAAATTTATTGAAATTTTCATCAACATTTTTATGCTTATCTTTACCGATGAAAGTTGAGATTCTATTGACACCTAATAGGTGTGAGAAGTAGATTACTTTTTTAATATGATTGATATATGTGCTTGCTTTATCAAAATCAGGGTCTAATGGGTTAGGATAGTAGCCTAAAGCAACGATTTCAACATCTTTAGATTTTGTATAAGCTTTTATATGACTTATATACTCATCGCTTGTATCATCAACATCTAGATGAGAAACACCAGCATATTTTCTACTTGCTTTTTCTTTTGGCCATACACAAAGTTCTACAGATTGATAACCTTTTTGGTGACAAATATCAATGACTTCTTCAAATGTTTGATCTGGTAGAATTGCACTGTGCAAACCTATTTTAAATTTATTCATCAATTTTTACCCACTTTCTTTGTTTCGCAGAACTATATAACTTTTCATTTAATATCATTTGTCTTAAACCATCTTCAAAAGTTGCATATAAGTAGGATTGATCCTTATTTTCAACAGATGCATATATTTGTTTAAAGGTTTGTTTGAATGCATCAGGGAATCCTTCTTCATGTCCGGATGGATAGTCGATTAAAGATTTAACACTAGACATTAATAAGGCATCTTTAGTAATATGCATATTTCCTTGATTTCTATAACCAATTTTGATATCACTTAACTTATCTAAATCCCATTCAAATGAGGCATCTTTACCGCCTATAAATAAAGAAATCTTATTTTTTTCACCTGAAAACATTTGTGAAATAAAAGTATTACCGATTGCGCCTTTATCTGTTTTAAAAGTAATGGTTGCAATATCTTCAGTATCAATAGGCATATCATCATATGTCATATCAGAAGATGCGACTTCAAATGAATTTAATGGTTTGGTTGCTTTTTTTCTTGTTTCATAAACTGTTTTAAATTCTGATAAGACTTCAACGATTTTATGGCCAGTAACATATTCTATTAAATCTAGCCAATGAGAACCTATATCAGCAACTGCACGAGTGATCCCAGATGTTTTGGTATTAAGTCTCCATGAATAGTCTGTTTCATAAAGTAACCAATCTTGTATATACATACCATGAATTGAAAATATATCGCCTATGGTTTGTTTTTCAATTTCATGTTTCATATATGCTACTGCTGGGTATAATCTATTATGAAAGTTAATCGCATGTGTTACATGATGTTTTTTTGCTAGTTCAACTAATGATCTGGCTTCCTCAACAGAAACCGTCATCGGTTTTTCTAAAACAACATGTATACCTTTTTTTATTGCATAACTTGCAATATCATAATGTGTGTTATTTGGTGTACATATATGAATGAAGTCAAGATCAAGTTCGTCTATCATTGATTCATAGTCAGTATAATACTTATCAATGTGTAATGATTCAGCTTTTGTTTTTGCCTCGTAAGGGTCACAAATTGCCACAACATCAACATTTCCTAAACGTCTTAATGCTTCAATATGCACGGTACCAATGAAACCTATACCTACTATAGCTGTGTTAAATTTTTTCATATGCGATCATCCTTTCAATTGTAAACGATTACAATACAATTCTAATATAGATTAGTTAAAAAAGCAAGAACCAAATAAAAAAACGAATAAAATCGAAAAAACTATATTGACATAGCGCTTACATGTGATATAATGTGATTGTAATCGTTTACATTAAATGAGGTAAATTATGAACATTAAAGACATAGCAAGGTTATCTGAAACATCTGTTGCTACTGTTTCGAGAGTTTTAAACAACGATCCTAAAGTTGCTAGTAGCACAAGAGAAAAAGTGTTAACAGTTGTTAAAGAAAATAACTTTGTATTAAATGTTAATAGTCGTATGATGCGTACAAAAAAATCAAATAAGATTCTAGTTATCATTCCGACGATCGTAAACTCTTTTTATTCTAAAATATTACAAGGAATAGAAGTTCGAGCAGAAGAAAGAGGATATGATGTTTTAATTGCTATATCTAATTTAGAAGAAGCGAAAGAACAAAAGTATTTAGATATGCTTAAAACAAAACAAGTCGATGGATGTATTTCTTTGTTTAGTTTATTTGAAGCAGAAAAAATAACTGCACTTGCTGAAAAATACAATTTTGTACAAGCGTGTGAGCCAACAGTTGGCGCAAAAATATCTAATGTTACAGTTGACAATAGGCAAGCAATATATGATGTAACTTCTGAATTTATTAAAAGCGGACATAAACGTATCGCGATCATTTCTGGAGATTATTATAAATACTCTGAATGGAATCGTGAAAGAGGTTATAAAGATGCATTGGTTGATCACAACATTAAATATGATGAAAGCTTAATTATTAAGACATATTATAGATACCGTGATGGTAGTGAAGCATTAGAAAAACTATTAGCACTTAAAAATCCACCAACAGCAGTTATTTGTGTCTCAGATTCTTTAGCAATCGGTGCTATTAATCATTTATTAAGTATTGGCAAAAAACCAGGTAAAGATGTTAGTGTCATAGGTTTTGATAACACATCAATCACATCTAATTATACGCCAACCATATCAACGATTGCGCAACCTAGATTCGAATTAGGAACAAATGCTTTTGATTTATTATATGAAAAATTGACTGGGAATGAATCAACACCTAAATCGGTGATTCTTCCATATCAAATCATTCATAGAGATTCAACAAAAAATGAGTAATATCTATGTTTACATAGAAAAAAATAGGAGGAAAATATGAAGAAGATTCTAGCTTTAGTTTTAACTTTAGTTGTGGGGATCGCACTTATCGGTTGTGGCGAAGATAATACAACAATCGGTGTATTAATCCCAGGTGCTGATCATGGTTTTACTGGTGAAAGTGTTAGCCATGCAATTGCTGGTACAGAACGCTTAGCTGAAGAAAATGGTTATGATTTTAAAGTTTTAACATCATCAACAGTTGTTGAACAATCTAATCAAATCGAACAATTAATCAGCGAAGGTGTTGATGTTATGGTATTATGGCCACATAATGGTGATGAATTAAAATCTGCAGCTCAACAAGTATTAGATGCAGAAATTCCATTAATTATTTATGACCGTTTAATCTCAGATTTTGATGAAACAGCAGAATTAATGGGCGATAACTTCACTATTGGTGAAGATATGGGTACATATTTTAATGAATATTTTGAAGATGAATTGGCATTAGGCGAAGTTCATATTCTTGAATTCAAGGGAGATAACTCTTCAGTACCAACACAAAGATCAGATGGTTTTTATGAAACTGCTGATGATAATTTTGTAACTGACCAACAATATGTAACAAATTGGAGTAAAGATACTGCACAAACACAAATGGAAACATTCTTAACAACTAACTCTGCAGCTGATGTTGCAAAAGTTCAAGCCGTATTTACACATGATGCAGAAGTTGCTCTTGGTGTATTAGCAGCATTAGAAGGTTATTCTGGAGATAAAGAAATTAATATTCAATTAGTTTCAGCTGTTTCAGCACCTAAAGAATTACTTGAAAAATTTGATCATTATGAAACATTAGGTTTTGATCAAGTAACATTCTCTTTCTCACCTGCAATGGTAGTTGATGCGATTCAATTAGGTATTGACATTCTTAATGGTGAAGATGTATCAGGTATGTATTTAGTACCAACAGAAATGGTTGATAATGGAAATTATGAAGCATTTATGGAAGGCGACGTTTATACATATAGATATTCAATTTACGAATAATTAATAAGGAATAAAAAAATCAATAAAAGAATAAGTCGGTTAAGAAACTCTTAGCCGACTTATTTAAAATTAAAAATGGATGTGGCCTTATGAAAGTTGAATTTAAAAATATTTATAAAAATTTTGGAGCTGTGCAAGCATTAGATGATGTTTCATTTTCGGTTCCAGAAGCACAAATATTAGGGTTGTTGGGTGAAAACGGTGCTGGTAAATCTACATTAATGAATATTCTTGGTGGCGTTTTAAAGCCTTCATCAGGAAGTATTATGATTAATGGAGAAGCTAATGCTTTTTTATCAACAGTTAAAGCGAAAGAACTTGGTATAAGTTTTATTCATCAAGAGTTAAATTTAGTAAACGATCTTAAAGTTTATGAAAATCTATTTCTAAACGATGAAATTACAAAATACGGATTTTTAAATAAGAAAGAAATGATTGAAAGATCTAAAGCAGTTTTTAAAAAAATGAAAGTTGAAATTGATCCGGAAGCTTTTGTAAGAGACCTTGATACATCAAGAAAACAACTCATTGAAATTGCAAAAGCAGTATTATTTGATTCTAAATTGATTATTTTTGATGAACCTACCACAGCTTTGACAAATAAAGAAATTAAAATCTTATTTGATATCATGCGTGAATTTAGAAATAATCAAATCAGTTGTATCTACATTTCTCATAAAATGCCTGAATTATTTGAAATATGTGATTCATATGTTGTTTTAAGAGATGGAAAATTTGTAGATAAAGGTTTATTTAAAGATATTGATGAACAAAAAGCTACTGAACTATTAGTAGGTAAAAAACTTGCAAACCAAGAAATTGAATATGATGAAAGTCATATAGGAGATATAGTATACGAAGTTAAAGATTTAACAATCACACCATTTTTTGAAGATGTTTCATTTCATCTAAAAAAAGGAGAAGTGCTTGTCATCACAGGCTTATTCGGAGATGGAAGAGGAGAACTAGCGGAAGCACTTTTTGCTGATCGGAAGATAGAGCGTGGAGAAGTCATATTAAATGGCCAAAAATTAAAAATGAATTCCATTATCTCTGTCATGAAATCAGGGATATCTATGGTTCCTAGAAATAGAAAAGAAAGATCGATTATTTCTGATTTATCCATTAGTGATAATTTATCCATGGCTTATTTCACATCGAAACACAAAAAATTGTTTGTGAAAAGAAATGAAGAAAATGAACGTTTTGAAAAAAATCAAAAAATTACACAAATAAAAGCTGAGTCACCGTTAAAAAAAATCACGACCCTTAGTGGTGGAAATCAGCAAAAAGTTATCTTTTCTAGATGGTTTGAATTAAATAGTGATGTCTATATTCTAGATAACCCTACACAAGGTATTGATGTAGGTGCTAAAAGTGAAGTTTATCACTTAATTCACGAACTATCATTGCAAGGTAAGTCAGTCATCGTTTTTAGCTCTGAGTATACAGAAATTAAAAAAATAGCTAATCGAGTTATAGTCATGTATAGAGGAACTATTAATAAAGAGTTAGTTCACGAGCAAATTAATGAAGTTGATATCATGTATTATGCAACAGGCTCTAATTTAAAGGAGAAAAATTAAAATGAAAAAAATAGATAAACAAAAACTAAAAGAAAATTCAAAACTTACATTAAAAAACATTATATTAAATCATAACTATTTGTTTTCACTTATTTTACTACTTATTGTTGGTAGTATTGCATCTCCCAACTTTTTAAGCCCAGCAAATTTAATACAACTTCTAAGAGCGTCGACGATTATTGGTATTATTGCATTAGGGATGAGTTTAGTCATTATTTCAGGAAATATTGATTTATCTGTTGGTTCAATTTTGGGATTAACAGCAGCAATTTCAGTATTAGTTTATAATGCGACTGGTAGCATTTTTCTTACCCTTTTATTCACCTTGGCTTTTGGATTAGTTTTAGGTTTATTTAATGGATTTTTTGTAGGTAAAACACATATCGCTGGGTTCATTGTCACCTTGGCAACCCTAGCAGCATTTAGATCATTAACTGTTCAATTAGGACAAGGTGGACCTTTATTAATTAACAATGATTTTTATTACGAAGGATTAAGAAAAATAGGTTATGGAACATTCTTATCAATTCCTTATATTGTATGGATCTTTATATTCGCTACAGTCATCGTATGGATGGTCATGACTAAAACTAAGTTTGGACGTTATGTGTATGCGATTGGTTCTAATGAAAAAGCAGCTAAGTTAAGTGGTATTAAAGTCGATTTAATGAAAGTGTTAATTTATGGTTTTGCAGGTTTATTAACAGGGTTAGCAGCATTTTTATACATCTCTAGATTTGGTTCTGTTGATACTGCTACAGCAGGTAGATCCTTTGAGCTAGATGCAATTGCAGCAGTTGCAATCGGGGGCGCATCAATGGCTGGGGGGAAAGGATTTATTCAAGGTTCATTTTTTGGAGCAATCATATTGTATTCAATTAATGCAATTTTAAATGCTTTTGGAGTTCCTGCATTTATTACAGATTTGATAAAAGGTATCTTAATTTTAGGTGCTGTACTCATTCAAAAATCGCTTAACAGAAACAAAGAAAATTAAGAGTTACAAAGAAAATTAAAGATGTAATCTATGATGGGTTATATCTTTTTTTTATGAGATAAAAAATGTTTCTTACATTTATATTAAGTATGTTTAAATAACAAAGGTTTTTTGTTATAATCATCTAGGAAGGATGTTTTTTATGAACCAACTTAATTTAAAAAGATATATTAAAATAGGATATTTTCTATTATATACATATATAATCTATGTTGTTTTTGTTTTAGCAAGTAAGACTTTTATTGATCTACATTATACGATTACACTCTCTGGTATGATATTTATAGCTATATTATTATTTATAGTAGCTATTTTAGAAAAAAATAAATATTTTTTGATTTCATCAATGATGTTTATCAGTTTGTTTTTATTCGAAATATTAGTAAGAGCTTTAGGGTATTATGAACATGATGTCATGGTTAATCCAACGATAGATATTATTTATCATGCGTATTTTATAGCAACTTTAATTGTATTTGTTATAGGCGTTTCAAAATTTTTGTTACTATTAGAAAAGCGTAAATTCATTCATAAACTATCGTTTGAAACAAGTAAATCGGTATATATTGAATATGATCATCAAACAAAATCATTTATTTGTGAATTGACAAAAGCTTTTCAAGAAAAATATAAAATTAAAAGAAGTGAATTGATTTTTACAAAAGATATGTTCATGCATTTTGTTAAAGAAAGTGATCATGAAAAAATCAATTTAATGATCGATCAAAAACAAGATACTGAATATACTGAAATAAATTTTAAAATCGATAGATCAGGAGATTATATCGTGTTTTTGGTATTTACTACCAAAAGTATTGATAAATCATTATGGGTTGCGTTTGACATTTCAGATGTCGATGCGATGAAAAAACAACTTCAATTAACAAAAACTCAACTTACTGACTTAACACTTGCAAGTAGAAAAGTGATAGAGAATGCTAATGAACTGATTTGTATAATTGATGTCAATGGAAATATTATTCAAGCTTCTAATCGATATTGTGATATTTTTGATTGTAATCCTCAAACCATAACTGGTACATATATAAATACGATTGGGAAAAAGTATCATAGCGATGAAAAAGATTGGGTAAAAGAAATTATTGATAAAAAAATCACATATCGTGTCATTGAATATGAAAAGGGTGGAGAAAAACTCATCATTTCATGGAAAAATATTGCTTTAACTGACGCTTTAGGTAGAACAAAAAGCATTATGACGATTGGTGAAGATATCACTGAACTTACAAAACTTCAAAGGTCATTAGAATATCAAGCAGATTATAATCAAATTACTCATAAGCTCAATCAAAATGGTTATCAAAAGAAAATAAAAGAATTAATGAAATCTAATGATGTTTTTCATATTGCATGTTTTAATATAGATATTGATGATTTTTTCACAATCATTGACTACTATGGTGTTGATATTTCTAACAAACTATTAGTTGAAGTTTCTAATAATCTATCTAAATTGATATCAAAAGATGATATTATATCTAATCACATGGAAGATCAATTTATCTTAGTTTTAATTAATCCATCTAAAGTAGCTATTGAAAATTTAATTGATAAATTACAACAGCAAATTATTAAATCATATATTATAGATGATGCACATATCCATATTAAAAATAGAATTGGTTATGCACTTTATCCAGAAGATACTAAATCGATTGATGAACTACTACATTATGCAAGCCTAGCATCATATCATCAAAGTGATACATCATATAATGAAGTGACTAAATATAATTTAAGAATGAAGTCAAATTTAGAAAAAAACATTATCCTATCAAATCGTCTTTATGAAGCAATTAGTAAAGATAAAATTGATGTGCATATGCAATATATTGTTAACGGGAAAACAAACAAACCAGTTTATGTAGAATCTCTTGCAAGATGGGAAGATGATGTTTTAGGTTTTGTTAGTCCAGATGAATTTTTTACTGCAGCTAGAAAATCTAGTCTAATTGAAATGCTAGAAAATCATCTTGTTAAAAAAAGCCTATCTTATTTTAAACAGTTAAAAGAAAAACCTGAACATAGCACTTTAAAATTATCACTAAATCTAACGCCTGAAATGTTTTTAAAAGAAGGATTTGCGAAACTCATGAATGAGTATGTTTTATCACATGAACTAAAACATGAAGATATAGTCATAGAAGTATCTGAAAATACATTTGTTCATAATATTAAAGTATGTAATCAAATGATTCAGACATTTAAAGCATTTGGATTTTTGATTGCGATTGATGATTTTGGCTCAAAATACTCATCATTAGCAGTTTTAGAAAAACTAGCTTATGATATTATTAAAATTGATGGTAGTTTTATTAATGATTTAGGGTCACAAAAAAATCTAGAAATCGTTAAGATGATAAGTCAAATAGGTAGGTTATCTGAAAAAATCATCATTGCTGAAAGAGTAGAGAATAAAGAAACCAGTGATCTTTTAATTGATAATCAAATTGAACTTCAACAAGGATATTACTTTCATAAACCACAAAAACTAATTTAACTGTCTTCCAAGACAGTTTTTTTAATCTTTTAAGTATGCTATAATGTTTAAGATAAGAGGTATAGATATGAAATATGAACTTAGCAGTAAAAATTATTATGAAGTAACTTGGTTTGATGATCAAAAAAGAGATTTGGTACTTGTTTTACCAGGCGGTGCTTATAAATATGCATCCGATAGAGAAGGACAAGTGGTTGCAGATACATTTAGTGATCAAGGATATCACCAAGCAGTTTATTATTATCGTGAAACTTGTCACATTTATCCAGACATTCATCTAGAAGCTAAATCACTTTTATCAAATTTAAAAAATCATCCTAAAGTTGATCGTATATTTGTGATTGGATTTAGTGCAGGTGGACATTTCGCTGCAATGATTGCAACACATTATTATGATTTAATTGATAAAGTTATATTATGCTATCCAGTGATTACAGCTAATCCAAGGTATGCACATATGGATTCATTAAAAAATTTATTAGGTAGTGATGTGAATACCGATAAATTAGAAGAAGTATCGATTGAAAAACATATTCATCCTCTATTTCCACCAACATTTATTATGCATTCAATGACAGATCAATCAGTAGTTGTCGAAAATAGTTTGCTATTAATCGAAGCATTAAAAGCAAATGCTGTATATGTTGAATCACACCTTTATCCAACAGGAAGACATGCTTTATCTGTAGTTACAAAAGAAGTGTGCTATCCAGATATGACAGAGATTGAGTTTTTAGATGCATATGGCTATATTCATGATTGGGTTAGACTTGCAAAAGCATTTTTAAAAAGGGGTATTAAATGATTAATATACTATTAAGTAGAGGCATTTTAAAAGAAAATTACATGGTTGAACAGCTCAAAAGTATTATCAAAAAAGAACATAAAGTGTGTATCTTAGCTTTTTCGCATTTTCAAAAAATAACAACATCAAAGAAAGCTTATGACGGCTATTATAAAAAAGGTATGGAATATTATCAAAAAATGATTGATAGCTTTATGCCATATGGTATCAAAGAAAATCAAATCTCATGGATTTATTATTTTGATGATACAAAAGCATCTGCAAAACAAAAAATAATAGATGCAGATATCATCTATTTTCCAGGTGGAGCTCCTGATGAAATGATGGAAAGAATACATGAATTTGAGTTAAAAAAAGTATTAGAAGCACAAGATAAAATCTTTATTGGATCATCTGCTGGTGCAATGATTCAATTTGATACATATCACATATCAAAAGATATTGATTATGATTGTTTTAGTCTTCAAGAAGGATTAAATTTAATCAATGACTTTATTATTGAAGTTCATTATAGACGTAGAAAAAAACAAAAAAGTGCACTTCGAAAAATGCACAGATTAACGCATAAAGATATTTATTCGATTCCTGATGATGGAGCGATTATCTATCATAATAACACGATAAAATGTATCGGATCAACAACACAGTTATACAATCATAAAGGAGTTATTAGAACATGAAGAAATTTATCATTACATATTTAATTTTTAGTATTTTGATTGGGGTAGCTGTCTATTTTGTGACATTAACTCTTTCATATAATCAAAGAGTGTTTGAAGTTTATAACGAGCTTGCTGCTGAAGCAGTTGAAACGCTAGATTTAGATGAATTTATGAGTATGCAAACCATTGCTTATAAGAAAGTTCATCGCGAAGAAACAGATGATTATGTCATTGATGTATATCAAACTATAGGAAAAAATGGAGATACCTATTTTAATCAATTAGGCATATTCGTTATACCAATTGCTGATGTAGATTATGCTGATAAAATTGAGGATTCAAATGATCAAACCGGCATTAGAGTCATTCGCCTAGATGGAGATACTCCAAATGAAACATATTATGAAACATATACAGATGAAAATTATGAAGGTAATGCGGTTAGTTATGGTATTAAACTTATGTCATTTTATTTTCATGCGATAGATTTTACTGAAGACATATCATTTGATATTGAATTATATGATTATGACAAAGACATGTTTGCAGAGTTTAGTCAAGATTTAACATATCAAGCATATCCTGATCTAGAAGAGGGATATAACGAACGTATGGATCCAGATTATTTAGAATCTTTAGTCAATCCAGAAGTTCACGTCTATCCTAAAATTATTCAAAATATGACCATATATATTGTTATTGATATTATCATTGGTTCAGTTTTATATTTTGTCATTAAACGAAAGAAGCAATAGCTTCTTTTTTTATTAATTCAATATTATGGATTGATTTTTAAATTTTATCTTATATAATGAGTTAGAAGAGGTGAGACGATGATACACATTAGAACAAGTCTAAAAGATCAAGAAAGATTTACAGAAATACAAAAAGAAAAATCATTTCCAAAAAAGAGCATGAACTTAACCATAGATCCTAACAAAACGATGCAAAAAATCATCGGTTTTGGTGGTGCTTTTACAGAAGCAAGTGCATATAATTTATTAAGAATCAATAAAGAACAACGTATGAAAGCGATCAGATCATATTTTGATCCAGTTGATGGACTCGGATATACTATAGGAAGAGTATCTATACACGGGTGTGATTTTAGTTTAAATAGTTTTTTATATATCGATGATTACGATGATGAGCTTGAATCGTTTTCGATTAAAAGAGATGAGCCAATCATCGATTTGATTAAAGATGCATCTTTAGTTAGAGGGCAAAATATTAAAATATTAGCATCTCCTTGGACACCTCCTTTTTGGATGAAAGATAATAACCTACCAATTAGAGGCGGTAAACTGCTTCCGACTTATGATCAAGTTTGGGCAAACTATTTTGTGAAATTTATTAAAGCATATGAAGAAAAAGGGATTGACATATTTTCTGTAACGGTTCAAAATGAACCAATGGCTGTTCAAAGATGGGATTCTTGTATTTATGAAGCAAATGATGAAGCTAGATTTATAAAAGTCTTAGGAAAAACATTTGAAGAACATAATCTTAAACAACACATATATATTTGGGATCATAACAGAGATGAAATGTTTGAAAGAACAAAAGCAATCCTAAGTGATAAAGAAGCAAGCAAATATGTCTATGGTACAGCATTTCACTGGTATGACAACGAACAATTTGATGAAGTTAGAAAAACGCATGAAGCATTTCCTAACAATCACTTGATATTTACGGAAGGTTGTCAAGAAAATGGACCACATTATGGTGAATATGCTGTAGGTGAAAGATATGGAAGAAATATTTTAAATGATTTAAGAAACTATAATGAAGGTTATATAGATTGGAATTTATTTTTAGATGATGTAGGTGGCCCAAATCATGTAAATAATTTATGTTCAGCACCAATCCATATTAAAGTATTTCATGAAGAAGTTTATCACAATATCAGTTATTACTATATCGGTCATTTTTCAAAATATATTAAACCAAACGCTATACAAATAAGTTCAAGTGGAGATCAGGATTTGTATTATATCGCATTTAAAAACCCTGATGGTAGTTATGTGATTGTCGTACAAAATGAAAAAGAAGAAGATTATAAAATTGACATTGAGGGTTTGGATGAAAAAATTTCAATCTTAAGTAAAGCACATAGTATTTCAACCATTATAATATAACTTATTTAAAAAGAAGCGATCCGCTTCTTTTTTTTGTAAGCGTTTAACTTTTTTTCAAAAAAGCCTTTACTTTTAATTAAAATCAATTATAATGGAAATAGGAAACCGATTTCTTGAGGTGACAGGATGATATTTAAAAAGCAAATTAATGACAATAAAAATATGGGATATTATTTTCCTTTGTTCAACCTAAAAGGCTTTAGAGCGTCAATTACGCCTTTTTTTGCTGGAGATATAAAAACAGATGTACATCATTTTGCGATTGAACCAGCATCAGAACTTGAATTATTTGAACATACACAATCTAGAAATGTATGTTTTAGTGTTGATGATCATTTATATTTTTTAAATGGACAAACACATCTTCAACAAGATGATCAGATTGACTATGAAGTTGGATTACTTTATCAACAAGTCATTAGACATAATCAAAACCATGATATTAAAACCACGTCTTTTGTCTTATTAAACGAAATGGCAGAAGTTCATGAAATTACTTATACGAATAAAACAAATAAAGATCAAATATTAACCATAACAACAGCAACTCCACTTTATGCAAGAAGTGAAAATAACTTGCGTGATCATCGTCATGTGACATCTCTACTTCAAAAGATCGATGTTACACGTGGGGCAATAAAAGTTAAGCCTACGCTTTCATTTGATGAAAGAGGTCATCAATTAAATGATACAAGCTATTATTTTTTAGCTTCTAGTCAAGATTTAACGATAAAAGGATATATTCCAACAGTTGATGATTATTTAAATCATGGATCTTTTCATTTTCCTAAAGGATTAAATGATTTAAAACCTGAAGGATATCACGTTGATGGATATGAAGCATTTGGTGGCATTCAATTTGAACAAGTTGTTGTAAAACCTAATGAGTCAAAAACTTTTTATATGGCTATATCTATTCAAAAAGAAGATTTAGATACACATTCATTTATAGATACATACTTATCTTCTAAAGGATTTAATAAAGCTTTAGATGAAGTGAAAGCATTTTTCACAACTTATATGAATCAATTATCTTTTGAAATTGAATCAAAAGAAACATCAAATCAACTTTCTTGGGTATCATTACAGCCTATGCTTAGAAGATATTTCGGAAATTCATTCATGCCACATCATGACTATGGTAAAGGTGGACGTGGATGGCGTGATTTATGGCAAGATTTGCTTGCTTTAATCATGATGAATGATGATACTGTTTATGAACTTTTATATAGTAATTTTCAAGGGGTAAGAATTGATGGATCAAATGCGACCATTATTGGAGATGAACCAGGAGAATTTAAAGCAGATCGCAATCAAATTACTAGAGTCTGGTCTGATCATGGTGTTTGGCCACTGATTACAACAAAACTTTATATTGATGAAACTGGCGATATTGAGTTCTTATTAAAAGAACAAACTTATTTCTCTGATCAGTTTACTCATTACACAAAACAAACAAAACAACCAAATCAATATATTCAACTTACAGATAAGTTTAACATGATATATCAAGGGACTATATTAGAGCATTTACTGATTGAAAACTTAGTTGGTTTTCACAATATCGGTCAACATGGATTTACTAGATTAGAAGATGCTGACTGGAATGATGGTCTTGATATGGCTCACGAACTTGGAGAAACGATTGCGTTTACTCATATGTATGCAGAAAATTTAAGTATTTTAGCAGAGTTAATTAAACATATTGATAAAGATCAATTTGATTTTATAGAAGATATTGAAGTGTTACTAACTGATAAAGCGGACTTAAAACTTTATTTTGATAAAGTATCTACATTTGATGGAAAGAAAAAGGCATTTGACAAATTAACCCTTATTAATCGTTTAATCAGTTTATCAGATAACAAGAAAAAGTTTTTAAATGAAAAAGCTTTTATGAAACATGCTTATCAAAGTTATTATGATAAAACAGGTAAACTTCTAGATGATGAACATTCACTTGCGCTAACAGGACAAGCGATGGCTTTACTATCAAATACACCAAGCCAAGATCAAGCAAAGAAGATTGCCAAATATACAAAGTCTAAATTATTTAATCCTAATATTGGTGGTTATCATTTAAACACCGATTATAAAAAAGTTTTGACAAACATGGGTAGAGCGTTTGGATTTGCATATAATCATAAAGAAAATGGCGCGATATTTTCTCATATGGTGATGATGTATGCTTATGGACTTTATGCATATAATTTAGTAGACGAAGCTAGAGAAGCAGTATTTACACTTTTAAAACAAGCTCAAAAAGATGAATCGCAAGTTTTAGTTGGTATACCTGAATACTTTAGTGAAAAAGGGCATGGTAAATATTCATATTTAACTGGCTCAGCAAGTTGGCTATTATTACTCTTAAGAAAACAAACCTTTGGACTAGATTTTAATTTAGGAAAATTAACTTTAAATCCAAAACTAAAAAAAGAAGATTTTATCGATCAAAAGGCATCTATTGTAACCAATGTTTTCAACAAGACTATAAAAATTACTTATCATAATCAAAAAAATCTTGATTATGGTCAGTATCAAATAAAAGAAGTTATCGTTGATCATCAAAAAGCACGTATGCCAATTACAAAAATAAATGAAAGCGTTGAGGTATATCTAGATGAAATTGTATGAAACATATGATGCAAGTGGTATTGGATACCAAAAATTATTTGATTTTAAATCATGGCGTATCGCAAAATTGAACTACATTCAAGAATTAGATATGAAACATCTAAATTTTATAGAATGTCATCTTGAAACTGATGAAGTATTCGTTTTATTAAATGGGTCATGTGATATGTTCTTGATGACAAATGAAAATCCAAGAACATTTGATCATTTTAAATTGGAACAACACAAAATTTATCGCATACCTAAAGGCGTTTATCATGCACATGCATTATCAGAAGATGCACAATTGCTCATTGTTGAAGAAGATGACACATGTGATGGAAATTCTGATCGAATCTATTTAAATGAAGATGAGATGAAGCAGCTTCAAGCGTTATCACAAGGAGATGTAAAATGAGTTATAAACTCTTGTGGCAAGATTTGTTTGATCAAGATAAAACTTTAAATCCAGATATTTGGAATATTGAAACGGGTGGAACTGGTTTTGGCAATAATGAACATCAGTTTTATACTGATCAAGAAAAAAATCTTTTTATCAAAGATCAAACGCTTCATATAGTAGCCCATAAAGAAGATTATCAAACAAAAAATTACACTTCAGCAAAAATTACAACTAGAGGAAAAAAACATATTAAATATGGTCGTCTTGAAGTAAAAGCACACATACCAAAAGGTAGAGGTACATGGCCAGCAATTTGGCTATTAGGAGAAAATGTTAAAGAAGTAGGTTGGCCATTAGGTGGAGAAATTGATCTAATGGAGCATGTGGGTAAGAACCCTGGTCATTTTCATTTTTCACTACATTCAAAATCTTATAATCATATCAAATACAACCATCCTACATATGTTTATGAAAATTTAAGTTTACTAGATGATTTTCATCTTTACCGCTTAGATTGGGAAGAAGATGAAATATCATTTTATGTTGATGATAAACATATCGTTACCTTTAAAAAACAAGATGGTGCAACAGAAGAACAGTGGCCATTTAATAAACCCTATTTCTTTATCTTAAATTTAGCAATCGGTGGTAATTGGGGTGGAGCAATCGATGATTCGATTTTTCCAGTTGAATTTAAAATAAAATATGTCAAAGTATACGAAAGAAGTGAATGAGGTTGAGCAAAAAAAGAACGATTTACAATATTGCAAAAGAACTTAATTTAGCACCAGGGACGATTTCTAAAGTCATTAATCAAACGGGAAATGTTTCTGAATTGACAAGAAAAAGAGTATTAGCCTACATCAAAGAAGTTGGGTATGTACCTAATAATTCAGCTAGAATGTTAAAATCTAAAAGAACTTATACAGTAGGTATTGTATTTACTGAAGAATCTGATGTTGGATTAGAACACTCATTTTTCTCAAGTATTTTGCAGCACTTTAAAACATTTGTTGAACTTCAAGGTTACGAACTGAGTTTTATCGTAAAAAAACTTGGGCAACATGAATTATCATATTATGAATGGTGTATGAATAAACGCGTTGATGGCGTTTATATCGTTGTGGGTAACTATGATGATAAAGGTTTATATGAACTTATTGAAAGTTCAATTCCGGCAGTATCTACGGATATGTTAGTTCCTGGGCTTCATACAGTTGTAAGTGATAATGAACAAGGTATTAAATTGATCTTTGACTATATTAAAGAAACATTAGAATTAAACAAACTAGCATTTATATCTGGTCCACAATCATCAAAGGCTTTTAATGAACGTGTGGATGCATACAATCATTTTATTAAAACATATCAAATGACAAATGTATCAGATATTATTTATGCGGAAAGTTTCGGATTTACAAGTGGCTATAACGCTATAGGAAAATTATTAGAAAATGTGAAAGAAAGACCAGAACTCATTATGGTTGCCAGTGATGATTTGGCATTAGGGGTTTTAAAAGGTTTATCTGATCGTGGATTAAAAGTTCCAGAAGATATACAAGTTGTTGGATTTGATGATATAGCATTTGCTAAACATTTTACACCAGGACTTACAACCATACGACAAGATCGAAAATTACTCGGAGAAACGGCAGCAAGACTCTTAATTGAACTGATGGATAATCCAGATGAAAAGATTGAAGAAGTTGTTAAATTACCGGTTGAATTAGTTGTCCGAGAATCGACAAGAAAAAAATAAATAAAAAATATTGAAAACGGTTTCCTAATATGTTATGATATTAATATAATCAAGAAAGAAACCGATTTCCTTAAGGAGGAAAATGATGGAAAAATATCACTTCAAATTAAATAATTATCAAAAACATAAACCATTTTCAAGCTTCTTAAGCGGGATTTCTGGATTAAAAGGCATCCCTTTATGGGCGTTTTATGTCAATAGAGGTCAGCTCATCGCTTCATTTGGTATCAGAAATAAGAATGGTGCGATTATGGAGTTTTTTCCAGCAAATGGTGCATATCATTATGTTTCTAAAATTGGGTTTAGAACATTTATTAAAGTCAATCAAAAAGTATATGAATGCTTTAATGAAAAAGATGATGATCAAACATTAGAAGTTTATGAAGATCAAGTAACAATCACTCAATATATTAAAGAAGAAAATATTTCAATAAAAGTAACATACTTCACGCTTCCAAATGAGAAAATTGCGGCATTGATTAGAAAAGTTGAAATCATCAATCATGATAAACACAAAAAAGATGTTGAAATAGTAGATGGTCTAGCACAAATTCTTCCAACTGGTATTGATTATGGTGGATATAAAGCCGTATCGAATCTTTTACAAAGTTGGATGGAAACTAAATTAAATGATGATTATGTGTTTTATACATTAAGAGGTTCAACAGGAGATGAAGCTGAAGTCAGTGAAATTAGTGAAGGTAACTTCATGCATTCAGTATCAAGTGTTAAACCAACATACATTTATGATTACAAATCGTTATTCTTAGAAGATACATCACTTGAAACACCATATGCATTAATTAATGGTAATTTATTAGATCAAATACAAACAAGTGTGAATCAAGTTCCAGCAGCAATGGCACATTATAATTTCAACTTAGAAGATAAAGTAGAGTTTGTTTCAATGTTTGGCTATAGTGAAACAGAAGAAAAACTACAAAGTTTTGTTAAAAAAACAAGTCTTAAATATTTCTTAGATAAAGAAGAAGAAAATAAAAGCATCCATGAGTCTATTACACAAACCATTGAGACTAAAACAAATTTTCCAATCTATGATGCCTATTTAAAACAATGTTATCTAGATAATGTCTTACGTGGCGGTCTGCCTTTACAAATAGAAGCACTAAACCAAGATGCGACCTATTATACATTTTCAAGAAAACATGGCGACTTAGAAAGAGATTATAATTTCTTCAATCTAGAACCAGCATATTACTCACAAGGAAACGGCAACTTTAGAGATGTGTTACAAAATAGAAGAAATGATTTAATGTTCTTTCCAGAAATAAAAGCTTTTAATGTTTTGATGTTCGCTTCATTTATCCAAGATGATGGATATAATCCATTATCAATCGAAGGCATTGAATTTGAATATCAAGGCAGTAAAGAAAAACTTTCAAAATCATTAGTTAAGTTTCTTGAAAAGCCTTATACACCTGGCAAATTATTAATGATGATCGAAGACCTTAATTTAGATGAATCATTATTTAAAACTATATTAAAAGATAGTAAAGTGATTTATAAAGCATCCTTTGGTGAAGGATACTGGGAAGATCATTTCACATACCTTCTAGATTTAGTTGAAGGTTATGAAGCAATTTATCCAGATGAGATTGAATCGCTACTCTTTAAGCAAAAAGTATCGATTTATCAATCAAATGCCTATGTCAATCCAAGAGATCAAAAGTATGTTTTAACTAAAAATAATACGATTAGGCAGTTTGGAGCAGTTAGACATATCCAAGATATTGAACCTTGGTTAAAAGATAAAAACCAAGAAGTTGAAATTCCAGTTATTTCAAAATTAGCAACACTTATTTTAAATAAATATGCACATTTGGATCCATATGGTATCGGACTTTCATATGAGGGTAACAAACCAGGATGGAATGATGCATGTAATGGGATACCGGGTTTATTTGGATCGGGTGTATCTGAAACATTTGAACTACTCAAATTAACAACATATGTGAGAAAACATATTGAAAAAGCAAATGATTATAATCTGGATTTACTTACAGATACAAAAGATTTGCTAGAAGCTCTAGATAAGATCAAAGCATCCACTGATTTTGAACACTGGGATTTAAGAATGCAAGCTTTAGAAACCTATCGTGCGAAAAGAATTGATAGAAACACTAAATTATCATCAGTAAGTTCAAAAACATTAGTAAATCACATCATAGCTATTGAAAAACAATTAGAACTTGCAGTCAAAAAAGCAAAAGAACTAGCTGATATCATACCGACTTATCTAACATTTGAAGCGACTTCATATGAAGAAATACTAGATGATAACAACAAACAAGTTATTGGTGAATATGGATTACCTTTAGTTAAAGTTAATGCATTTAAGATGAGACCACTTCCACCATTTCTAGAAGCACCAGCTAGATATTTAAAAAATCTTGCAAAACCAGAAGAAGCGAAAAAAATCTATGATCAAGTCAAACAAACTGGATTATATGATCAAAAACATAAGTTTTATCAAACCAGCGTCTCACTTGAAAATGAATCTTTTGAAATTGGAAGACTAAAAGCATTTACACCAGGTTGGTTAGAACGTGAATCTAATTTCTTGCATATGACATATAAATATTTACTAGGATTATTAAAATCAGGGTTATATGATATATTCTATGAAGAAATGAAAACTAATTACACATGCTTTATGGATCCTGAAGTTTATGGTAGATCACCGATTGAAAATTCATCATTTATCGCAACTTCTTCAAATCCAGATCCGAAAAAACATGGACAAGGATTTGTTTCAAGATTATCAGGATCTACTGCAGAAGTCTTATCAATGTTTACATATATGTTTTATGGAAAAGAATTGTTTAAATATGAAGGTGAAGAACTCATCTTTGAGTTGAAACCAAAACTTAACAAAGCATTTTTCTTAGATCATAAAGTAGAAACGACATTGTTTAAAGATATTAAGCTAATCTATCATAATGAAAAATTAGTTCATACATATGATAAAGATGCTTATATTGAAAAAATTGTTTTAACAACAAAAGATCAAACACAAACATTTGATCAATCATTTATTAAAGGGAAATGGGCAAAAGACATTCGTCAGAAAAATGTCTTAAAAATAGATGTCTATTACAATAAGGAGGAAAATAGATGAAAAAGAGATTTATAGTAGTCGTATTAATGTTATTAGCTGTATTTACATTAGTAGCTTGTGGTGAAGATGTAGACCCAGTAGAAACATTAACTGCGATAACATTTAGTGGTGTTGATGATGTCACTCTAGACTTTGAAGAACCGTTCAATGTTATGGATGGCGTTACAGCGAAAGGTAATAATGGTGTTGATTATACAAGTGAAATCACTTATACTCATGCAAACACAGTTATTATTACAGATGATGTATTAGACACAACCGTAACAGGTGCACAAGCAATCAAATATGAAGTTGAAGTTGATGGCATATTAGCTCAAAAATTCAGAATGGTTACTGTTAAATCACCTGAAGCAGTTGAAGGACAAATGTTAATCAATGCTGATTTTGAACAAGGTCCTGCAGGTTGGAATGATAGTTCAGTAGTATATGAAGCTGATGGCGGAACTATTGTTTTATCTGGTGATGAAGGTGCATTAAAAGCAGAAGTTGTTGCTGGTGTAAATTCATACACACCTAGATTTGGTCAAATGAACGTTCCATTTGATAATGATGTAACTTATGAAATCTCATTTGATGCAAAATCAAGCGTAGAAAAAACAATTAATTTACAAGTTGGTGAATTACTTTCTGGAGCTCCATACTTTACAGATTTTAAAACAGGTTTAACTGTTCATAAAACAATCACAACAGAATGGGAAACTTATTCATTTAAATTCACAATGAATCAAGATGAAGAAAATCATCGTGGTGGTTTATTATTTGAATTAGGTGCACTTGGTGGCAATCAAATTGATGCGACTATGTGGTTTGATAATGTAGTGATTGAAGAAGCTACACCAGATCCAGATGAAACAGCTCCAGCATTTACTGGTTTAGCTGAATCTAAATCAATTTTAGTTAATGGAGCATTCGATCCAATGGCAGGCGTAACAGCATTTGACGTTGTTGATGGTGATGTTTCAGAAGATATCGCCGTAGTGATTAAAAATGAAGCAGACGAAGTTGTAACAACTATTGATACTTCAGTAGAAGCAACTTACACGTTAACTTATACAGTTAGTGATGCTGCTGGTAATGAAGCAGAATTTATCATGACTTTAGAAGTTGTTGGTATGCAATTTAATGAAACAAATTTAATTGCTAATCCATCATTTGAAGCAGATCTTGATGTTGATGCACCAGAATGGGCATTATGGCAACAAGATGCTTATTGGGCAACTCCAGCTCCTGTTGTAGTGACAGAACTTGATACTACAAATGGAACTTATTCACTAGATATTACTGGTGGTGGAGATGCATCATGGGCTGTACAATTCTTCCAAGATGGTTATTTAACTCTTGTTGAAGGTAAAACTTACAGATTAACAGTTGTTGTTGAAGCAGAAGTAGCAAGAAAAATGAATGTTGCTATGGGCTATAGCTATCCTGTTGATCAATTTGAAGAATATGTAAGATTTGATGGTGCTGAAATATTAGCTGAAGAAACAACATTAGAATTCTTATTTACAGTAACTAAAGAAACTCATGATGTTAAATTAGTCTTTGAACTAGGTTCACAAGATGGATTTGCTGATGGTTTAGTTACATTTAGTGAAGTAAAATTACAAGAAGCATTATTAGATGATATTATCATGAATGGTCAAATGGATCACGGTTGGGAATTATGGTTCCAAGACTGGGGCGATGCACCAACAGTAACACTTGATCGTACAAATGGTACATTTGATTTAGCAATTGATAAAGCTGGAGAAGCTTTTTGGGCAGTTCAATTTAATCAATTAGTTGACCTAGAAGCAGCTAAAACATACACATTATCATTTGATGCTAAAGCTACCGCTGCAAGAAATATTAATGTTGAAGTTATTGGAACATCTTTATTAGGTGATGCAAAAGCTGATTTCAACTTAACAACTGAAATGCAAACATTTACTGTTGATGTAGTTACAGTTGATGCAGTTAACGGTGCTAAATTAAGCTTTGAATTAGGTAACACTGGTTCATTTGCTGCAGGTACTGTATCATTAGATAATATTTCAATTAAAGAAAAAGATGTTGCAGAAGCACCAGAATTAGTAGTTAATGGTGATGCTACAACAGTACCTTATTTCACATATGATAACTCAGGTTCTGGACAAGGAACTATGGTATTAGGTGAAAATGGTGCAGTTGTTGATGTAACAGCTTTAGGTGGAGAAGCATATACGCCTCATTTCTATCAAATGTTAGATGGATTAACTCCTGGCGATTATGTCTTAAAACTTGTGATTGATTCTACAGTAGATAGAGATTTAAGAGTTAA
>JBAZCK010000011.1:0-36812 GCA_041654955.1 Acholeplasmataceae bacterium | reverse complement strand
GCCAGCGTTCATCCTGAGCCAGGATCAAACTCTCCATAAATTTATAGTTTGTTTGTTAATAGCTCTTCTTTTTGTTTCTTTTTTGTTTCTTTTGATACACTCATCATCATTCAGTTTTCAAAGATTATTGCCTCTACACACTCTTACGCGTGCTTATACATTCTATCATTATAAAAGAGCCTTGTCAATATCTAAGTTGTATTTTTTTTCAAGTTTTATCAAGGCGTTATATAGAATGGTGGAGGGGGGCAGATTCGAACTGCCGAACCGTTAGGAACAGATTTACAGTCTGCCGCGTTTAGCCACTTCGCTACCCCTCCAATTTTGGGCTTGCTTTAATATTCTAACTTAACATTTTGAAAAAATCAACACTTTTATTACTTTTTTTTATTTTTTCTAAAATATAGTTGTTTTTATATCTTTTTAGCCCGTTTTTTTACAATTATTAATAATATTTATTAAACAATATCTTCTTTTTTCTTTATTGATTTAACTTTTTTGTCTAAATCAATTTTTAAAATCATAATTTCTCTACCACATTGAGCACATCTCAACTTTAGTTCTATACCAGTTCTGAGAATTATCCAATCATGCGATCCACATACATGCTTTTTCTTTAATGTAACCACATCATTAATTTCATATTTCATTTTTTTATTAACCTGTTCAAAATTTCACCAAGTTCATTTTCATCATAATATATAACTATCTTTTTTTCATCTATTTTCACTTTTCTATTTAAATAAGATGTAAGTCTTTTTTCTTCGTTTAAATATTTGATTTTAGGTTTGCGTCTTATTTTGTTTGTTTTATCTTCTGTTTTAGTTAATTCTTCTACTTGTCTCACACTTAATTGTTTTTTTACAATTAGATTAGCTAACTTGTTTATTTGTTGCTGATTTTCAAGCTTACTTAATGCTCTTGCATGACCCATACTAATTTGATTGGTAAGTAACATTTGTTGTGTTTCACTTGGCAATCCTAATAATCCGAGCATATTTGTGACATGAGATCTGCTCTTGCCAATTTTACTTGCCAACTCAGTTTGAGTAAGACTTAAGTGATTCATAACTACTTTATAAGCTTCCGCTTCTTCAATAGGTGTTAAATTCTCTCTTTGTAGATTTTCTGCCAATGCAATTTCAGCAACTTTGGACTCTTCGTATTGTCTGATAATTGAAGGTATTGTATTTAAGCCAACTTGGTGAGCAGCTCTATATCTTCTTTCTCCTGATACAATGATATAACCGTTGTTGACTTTCTTTACAATAATTGGTTGAAATATACCATGTTCTCTGATAGATTGAGCTAATTCATCAATTTTTTCTTGATCAAATACTCTTCTTGGTTGAAAAGGATTAGGTTTAATCTCAGAGAGTGCTATTTCATCAATAACTTCTCCTTCTAAAACATCATCTACATGATGTTCTTGTAATAAATCAGTTAAAGTTCTTGGTTTTTTATCTTGATTCATTATTCATTACAACCTCCTTAGCTAAAGATTTATACAGTCTCGAAGCTGGGGATTTTGGCGCAAATGTAGTTACTGGAAGACCATATGTTGGTGCAACCTGAGCAGCCACATTACTTGTAATAATTGTGTCAAATACCCCTTCTTTAAAATAATCTTTTATTTCATGAACTATTTCCCATCCAGCTTTGGTTCTTTTATCCAACATGGTAAGTAGTACCCCTTCAATATCTAAACGCTTATTGTTAACTTTAAGTTGTTTTTGCACTATCCTTATAGTGTTTAACAGTTGTGTTAATCCATCAATCGCAAGGTATTGACATTGCACTGGAATTAAGACGGAATTTGATGCATATAATGCATTTAATGTTAATAAACCTAATGACGGTGGGCAATCAATCAAAATAAAATCATAACTATCTATGAGTTTATGTAATTTCGAATTTAGTGCATATTCTCTATCTTCGTGACTAAGTTTGATCTCTAGATGCGCTAGTTCTATAGTTGCTGGAATAACGTCAACGTTAATATCAGGTAAATGTATGATTGCATCTTCAATTGTAACTTGTTCTAATAATACATCCATAATAGTAGAATATAGCAAACTTCTATTTATACCTAAACTAGTTGTTGTACTCGCTTGTGGATCTAGATCTATAAGTAGAACTCTTTTATTTAATTCTGCCAAAGCTGCAGATAGGTTGACACTAGTTGTAGTTTTTCCTACCCCACCTTTTTGGTTTGAAATTGCTATTACTTTTCCCATATGCTCTCCTTATATTATAGACTTTTCTTTTTTATTGCTGAAAATGACCTTGGATAAATAGAAGGACTTTTTTTTATTTTACTAATGATGATATGTGTTCTATCACCATATTGGTCTGGTAGTTTTATAGGTGTTATGCTTTTAAGTTTTCCACCAAGTAATTTTATTGCGTCTGTAGATTGAAACAACTCATCCTCGTAATTACTTGTTTTATATGCAATAAAATGACCGTTTGTTTTAATCATTGGCATACCTAATTCTAATATTAGAGGCAGCTTACCTAATGCTCTTGCTGTAACTACATCATATAATTCACGATGATTTTGAGCATGATTTTCGATTCGATCATAAACTAAATCAACGTTGTCAATTGATAATAGTTCAAGCAGTTGTTTTAAAAAAGTAATTCTTTTTCCCAGAGAATCAATGATAGTTATTTTTAAATGTGGAAATATAATTTTTAATGGTATACTAGGAAATCCCGCTCCTGCGCCCATATCACACAATGTTTGAACACTATTAAGGTCAATACTTTTAACAAGAGTCATTGAATCATAAAAATGTTTATAAAAAACATCTTCTTTCTCTGTTATTCTAGTTAAGTTTGTTACTCTATTGTATGCTATTAAAAAGTCATAATATTTATTAAACTGATCGATTTGTGCATCACTTAACTCAATATTCAATTCTTCTTTGACACTTTTATTAAACATGTTTTATATGGCTCTCTGATTCTAAATATATTAAAAGTAATGAAATATCTGCCGGATTAACACCTGAAATTCTAGATGCTTGACCTAAAGTTTTAGGTCTAATTTTTGAAAGTTTTTCTCTACTTTCTGAAGAAATATTTTTAATATTTTTATAGTCGATATGTTCAGGTATTTTTTTACTTTCAAGTCTCAACATTTTATCTGCTTCTTTTATAGCTTTTTGAATATACCCTTCATATTTAATCTTTATTTCTAGTTGTTCATAAGTATCGTCGTCAAACGCTTGTTCAATAAAATACTTTATGTCTTCTTTATTTATTTCAGGTCTTTTCAATAAGTCAGTTAAAAAAACCGCTTCAAATATTCTTGCTGAACCTCTTTTTTCGAGATAAGTGTTATTCGTCTCATTTGGCATAACCTTAAATCCAGATGCTAGTTCTATAAGTTTCTCAAGTTTAGATTTTTTATCTAAATAAGCTTCATATGTTTCTTGATCGACTAATCCTATTTGATAGCCATAATCTCTAAGTCTAATATCTGCGTTATCATGTCTTAACAATAGTCTATGTTCAGCTCTTGAGGTTAATAGTCTATAAGGATCTAAAACGCCTTTAGTGACTAAGTCATCTATCAAAACACCTATATAAGCTTCGTGTCTTTTTAAAATAAAGGGCTCTTTACCATCTAATTTTAATGATGCATTAATACCTGCCATTAGTCCTTGACCTGCAGCTTCTTCATATCCACTTGTTCCATTAATTTGACCAGCACAAAATAGATTTTCTATTTTTTTAGTTTCTAATGTAGGATAAAGTTGTACAGGATTAATCGCATCATATTCAATAGCATATGCATATTTTTCTATAATTGCATTTTCTAATCCCGGAATTGTCTTTATCATTTCTTCTTGAACATATCTAGGTAAACTGGTTGAAAATCCTTGAATATACATCTCATCAATGTCAACACTCTCAGGTTCAATAAAGATTTGATGTCTATTTTTATCACTAAATCTAACAACTTTATCTTCAATAGATGGACAATATCTTGGTCCCACACCTTCTACTACACCACTATACATCGCTGACTCGTCAAGATGTTGATTAATAATTTCGTGAGTTGCTTCTGAAGTGTGTGTTAAGTAACAAAACTCGTGTGGATTATCTTCATAATACTTTTTGTCAAAACTGAATGTATAATTTTCTCCATCACCTGGTTGGATGGTTGTTTTTAAGTAATTTATACTATCTTTTCTAACTCTTGGTGGTGTCCCAGTTTTTAATCTAATAACTTCAAACCCTAATGATTTGAGTTGTTCACTTATACCAAAAGTTGTTGGCTCATTTTGGGGTCCTGATGATATTTTCTCATTCCCTATCAAAATATGACTATTTAAATATGTCCCTGTTGTTATGACAACTATTTTTGATAAAATTTCAGTTCCATCTTCTAGAACCACACCCTGTATTTTTTGATCTTTAATTAACAGATGATTTACTAGATCTTCTTTTAATGTCAAGTTTTCGGTATGCTTCATGACTTCAAGCATTATCTTCGGGTATTTTAATTTATCAATTTGCGCTCTAAGTGCTCTAACTGCTGGTCCTTTTGATGCATTAAGCATTTTCATTTGAATTTGTCCCTTATCAGCACTTCTAGCCATTTGCCCGCCTAAAGCGTCAATTTCTCTTACAACTATACCTTTGGCTGGCCCACCAATAGATGGGTTACAAGGCAAAGAAGCAACCTTGTTAAGGTTGCCTGTGATAAGCATTGTATTTTTTTGCAATCTAGCAGCGGCCAATGCAGCTTCAATACCTGCATGTCCACCACCAACAACGATGATGTCGTATATCATATTTTCACTTCTTCTTATTTTATAATTTTATAAACGCCTCTGCTACAGCTTCTTTAGAGAAGTTAAGATGACTTAACACATCTTCCATTGGTGCGCTTGCCCCAAATCGATCTAGCGCATATACATCATTTGTATATTTGTACCATGATAGACTGCTTGCCATTTCAATAGCTAAAGTTTTTTTGCGTTTCGGTAATATCTCTTTTTGGTATTTTTTTGTTTGTTTTTCGAACAATAGGTGAGAAGGCATGCTAACTACTCTAACATCTATGCCTTTCGTTTTTAATAATTCTTTTGCTTCCATAGCAAGTTGAACTTCTGAACCAGAAGCTAATAAAATACCATCAAGTTCATTTTCTTCTTTAGACACAATATATGCACCTTTTAAAACTCCATTTATATTTGTTGTATCATAATTTGTCACATTTTGTCTTGTTAACACAATAACCGTAGGTGTATTTTTTGATTCTAACGCAATTTTCCATGCGGCAATTGTTTCGTTAGCATCAGCAGGACGAATCACATTTAAGTTAGGTATACTTCTTAATCCAGCTAGTTGTTCTACAGGTTGATGTGTTGGTCCATCTTCTCCAACAGCAATTGAATCATGTGAAAAAACAAAGATTGATGGAATATTCATGATGGCAGCAAGTCTAATTGCTGGCTTCATGTAGTCGCTGAAAACAAAGAATGCTCCACCAAAGGCTTTTAATCCACCATGCAATGTTAATCCATTAACAATAGCGCCCATAGCGTGTTCTCTTACACCAAAATTAATATTTCTTGAGATTCTATGTTCCTTATCATAGTTTCCATCAGCACCTTTAGCTTTTGTGGATGCCGTTAGATCTGCTGATCCACCAATGATATTCAAATGTTTTTTTGATAATTCGTTAATGATTTTACCACTTACATTTCTGGTAGCTTCATTATTTGCACTCGCTATTTTCGCTAACTCTTCAATATTTATTTGATAATCATTAGCTAAAAACATATCTAATAAATCAGCTTCAGCAGGGTACTCATTTTTATACTGTTCTAATGTTTCTTTCCATTTTTTATGTACGCGTTTACCTCTCAACGTTACCTTTTTGCGAAAATGAGTATAAACATCTTCAGGAACTTCAAAAGGGTTATATGGCCAATCTAGAACACTTCTAAGTTTGATGGCTTCATCAACACCAATAGGCGAGCCATGTACTTTAGATGTCCCTTGTTCTGTAGTTCCAAATCCTATAGTGGTTTTAACTTCAATAATGGTTGGTCTTTGATCCTCTTTTTTTGCTTTATTAATAGCTTTATTAATAGCTTTTAAGTCGTTGCCGTCGTTTACTAAAATATGTTGCCATCCCATAGCTTCAAACTTCTTTTTATGGTCTTCGCTATATGCCATAGAAACTTTACCATCTAACTGAATGTCATTAGAATCAAATAAAACAATAAGTTTACCTAATCCTAAATGGCCCGCAAGACTTATAGATTCAAGTGCAACACCTTCTTGTAAATCTCCATCACCACAAATCACATACGTATAATGATCAAATATATTAAAGTTAGGTTTGTTAAATCTTGCAGCTAAATGTGTTTCTGCAATTGCCATACCTACTGCATTTGATATACCTTGACCAAGTGGACCAGAGGTTGTCTCTACGCCATCTGTATGCCCGTATTCTGGATGACCTGGTGTGTTTCCTAATTGTCTAAAATTCATTAGATCTTCAATGGTTATCTTATAACCAGATAAATGATTAATTGCATATAGCAGCATTGATCCATGTCCAGCACTTAGAATAAATCTATCTCTATTTATCCAAAGAGGATTTTTTACATCGATATTCATATGTGCTGTAAATAATTGATATGCCATAGGTGCAGCACCTAAAACAATGCCTGGATGTCCAGAGTTCGCTTTATTAATTGCGTCAACACCTAAAAAGCGTATTGCGTTAATTGCCTTTGATTCCATTATTTGTCATCCTTTTCTTCGTTTATTTCTTCTACTATAGGTTCAGCATCTGCTTCAACTTCAGTTACTTCCGTAGATTCTTCTACTTCATCAAACTTAAAATATTGTTGATAATGCTCTTCTTGATTTTTAACTAATTGATCAAATGCTTCCTGACCTAAAAATTCTCTAATTTTATCTTGAGTGTTTTGATTTTCTTCTCTAACCTTTTTATTAACCAGTCTACTTTGTACCATATTACTAATCACTACAATAATAATCAGTCCAAGTAAAATCGGTAATGTTTGATCTTGAAAAAATGCTAATGCGATAATTGCACCAATCGCATAAAGGATTAATGTAGGTATAATAAACCACATGTTTACTTTTCTACTAATATTAGATACTCTATCTAAGAAATTTAACCATATGACATTTACATCATATTCGTAAAATGGTTTAAGTGCTTCATAATAAGTACTTTCTATGAGCACCTTGTAGTCATTTCCATCTGATGTCCAAACTGCAAATCTACCTCTAGCAGCAAATTGAACTAAAAATGGTGTATCATCCATATAATGGAATTCTACAATCTTTCCATTAATTTCTTGTTTTTCAAATGGTTCGTTTGTTAATTGTTTATAAACTTTTGAATTTAATTTCATAAATATATCCTCCGTTGTTTTTATTATAACATTTCATATTAAATTTCGTGATAATTATGTTAAATCATCTAAAATCCCCATCAAGCATCACCATCCACATAGTAAACATGCTTATGGCTGCTTCGATCAAGACCTGACCAGGTTCACAAGTTACTATTGAATGATGATGCTTGATAGGGACTTTTTTGTTATCTATCTCTTAATTTTTTAAAAAATGTTTTTAATAATTTTTCGCTCTCTTGGTACATCAATAAACCTTCTGACTTAACCTTATGATTAAATGGTAAATCAAATAGGTTACATATACTTGATGCAACACCAGCTTTTTGATCTTTAACTCCATAATAAACTTTATTTATTCTAGATTGTATCATAGCTCCTGCACACATAGGGCACGGTTCCATTGTAACATAAATATCACAATCTTCCAATCTCCAAGACCCTAATTTTTTAGCTGCTTTTATCATCGCTAAAAATTCTGCATGGCCATGTATTATTTGCTTGCTTTCTCTTAAATTATGCGCTCTTGCAATAATTTTATCTTGATAAACAACAACCGCTCCAACAGGAACTTCATCTTTACCATCTGCTTTTAGTGCTTCTTTTAAAGCAGCTTGCATATATTTATATTTTTTTGGGTTTTCCTGGGACTTCATGATAATGTCTTGATCTTGGTTCATATGATTCGTTAGCTCCTACTAAAATTGTTGGATCTTTATAGTTTGCTGGTTTTCCATCGATGATTCGTTGAGTTCTAGTTGCTGGCAATCCACTTTTCACACAAATAGCAGTTAATTTTGTAACAAATTCCGCTCTAGATAATAAATCCGGCATTGGACCAAATGGTTCGCCTCTAAAATCACGATCTAATCCTCCAACAATAACTCGAATGCCTTTATCTGCCAAATCTTCTGCAATTTGAACAATATCATGATCAAAAAATTGGACTTCATCGATGACAACTGCATCAGTGTCATCTTTTATGTAAGCTATAATTTCAGTACTTTTATCGATAATTATTGATGGTTTTTTACTCATATTATGAGAAACTATTTCATCTTTATCATATCTAGTATCTATTTTCGGTTTAAAAACTAACACATTTTGTTTTGCGTACTCTAATCTCTTAATGCGTCTGATGAGTTCCTCTGTTTTCCCCGCAAACATCGGACCACATACCACTTCTATAAATCCATTTTTATAAGTATGATACATATTTTTATCCCCTCTGAATCATATTTTTAATAAAAAACGTGATTTATCATCACGTTATTCATTATCTTGTTTTTTATTATTGATTCCATAGCGTTTATTAAATCTTTCAACACGACCAGCTGCTTGAATAAATGATTGTTGACCTGTGTAGAATGGATGACAATTTGAGCATGTATCAATTCTAAAGTCTTTTGATGTTGTGCCTACTTCGTGTTCAAAACCACATGTTGAGCATTTTACTTTAATAACGTTATAGTTTGGATGAATTCCTGTTTTCATAATCTATCTCCTTCCGCCATGGCTTTGCCATAGTAAGTTTTTGCTTAATTATTATATCATTACTAATTTATTTAATCAAGTCATATTTATCTAATTTAATTTAATTATTCTATTTTATTATGCCATGTGTCCCATACTGATATAAATCTCTTAGCAACTAATCCTGTAATAATGCCTGCTGGAATACTTAAAAGTAGCATCAATGGCATCCAATATAAGATGGCTGTACTGCCGATAACAAAGATACCTGCACCTATTTGACCAAACACATGAAATATAGAACCTATCACACTTACACCTAGAATACCAAAGAAGTTAGTCTTTTTTAATATCCCCATAGCTATTAGTGAAAATGCTGCTCCACTTAAGCTCATATAAAACGTTGGTCCTAACAATCTTCCGCTTAATATACCCACAAGTATAACTCTTAATAATGTGAGTGCACTACTATCTTTAAAAGAATATATATATAAAATAATTAAAGTGATAACATTCGCAAACCCTAGTTTAGCTCCAGGAACGGGACTTAAAGCTAAAGCAGATTCTATTAAGTTCAAGACGATTGCAATAGCTAAGAAGTTTGCAATCAATATCATTTTTCTAGTTTGCTTCATGATTAAATGGTAAAGTCCGAATCATCATTTGTTTCAAATTCTACGCGAACGCGATTTGGTAGGCAAATTAGTGGCTTCCCGTAAGACACACCTTCTCTGCTACAAATATTGTTAGGACTTTGCTCTTCAATAATTTGAACAGTTTTGAATCCAAAGTCATATTGAATGACAACAATTTGTCTTATACCACTTACTTCATAGTCTCCTAGAAGTGTTATAGTTCTACTTGATTCATCAATAAGCGGATAGTTTCCTGAATAATCATTTGGGACTACTTGTTCCTCATGTCTTATAACTTTTGATTTTTGAAAATCTATCGTAACCAAAGGTTGATCTGATGAGCCATAATATACGTGCGCATAGTTTGCTTCATCAGTTTGCTGAAACACTTGTATATATAGGAAAAGACCGCCTACAATGAGTAAGAGGATTGTGATAAGTAATATATCCCTTTTATTTGTTTGATTACGCTTCTTTTCCATTTATAATTAATGCTCCTCAAATACTGTATCTATCATAAATGTTGATACTGATAAATCTTGATTAAATCTAATAACTTCTATTTCTAAAGTTTCTTGATGTTCCATAAGCCATGCTTCCATAAAATCTGGAGGCATTGAAAATAATGCTGTTGATAAAGCATCTAACAAACCAGCGTCTTGACCTAAAATGGTTACTGTATGATAATGTTGAACAGGCTTTTTTTCATAAGGAGATACAATATGATGATATCTATTACCTTGATATAAAACATATTGTTCATAATTTCCACTTGTTGTAACGCTCATGTTCTTAACTTTTATTGTCCCATAAGTGTCTTTATCAGAAGACTCTAGTTTATATGGATTTGCAAGCGATATGTAGTATACATAATCCTCATCGCTTCTATTCTTATTTTCACCTAAAATGATAGAGCTAGTACCAGAAGACATTGAATAATATGCAATACCTTGACTTAATATATATTCATATACTTTTTGAGTAGCATACCCTTTAGATATTGCACCTAAATCGAGTTTTATATCATCTCCATGAATGGTCACATAATATTGTGACCCATCTGTTTCTAGAATTATTTCATTGTCAGTAAAATCTAATGCTGATATATCTATCATAGCTTGATCATAAACTGTTTTTGAAACTTCTTTATAGTACACATCATCTTTATCTATAGTAATGCTTTCTTCTCCAAGATTTAGAGAAATACTTAATACGATATCATCATCATCTTCATCGGTCTTTATAGCTTCGATGATTCCAGATGCATTCACATCTACTTTATTATCTTCTGTTTTTTCGCCATCATAGTAATAATAAACGTAGATAGATTGACCAATTTCAAATGACGGTTCTACTTTAGTCATAACATCTTTCCATACATCAACTGCTTTTCCAATAGATATATCAAAATATCCTTCGGTTAGTTCTTTTACTTCTTCTGCATACAATAATAGCTCATAAAGTGGTTGATCAATTTCTAACTTTTGATCAGGTTTCAAATTGATCGAATAGATATTTTCTATGTATTCGCTATCTGAATAAAGTGGTGCATAAGCTGTTGATAAATCATGATACATACTAAAAATCGCATCAATTTCTTCTTGATGTTTTCGTGCTTCACTTTCGCTTGTTGCAGATACTTGAACTTGAATAAAAGTGTCCATGTAATCTAAAAAATTGAGTGTATATAATTTTTCTGATCGGCAAGCTGACAATGTCAATAAACTTAATACCAGCAAACCGATGAATAATATTTTTTTCATTTAAACCTTCCGTAACTATACTTTGTTTACTTCTAATCCATAAGCAAAGAAAAGGACATAAAACATGTCCTAAATCTTTACATCGACTTTTGATCCGTCTGGATTTGGATGATCTTTTAAATATTCTAAAATAGGATTATAATGTTTATCTACTTTTCCTGGTTTGCATCTAGAAAGATTTTTAACTTCACCATTAATTATACCTTCTGCAAACGCATGACAGCCTGGCGTTCCACATGCTCCACAATTATAATTTGGAAGTAGTTTTTCAACTTCATTGATTCGTGGATCTTCAACAACTGTTAAATATTTATTTGCTAAAGATAGTGTCACACCCATGAGTGCTCCTAAGGCACCTAAGATCATGAATGGATATAACGTTTCGATCATAATTTAACCTCCTTCATGAATTCAAGTGCGTCACTAAATCCGCAACTTCCACCATCTCTAGAAGCACATGATTCACATGATTGCGCTTCTAAATATGCCGTTTTACATTCTTCTGGAATCGCTACTTTTTTGTTTAAATACATTGTGCCTACGTATAAAACAATGATTCCCACCAAAATCCCCATTAATATTAAGAATTGAGGCATTAGATTAACCCTGACAATCCCATAAATGCTAATGCCATTAATCCGGCAGTAACTAATGCGATTGGCATTCCTTTAAGTGCTTTAGGCACATTTGCACTATCTAATCTTAAACGAATTGCAGTAAAAGTGATGATAATAAATGCATATCCTAATCCTGAACCTAAAGCATACATTAATGCTTCTGGATACGTTTGAGGAACTGCAACATTTTTTAAAGCAACACCTAATACAGCACAGTTGGTTGCAATAAGTGGAAGATAAACACCAAGAGCTTTATATAAACTCTTGCTTACTCTTTTAATAACTAATTCTGTTAATTGTACTAATGATGCAATAACCAAAATAAATGCGATCGTATCAATATACTCAATATTTAATTCAACTAACACATAACGGTAAAGCGGGAATGTAATAAGTGCTGCTAAGAATATAACAACGATTACCGCTAATCCCATACCAACAACAGATTTCATCTTTGTAGAAACACCAAAGAACGAACATAGACCTAAGAATTGCATTAAGACAATGTTATTAATCAACATTGCAGAAATTAATATCGCGAGTAAATTCATTATTTCTTAGCTCCTTTCGTTGTTTTAGATTGTCTGAAAGCTGTAATGATTGCTAATAAGAACCCAATCACTAAGAATGCTCCAGGAGGTTGAACTAATACTGAATAAGCATATTTTTCTAAGCCTAGTCCACTAAATAACGTATATTCAAATCCAAGTGGTAAAACTTGCCCAAGTTGGATTGTTCCTGTTCCAAATAATTCTCTAGCAAAACCAATCATAGCAAGTGACACAGCAAACCCAATTGCTACACCTAATCCATCTAACATTGATGGAACAACTTTGTTTTTAGATGCGAATGCTTCTGCTCTACCAAAAACAACACAGTTAACTGTAATTAAGGCAATGAACACACCTAACTCAGCAGCAAGTGCTGGAGCAAATGCATCTACAACCATCTTTAAAACAGTAACTTCAGTCGCAATAATAATTACATATGTTGGAATTCTAACTGTATTAGGTACAAATTTTCTAATGGATGATACGGTTGTATTAGTTAATGTAAGAATAATCATAACTAAGATACCCATACCAAGCGCACCTTCAAATGTTGATGTAACCGCTAATGCAGGACACATCCCAAGTACCATGACGAAGATACCATTTTCTTTCCAAATACCTTTAGTAAATATATCTACTAAACTAGCTTCTTTATCTTTAGCTTTTTTTGGAGGTACTTTTTTTACTTCAACTTTTTTAGCTTCTGTCATGTTAGTTCACCTCACTTACGAATGCTTCTAAGAGTTCATCAATTAAAGTTCTTGTGTTTGAAGCACCACTTGTAACATCTTGACTACCACCAGCATCTACTACTGCTTGAATTTCACTGATTGATAATCCAATATAATTTTCTAAATATGTTTGATTCTTTTCTTTAAATGATCCGCCAGAATGATTATATGTATCTTCTGGAAGCACAAATCCAATAATGGTATCATCTGTTCCAAATATTATTTCAATAACAATACTGTCAGTTGAACCATCTTGATATTCTCCACTACCTGTAACTGAATAAATGTATCCTAAGCTATTAGTTCCATCAGTTACTAACACTTTTTCTGTAATATGAGTAGTGCTTGTAAATGTTGAATCCGCTTGAAATTCATATGCATCAGTTTCAAAGATATCTTCATATGGATCTTCATCAACGATATTATAATGAATTGCTACTACTGATTGTACTAAAGCTTTAATTGCATCGGTTGATACTGTAGCTGGTTTATCTGTTGCTCCAGATACGATGTCTGCATCAAAACTTGGAATTGTACCTACAATTAAATGATTAACACCATCATAATTATCTTGTATATATTTTTGAATACCTACAATAGCCCATTGCGATTGATAGACATTCACGTATTCAACATGAACTTTATTATCTAATGTGATACCAACTAAAATTTCAATAAAACCATAATCTATACCAGATCCACTTAGAGCAAAATCATTTTTTATAACCGCATGATACACGAAGCCTATAGTTTTACCGTCTTCATCTTTTGCAGTCCATTTCATATCTACAATTTCAAAATTAGATGAATTAGCAGACATTAATGGAATTGATGATAATTTTTGTTCGTTTTCTAAAGTGATTCTTTGTTCAAATAATTTATCTTTAGGTTCAGTCATTGTTTGATTTTGATTAACCATCGCAAATACTAATCCTATTAATAGCATAATGACGAAATTAATAAGTAAGAATAAATTTTGTTTTTTCATATTATGCCACCTCACTTAAAAATGCTAATAATAATTCATCAATTAATGCTCTTGTGTTGGATGCACCTGCAGTGATGTCTTGGTTATCACCATTTACAGTTGCAGATATATCTTCTTTAGTTAATCCAATGAATTCTTCTAAATAAGCGATATTTTTATTTTTAAATCCGCCTGATGAATGATTGTATGTATCTTCAGGTAATCTAATCTCAACAATTTCATCATTAGAATTAAAATATATATCCATAACGATACTATCAGTTACGCCATCTTGGTACTCACCGCTACCAGTTAAACTAAATACGTACCCAACAGTTTCACTACCTTGTAAAACATTTGATCTTGAAGTCACATGAGCTGTTGCAACAAAAGTGTTATCAACTTCTAAAGTGTATCCTGTTCCATATACTTCATCTAAAGGATCTAAAATGACTTCTCCAACTGCAATACTATGCGCATTAGCTAAGTCACCTAATAAGCCTTGAAGTGTAGATAAACTACCTGTAGCTCCACTGATTAAGTCTGCACTTGGTTGTAAGTCAGCAATATTTGAACCAACATAATATGATAAATTCGTTCTAGTTCCAGGAACATTTAAAGTTTGTTCAATCGTTAAAAATTGAGCACCTAATATTTTCCCGTCTAGACCAACACTTACAACAACTGTCATGTTTCCATAACTATTAGTTCCATAAACTTCATAAATATATCCTAATACATCATCATTTGCAGCGAAACCTTTTGCAATACTTTGTACGCTTGAAGGATATTCATCAGTAACTTTTATTTCTTCAAAGTCATCAATACCTTTTAATACTTGTTCATAAGATTCAACTTTAGCTGCAAGCAAATTATCTTGAATGATAGGATTTGTAATGGCATGAACGCCGCCAATAACAATACCACAAGCAATTGAAACAACTGCTAATACAAATGTGTAATGAAACATTGGATTCTTTTCAAATAATTTTTTCATTATACAGCACCTCCTACACCAAAGTAGACGATAGCTACTAATGCAATAAATGCTACACCATATCCAATAAAGAATGCTGGTTTAAATTTATTGGTAGCCCATTGAGGATAATCAATAAGTGGTACGAACATATTAGAAAATAATAGTGCAAATGCCACACCTTCTGGATAAGCACCAAACAATCTAATAAGAACAACTAAAGCACCTACTAATAAACCATAAATCCATCTTCCTGGTCTTGTTACTGGTGAAGTTACTGGATCTGTAATCATAAATACAGCACCAAATAAGATACCACCAGAAAATAAATGGAATAATGTATAATCTAATACTTGATCAGGATATAATTTTAATCCTGCAACAAACATTAAAACGACGAATGTAACTAAAGATGATACTATCACACGATAATCAGCTGAACGACGGATTAATAAATAAGCCATACCAATTAATATTGCTAATGCGCTTATTTCACCCATTGATCCTGGAATGTTACCCATAAACATGTCAATTAAAGGATAACTGTTTAACGTATGAGGAAATCCAGCTCCAGTTCTAATTGCGGTTAACGCTGTTCCACCAGCTATCATATCTACACCAACATATGTTCCTGTAAACATATCTGTTAAAGCCAATGCTATAAAAATTCTACCTACAGCAGCAACGTTAAAGATGTTTGATCCCATACCACCAAAAAGCATCTTACCGACAATAATACCGAATGCAGCACCGACGATAACAGCATATATTGGTAACTTCGATGGTACCAACATTGCAAATATCACAGCACTAACTGCAGGTGCAGTTATGTTATTTATTGTATATTTTTCAAATCTTGATTTTAATCGATCAATCCATTTTTCATGTTTGCCTGGTTTTTGCATAATACCAAAAGCGATTGCTTCTAGTCCAACCATCACAACTAATGAGACTAAAATTCTAATGACTGCATCCCAACCAAATCTATAAATTGAGAAAATAACAACTGGTGTTAAAGCTATTAGAACATCAATCATCATGCGTTTAGTGCTTACGTCTTTACGAATATAAGGACTTGTTTGTTTAATTGTTTGCATTATATATCCTCCTATTTACTAGCAAAGCTTTTCGCTTTACGCATATACTCAGTTAAATGTATTTTAGACGGACATACAAATGAACATAATCCACACTCAATACATTTATTAACTTCTAGCTGTTTTAATATATCTTTATTTCTAACTTTATATGCATTCATAATTTGTACTGGTTGAATTTCAACTGGACATGAGTAAACGCATGAAGCACAATGAATACAAGGCTCTTCTTGAAGTTGTTCTTCATTTTGAACAATTAAAGATGTTGTTGTATGTGTCATAACGATATCGTCTTGAGTCACATTAGTCCCCATCATTGGACCACCTAATATCAATACTTTAGGAACATCAATATCTTTATATCCACCTGCGGATTCAATAAGTTCTGTCATTAACGTACCGATTCTCGCTCTAAAGTTTTTGTTATGAATACCATTTCCGCTTAAAGATACATATCGTTCTAAAACTGGTAAACGATTTCTAACTGCTGCATAAATAGAAGCTAATGTAGAAACGTTAAAGTTTAGAACCCCATATTTAGATAATAATTCTCCTTGTGGTATTTTAATGCCTAAAGCATTTTTAATAGTCATTAATTCCCAACCTTGAGGATAAAAATTACCAACCTTTGCAATAGAAAGATCATAATCAGAAAATTCATTTAAACAGAATTCTAAACGTTCAGCAATTTCCTTATATTTCTTTTTAATAGCAATAACACCTTTTTTAGCACCAGATGCTTTCATTGCAAAAATTAACCCTTCTACAACTGCTCTAGGGTTTGTCATCATCAATCCATAATCACTAATTAGATTAGGTTCACATTCAACCCCATTAGCCAGTACAACATCAATCTTGTCTTTTGTGTTTAGTTTAATATATGTAGGAAACGCACTACCTCCTAAACCAACTAAACCAGCATCTTTAACAATTTCAACAAACTCTTCTTTTGTTAAAGCATCTATTTCTTCATTTGTACGATCTTTAATGGTTTCATGTAGCTCATATTTAAAATCGTTTTTCACGATTAAGCAGTCTACAAGTTTACCGCTTTGATCGACATGCTTTTCATTACCAACAACTTCACCACTAACAGTAGCATGCATCGGTTGTTCAAAGAAAGCACCTTTTCGAGTCCCAATAACCTCGCCTATTTTTACGAATTGTCCACCGCGGACACAAGTCTCACCCTCAGGGCATCTAGCGCTGGTTACAGGGTAATATAAGTAATTCGCTTCCGTATAATGATCAATCGGAAGTTTCTTTAACTCTTTTTTTCCATCAGGAATACATCTTGTCTTTTGAATCATTCCTATTCTCCTTCCGTATATAATGGATATTTTTTTGTTAATTTTAATACATCTTCATGTGCTTGATTCAAAATGTCTTCTGAATCAATATTGTTTAGAACAACATCTATAATCTTAGCAATAACTTCCATATCTTTCTCTACAAATCCTCTTGTTGTTACTGCTGGAGTTCCTAATCTTATACCACTTGAATAGTGTGGTTTTTCGGTATCAAATGGTAACCCATTTTTATTACAAGTGATACCTATTTGATGAAGTACTGTTTCAGCTTTTAGTCCAGTAATACCATATCTTGACTTAACATCAACAAGCAATAAATGATTATCTGTACCGCCACTTACAATACGACATCCTAACTTAGTCAGAGAATCTGCTAACACTTTAGCATTTTTAACAACTTGTTTTTGATACTCAACAAAACTTTCATCTAAAGCTTCTAGAAATGCAACACCTTTAGCTGCAATAACATGCATTAAAGGTCCACCTTGCATACCTGGAAAAACAGATTTGTCAATTTTCTTAGCAATTTCTTCGTCATTAGTTAAGATAATCCCGCCTCTAGGACCTCTTAAAGTTTTGTGTGTCGTCGAAGAAATAACATGAGCATAAGGGACCGGTGATGGATGCTGATTTGCTGCTACCAATCCAGCGATATGTGCCATGTCAACAAATAGATATGCTCCAACTTCATCCGCAATCTCTCTAAATTTTTTAAAATCAATGATTCTCGAATAAGAACTTGCACCAGCAATGATAAGTTTTGGCTTAACTTCTAATGCAATTTTTCTTACATCATCATAGTTGATCATCTCAGTTTTTTCATCAACTCCATAAGAATGACTCTTATAAAGTTTCCCAGAGAAGTTTAAATGAAACCCATGTGTCAAATGTCCACCTTCAGATAAGCTCATCCCTAAGATTGCATCACCTGGTTCCAATAGTGCTTGGTAAACTGCCATATTAGCTTGCGAACCAGAATGAGGTTGCACATTCACATATTTTGCACCAAACAATTTTTTTAATCTTCTTTTGGTTTCACTTTCGATTTCATCAACAAATTCACAACCACCATAATATCTCTTTTTTGGATATCCTTCAGCATATTTGTTCGTCAAAATTGACCCTTGTGCTTCTAAAACTTGTGGGGATACAAAGTTTTCTGAAGCAATCAATTCGATATTGAACTCCTGTCTATTCTTTTCACTTTCAATGAACTTTTTCATTAAAGGATCGTATGTCTCGAGGTTCATTTTTTCCTCCTAGCGTAGTCTTCGACTTATTATAACATAATAAGAAATAAAAAAAAAGACAGTCTAAAGCATTTTCACTAGACTATCTTTCTACTTTTTTAAGCTATTTTATATCATTTATAAAAATATTACTCACCTTGCTTAACATTGTGATAAACATCTTGAACATCATCTAATTCATCAAGCATATCTAAAAGCTTTTGAAATGCTTGTTTATCATCATCAGATGTTAACTCTGTTTCCATGATTGGCAACCACATAATTTCTTCTGTATCAAACTCTAACTCAGGGTTTTGATCTAGAAATGCTGTTCTAATTAAATTAAAATCTTTTGCATCTCCTAAGATTGTAACACCGTCTTCTTCAGCTTCAATTTCGGTGACATCAAGATCATTTAAAACTAATAGTTCTAACACTTCATCTTCAGTCATTTTCGGAATTGAGAAAACAGCTTGATGATTAAATTGATGTAATACAGATCCTGAAACACCTAATTTCCCATCAGTTTTTGTAAAGCAATTTCTAACTTCTGCAATCGTTCTATTTACATTATCTGTTAAACATTCAACAATAACAAGTGAGTTACCAGGACCAAAGCCTTCGTATCTAGATTCCGTATATGTATCATCGGATCCACCTTTAGCCTTATCAATAGCTCTTTTTATGACATCAGCACTTACTTGGTCTTTCTTAGCTTTTTCAATGATACGTTTTAATGATTGATTAAGTTCAGGATCCGGCACTCCACTCTTTGCTGCCATATAGATTTCTTTGCCATATTTAGCGTATAATTTCGATTTTTGTGCTGCGGTTTTACCCATCGCAACTTTGCGTACTTCAAATGCTCTTCCCATGTTTTCATCAACCTTTACTTTCCAAATTTTTTATCGTATGTTTTAATACTTTCTACTATGATTTTTTTCGCTGCTTCTTTTCCTTCGATATCAAGAATGTATGTCTTCTTACCTTCAAGAGATTTGTACACCTCAAAAAAATGACCCATTTCAGTCAATAAATGACCAGGTAATTCACTGATATCTTTGTATTGTGTTAGAGATGGATCTCCAAATGGAATTGCTATAATTTTCTCATCAATTTCATCTGAATCAATCATTTTCATAACGCCTATTGGATAACATTCCACTATAGATAGTGGTTCTATATCTTCTTGACATAAAACTAATACATCTAACGGGTCATTATCCCCTGCATAAGTTCTTGGAATAAATCCATAATTCGCTGGATAATGTGTTGAAGTGAATAATATACGATCAAGTATAATCATTCCCGTCTCTTTATCTAATTCATATTTTTTCTTAGACCCTTTAGATATTTCAATACATGCAATAAACTTATCGGGTGTAATCCTTGACTTGCTTATATCATGCCATATATTCATTTTCTCAATCTCCTTTTTATAACACATACTTATTTTAGCATTATATTTAGAAAAAAAACACCCCAAAAAGTGAAGGTGTCTTTTTATAATATAAGCGATGCTACTTATCCCACTTCGCCCCGCTTGTATGATAATTAACCGCATATAAGGCTACGTTAGAAAAACAACCCCTAAATGTTTAATCAATCGTAGTCGAAATGTTAGGCATTTCGGTAGAAACGTTATCCCCATATCAGATAACTTATACGATAATTATATACATGCCTATTATAGCAAGTTTACCTAAGATTTGTAAAGGCGATTATCTAAAACTTTACAAATGATTTCATTTTGTTACATGATTCATATAAAGTTCAAATGTATTTTCAAGTAAACTATGAATAGTCATTGGACCAACGCCACCAGGTACTGGTGTTAAGAAAGAACATTTATCTTTTAAATCATCAAAATCTGCATCTCCAATAAGTTTACCATCAACTCTGTTTACGCCAACATCAATAACGATTGCACCATCTTTAACCATATCTTTTTTTAGCATATGTGGTCTGCCAGCTGCAACAACTATAATGTCTGCATTTCTAGTATGAAAACCAACATCTTTCGTTTTTGAATGGCAAACAGTTATCGTAGCACCTTGATCCATTAATAGCCTAGCTACAGGAAATCCTACAATATTAGATCTACCAATAATAACAGCATTCATACCTAACACATCAATATTGTAAGTACGAAGTAATGTCATGATTCCTTTTGGAGTTGCTGGATAAATCGTTTTCTTCTTTTGATACAAATACCCTTGATTAACAACATGAAAACCATCAGCATCTTTATCTTTAGAGATTAAATCTATTAATAAATCATCATTTAAATGATCTGGGATTGGTAATTGTAATAAAATGCCATCAACGCTTTCATCATCATTAAGTTTTTCTATAAGAGATTTTAGTTCATTTTCTGAAATGTTTGCTGGAAGATGATACATCTCATTAATAATTCCAACTAATTCACATGCTTTCTTCTTACCTTTAACATATGAAAGACTCGCGGGATTATCTCCAACTAAAATAATTGCAAGTTTTGGAGCTCTTTTATATGTAGTAATTGCTTTTTCAATTTTAGTTTTCAATTCTAAATTTCTTTTTCTGCTGACTGATTTTCCATCAAGTAAAATCATACAATCAACTCCTAATCAATTAAATTTCCATTTTCATCAAGTTTCATTTCTAATGCTCTTGGTGTTTTATTTAAACCTGGCATAACCATGATTCCTTTAGTTAACGCAACTAAGAATCCAGCACCCATAGATGGTCTAATCTCTTGAATTTCTAAAGTGAAATCTTTAACAAGACCTACCTGTTTAGAATCTCCTGAAATAGATAACGGGGTCTTAGCCATACACACTGGTAAATTCCAACCCAACTCATCATATGTTTCTAGCTGTCTTAATGCTTTTTTAGAAAACTCAACATTTTTTGCGCCATAAATATTTTTAGCAATTTTTTCTATTTTAACTTTTGGTAAATCTTTTTTTTCATATACATGAACAAGTTTTGATGGTTGATGTGCAATTTGAATGACTTGTTTAGCTAAATCCACCATACCAAGTCCACCTTGAGTAAATCCTTTACATAAGGATATTGGATAGTTTTTTTCTTTTGCCCAATCCATAATAACTTGAATTTCTTCATCTGTATCGTTATAAAAATGATTTAATGCAATAACAAAATTCATACCATATGAATGGATATTATCAATATGTTTTTCTAATAATGGTAATCCTCGTTTTAATGCTTCAATATCTTTTTCATTAAAATCAGCAGCTTTACCATGAGATTTCAATGCTCTTGCGGTTGCAACAATTACGACAGCATCTGGTGATTTATCTAAATGTGGAACTTTAATATCTAAGAATTTTTGCATCCCTAAATCCGCTCCAAACCCAGCCTCTGTAACAGCGTAATCCCCTAGTTTTAAAGCCATTTTAGTTGCTACAACACTATTACATCCATGTGCTATATTTGCAAATGGACCAGCATGAATAAATGTAGGGACTCCATCAATAGTTTGAACTAAATTTGGATTGATTGCTTCTTTTAATAACAAGACTAGTGCATCTGCACCACCTAAATCACTGACAAAAACAGGTTTGTCGTCTTCGTTATAACCAATTAAAATATTATTAATTCTTCGTTTTAAATCATTTAAGTCAACTGCTAAAGCTAAAATTGCCATGATTTCTGATGCTGCAGTAATCACAAAACCATCTTTTCTAAGTGGTGTCTCAATCGATCTTAAACTACGATCATTCATGTCCATTGCACGTTTCCAAGTAACCGTCTTAATTTTTAATTCATTACCTTGGAACATATGATTATCAATTAAAGCACTTAATAAGTTGTTAGCAGCAGTAATCGCATGCATATCACCTGTAAAATGAAGATTAATATCATCAATTGGAACAACAATTGATTTTCCACCGCCAGTAGCTCCACCCTTTAGTCCAAAAACAGGACCTAAACTAGGTTCTCTTAATGCTAAAACAGGATGCATTCCTATTTCTTTTAATCCTTGAGTTAACCCAATGGATATAGTCGTTTTACCTTCACCTGCAGGTGTTGGATTTATGGCTGTAACTAAAATCAATTTGCCATCTTCTTTTGATTTTAATCTGTCCATAACTTTTAAATCAATTTTGGCTTTATAAAAACCAAAAGGTATACATTCTTCAGCTTGTACACCCACCTTTTCACATAAATCAGTAATCTTTTGCATATTATGCCTCCCAAAATATAAAAAAAGTATCTTATGATTAGATACTTTCATTATAACACATAATTTATCTTATAAAACGATAGTCATTTGTTAAAACTTCTTCTGCAAATTTAACTTCTATTTCTGTTGGCTCTTTTATATGATAAAGTTCATATTCATAACCTAAATCTTCCCATTTTTTTATACCTGTTTTATGATATGGCAAGACTTCAATTTTAACAATATTTGCTAGTTGATCTAAAAAATTTCTTAATCTTAAAAGATAGTGCTTTTGATCATTAATTGTTGGTAAAAGTACGTGTCTTATCACTGTTTTAATGTTTAAATCAGATAACAATCTTGCGAAGCTCAATACTCTATAGTTACTATGTTTAGTAAGTTTGATATGTTCTAAATCATCAATATGTTTTATATCTAGTAATACTAGATCTGTATATGATAATAATGTTTTATATTTCTCATCATCTTTATCATTATAACAACCAGCAGACGTATCTAAGCAAGTATGGATGTTTCTATGTTTGGCCTCTTTAAAAAGTTCAATGATAAAATCTAATTGAAGTAAAGCTTCTCCTCCACTAACAGTTAATCCTCCATTTTTGTAAAAGTGACTATACTTCTCAAAATCATGTAAGATTTCTTTCACGCTCATTCGTTTATTTTCGTGTACTCCCCAAGTGTCACGGTTGTGACAATATTGACATCTAAAAGGACATCCTTGTAAAAATAAAACATATCTAATGCCTGGTCCATCAAATGCACCAAAGGTTTCTATGGAATGGACATTTCCTAATAGTGTGTCTTCTTTAAGCAATGGATTCATGGAACGTTCTTGATATAACTTCTCGTTTTTGTTCGTTTGTCAAGTTTGAGAAGTTAACTGCATAACCTGATACTCTTATCGTTAAGTTCGGATATTTATCTGGATGATCATATGCATCTTGAAGTTTTTCTCTATTAAATATATTCACATTTAAATGATAGCCATTACTTCTAAAGTATCCATCTAAAATTTGAACTAAGTTTTCTACTTTAATGTCACCTTCATAAGTAAATCCATCTGCAGTTTCTAAAGATTTACCTAAAGCTTGAGGAATAATCGAAAATGTATTAGAAATACCATCTTGACAGTTTTCACAAGGAATTTTAGAAACGCTTAACAATGATTTTAATGCTCCTGATTTATCTCTACCGTGCATTGGGTTCGCACCAGGTGCAAAAGCTTCGCCTTTTCTTCTACCATCAGGTGTGTTTCCTGTCTTTTTACCATAAACAACATTTGATGTGATGGTTAAAATACTCATTGTAGGAATTGACTCTCTATATGTATATTCCGCTCTAATTTTATTCATGAACTTATTAACAACTTCAACTGCAAGTTGATCAACTCGATCATCATTATTTCCATAACAAGGGAAATCACCGTTTATTTCAAAATCTGCGATAATACCACGTTCATCATAGATTGGTTTTACTTTTGCATATTTGATTGCAGATAAAGAATCAGCAACCACTGACAATCCTGCAATACCTGTTGCGAAATTTCTAATAACTTCAGCATCATGAAGTGCCATTTGTAATCTTTCATATGCATACTTATCATGCATATAATGTATTGTATTAAGTGCACTTACATATGTTTTAGCAAGCCAATCAAGCATGATATCGAAATTTTTCATCACATGATTATAATCTAAAACCTCATCTTTAATCGGTTCAAATGCTGGAGAAACTTGATCACCTGTGATTTCATCTTTTCCACCATTTAACGCATAGAGTAATGCTTTCGCTAAGTTTGCGCGTGCACCAAAGAATTGCATTTCTTTTCCTAAAGTCATTGGAGATACACAGCAAGCAATACCATAATCATCACCATGAGATGGTCTCATTTGTTCATCATTTTCATATTGAATTGAACTCGTATCGATAGATATCTTACCGCAAAACTTCTTAAAGTTTTCTGGTAAGTCTTCATGCCATAAAACAGTCAAGTTAGGTTCAGCTGAGGTACCTAAATTGTAAAGTGTTTGAAGATATCTATATGTATTTTTAGTAACCCAAGATCTTCCATCTAAATTCATACCTGCTAATGATTCTGTTACCCAAGTTGGATCACCAGTAAACAAATCATTATATTCAGGTGTTCTAGCAAATCTAACCATTCTTAACTTCATAATGAAATGATCAATTAGTTCTTGTGCTTCAACTTCTGTTAAAACCCCTTCTTCAATATCTCTTTCAATATAAATATCTAAGAAAGTAGCTGTTCTACCTAAACTCATTGCTGCACCGTTTTGTTCTTTGACTGCAGCTAAATAAGCAAAGTATGTCCATTGGATAGCTTCAGTTGCGTTAGTTGCTGGCTTAGATAAATCAAAACCATAAGCTTCACCTAATGTTTTTAACATATCTAAAGCTTTAATTTGTTCTTGTATTTCTTCTCTTAAACGAATATTTTTTTCGTTCATAGGATATGCATATCTAGTCTTTTCTTTTTTCTTTTCATCAATAAGACGATCTACACCATATAATGCAACGCGTCTATAATCACCAATGATACGTCCTCTTCCATAACCATCTGGAAGCCCAGTAATAATTCCTGATCTTCTGGCTTTTCTAATATCAGCATTATAAACATCAAAAACGCCTTGATTATGTGTTTTTCTGTATTCTGAAAAAATGTGTTTTACATCTTCATCAACTTCATATCCATAAGCTTCAGCAGCTTTTACTGCAACATTAATACCACCATAAGGATGAAAAGCTCTTTTAAATGGTTTATCAGTTTGTAAACCTACTATTTTTTCTAACTTTTTATCGATATATCCAGGACCATGTGATGTAATAGATGCGACTACTTTCGTATCTAACTCAATCACGCCACCTTTTTCTTTTTCTTCTTTAAGAAAACCAAAAAACATATCATTAAGTTTTAAACTACTTTTTGATGGACCCACAAGAAAAGATGAATCTCCTAAGTATTCTTTAAAATTTAAAGACATAAAATCTCTAACATTGATTTCTTCAACCCATTTGCCTTCTGTAAAATTTCTCCATGCAGACATAAAAAAAACCTCCTATATTATTATTTAGATTTAATCGTATTTGTTACCTTCATTATATATAAAGATCTTATATAAAAATCGTGAAAACGTTTTACGCATGTTTGAAAACGTTTTTCAATATTCAGCAAGTGATTTATTGTCTTTCTATCTTCAAAAGGTTATAATTAACACGTATGCTAAAAAGCATATCTTTTAAGGAGGTATACCCATGATTATTACAAATTTGAGATTAAGCAAGTAACTGTTGTGGCTCTATACGATTATTTAATGAATAAACGAACCGAGCAGTTTGTCTAGTAAACAAAAAAGAGGTAACCCTATGGATAAAGCAATACTCGTCGGTTTAAATGTTAATCAAAATGAAGAAAGTGTGAGAAAATCAATTGATGAACTCGAACACTTAGCATTTGCTCTAGATATAAAAACTAAAGATAAGATTATACAAAATGCAAAACAAATCACACCTAAATATTATGTGGGTAGTGGAAAAGTTCAAGAAATTAAGAAAATGATTGAAGTTCTAGATATAGATATCGTCATTTTTGATGATACTTTATCGCCTGCTCAATTAAAACATCTAGAAAAAGAACTAGATGTTCAGGTGATTGATCGCAGTTTTCTAATTATGTCAATTTTCGCGATCAGAGCTCAAACCAAAGAAGCTAAACTTGAAGTTGCTTTAGCTCAAAAAAATTATATGCTGCCTCGTTTAATTGGACTTGGTAATTCATTATCAAGACAAGGTGGTGGTAGTTTTAATGCTAAAGGACCTGGAGAAACGAAATTAGAATTAGATCGTAGAAAACTATTAAGGGAAATATATCAAATTAGACAAGAGTTAGAAAAAATCAAGCAAGAAAAAGAAGTCTCTAGAAAACAACGTACAAAAAATCAAATACCTGTTGTGGCACTTGTAGGTTATACAAATGCTGGCAAATCATCTTTGATGAACAGCTTAAGTGACGCTTTAAGTCACGAATCTGAACAAGTCTTAGAAAAAGATATGTTGTTTGCGACTTTATCTACAAAAGCCAAAAAACTACAAAAAGAAAATATGCCACCATTCATTCTCATTGATACTGTTGGCTTTATAAGCAAACTTCCTCATGAACTTATTCGTTCATTTGAATCAACACTTAGTGATGTGATCCAAGCTGATCTTCTCATTCATGTCGTAGATGGTGCTTATTTCGATCAACTACAAATCGATGTTACAAAATCTGTATTAGCTTCAATTAAAGCTGATCAAATAGAAAGAATTTTAGTTCTTACAAAAAAAGAAATCGCATCTTCTTATCCAACAATTGATGAAGATTATCTATTTATTTCAAATAGAACAAAAGAAAATATCGATCAACTTATTGACACAATATATGGACACATTTATCAAGAAAATAGAATTCATATTCTACGTATTCCATTTGATGAAGGTCAAATATTCTCTAGTCTTAAAGAAAATAATACTATTTTAGAGACAAAATACGAAGCTGATGGCACTTATGTAAAAACGATCTTGACACCAGAGCAAGAAAAACAATATAAAAAATATCTATTGAATAACAAAAAATAAACCAAAAAAAAGAACACAAGCTTAATGAAGAGTTTGTGTTTTTTCTTAATAAGATGTATGTTCATTAAAGAAAGTCTTTATTTGATTTATAAATTCTTCTTTATGATTGATCTGTGATAATTGTTTTCTCAAGCTTGAAGCATGTGGAATACCTTTTAAGTACCATGGGCCATGACTTCTCATTTCTAAACATGCGACATGCTCACCTTTTAACTCTACAAGTGACTGAAAATGATAAATCATCATCTCTTCAACTTCTTTATATGTCGGTTTATCTAAAATAGTTCCATCTTCTAAATACGCTTCTATTTCTCTAAATATCCAAGGATTACCAAGGGCAGCTCTACCAATCATCACCGCATCGCATTTTGTATATTCAAGCATGTGTTTTGCAGATGGACCATCAATGATATCTCCATTTCCAATTACAGGTATGCTTACCGCTTCTTTTACAGCTTTAATTACATCTAAATCTGCCTTACCAGAATAACCTTGAGATCTAGTTCTTGCATGAATGGTGATTGCAGAAGCACCAGCTATTTCTATTTGTCTTGCAACATCAACTGCATTGACGCTATTAAAATCCCATCCACTTCTTATTTTAACAGTAACTGGCTTAGAAACTTTTTTAACGATTGCACTAACTATATCATAAATTTTATCAGGATTTTTCATCAATGATGCGCCAGCTTGTGCTTTGATTGCTACTTTTGGTACTGGACATCCCATGTTAATATCAATGACATCACAATTACTATGTTTATCTATATATAATGCAGCATCAACCATTGTCTCTAAATCTGAGCCAAATATTTGTTGGGCCATAGGCTTTTCATAATCTGTCATATATAAAAGATTTAAGGTCTTTTCATTTTTATGAAGCAATCCTTTATCTGAAACCATTTCAGCAAAAACAAGCCCTGCACCATACTTGCGAGCTAATGTGCGAAAAGCACTATTTGAGACACCTGCCATTGGAGCAAGCATTATTTTATTTTTAATTTCTATATCTTTTATCTTAAATGCCATAAAATCACCTGATTTATTGTATCATAAGAATGAGTTGCATGCAATTATGCTACAATATGATTGAAAAGAAAAGGACTGATATTTTATGAAAGATTATGCTTTAATCGCTTATGCTTATGATAAATCCGTAAGAATATATGTCGCGACAACTACACATCTTGTTGAAGAAGCAAGAAAAATTCACGAAACTTGGCCAACTGCAACAGCTGCTTTTGGCAGATTTTTAACTGCATCTGCAATGATGGGGTTGATGTATAAAAAAGGGGAACGAATCACATTAAAAATAAAAAGTGATGGTCCCATTTCATCGATGCTAGTCGAAGCAAACCCCGAAGGTGAAGTCAGAGGTGAAATTAATAATCCTCAAGTTTATCTTAAATACGAAGATGGCCCTAAAAAGGGGAAACTTAACGTTGGTCAAGCAGTTGGAAATGGCTTTTTATATGTCACAAAAGATTTAAATATGAAAGAATATTTTACATCATCTGCAGAGTTGCAAACAGGAGAAATCGGTGATGATTTCACTTATTATTTTGCATTAAGTGAACAGTCACCTTCATCAGTAGGACTCGGAGTTTTAGTTAATGTTGATATGAGCGTATTAGCAAGTGGTGGTTATATACTTCAACTCATGCCAAATGTAAGTGATGAGGTAATATCTCATCTTGAATCAGTCATTGCAAAATTACCTCCAATATCATCATTGATTAATGATGGTAAAACTCCAGAAGAAATACTTAATCTCCTATCAGATGGAACACATCAAATCCTAGAGAAAAAAGCATTAAGTTACACATGCCACTGTAGTAAAGAAGGCTTTGCTAGATCTTTATCAGCACTAGATCAAGATACCATGCATGATCTAATTCATGAAGATGAAGGCGCTGAAATTGTTTGTCACTTCTGCCATAAAAAATATCATTTTGATAAATCTGAATTAGAAGAAATAAATCTGAAAAGAAAATAATAATAAAAAAACCAACGCTCTACACAATAGGTATAGAAGTTGGTTTTTTTATTATTTTTTTTGTCTAAGTTTTTTAAATCCTTTAATAAATTTTAAATTAAGTACATCAACGATACCTAACGCTTGATAAAGTGTAATTTTTTGATTGCTAAATAAAGCAAGCATACGAATTGGTGTCTCCATCATTGATTTTCTTAGAACTTCTTTCATTGCAGGATCTTCCATCTTTTTAGCTTCTTTAGCTGCAACACTAGACAATATAAGTTTCATTACTTTACCAATCATTGTATGTTGTGTATCTTTTAATGATGTTGAAAGAGTAAATGGTCTATTTTTCTTCACATTTTTTGGTGGCAATGTATTTTGATAGAGTTTGAAAAAATCAATTGGATTATATTCGTATTGATTATAACTACTTAAAGTATGTCTAATCTCCTTGCCCTGGATTCGTATATCTACTTGATCTATAACAAGTCCTGAATGCTTACAAAGTTCTATTTGGTAATCACCAGTCTCTAAGACAAAACGTTTTTGATAAATATCATAAAACATAAATTCTTTTTTAGGTATATCAAATTCTACTATTTTTATTTCATCAGGTTTTAACTCTATTTTTTCAAACGCTTTAAGCTCTCTTTTCGCCTTAAAAACATTACTTTGATTGTTTCCAATGAAAATCATGACAACTTCTTTGCCAACCATCTTACCTTTATTTTTTACAGAAACACTCACATGATACCCATGTTCTGTTTCTTCAACGTTAAAGTTTTTATATCCAAAAGATGTGTAACTTAAGCCATGTCCAAAATGATATCTAACTTGTTTTCTAAATGTTTCATAATATCTATATCCAACAAATATTGATTCATCATAATAAATAGCATTGTTGTGATCTTTGATCTCTACATTACATTCTTTTTCATCATCGATCCATGTTTCAGCCAATCTTCCTGATGGGCTAATTCTTCCATATAAAATATCCATAATCGCTAATGCCGATGCTTGTCCTCCAAGATATGCAATTAGATGAGCTTTTGCAGAATCAAAAGGCTTTAAATTCACTACTGAACCACTTAATACAACGACAATAATTTGTTTATTCACTTCATATAATTTCTTATAAAGTTCTACTTGATTTAAAGGTAGATTTAATGTCTCGCGATCAAACCCTTCAGTTTCTAATGACTCTGGAATACCTACAATATAGATAACCTTTTTAGATTGATTGGCAAGTTCAACAGCTTCTTTTTCTAACTTCAAATCTATTTTATGATGATCAATACTAAATCCTTTAGCACATTTGATGTTATTAGAATAATTAGCTACTATATCTTTGATCTGGCTAACCTCAGTTGAGTTAACGTGTGAACTCCCTCCACCTTGATATCTTATATGATCATAAAAACCTGAGATAACCGCAACATTCTCTTTTTCATTCAGTGGAAGAACATCTTCATTTTTTGCTAAAATCATAGAATCTCTAGCAATCATTCTCGCTTGTTCGTGTTGTCTTTTAAAGTCAATTTCTATGTGTTCAACTTTTTTATATGTTTCAACCATCTTTTGAATTCTAGCAGCTGATCTTGAAATTTGTGTTTTTAATTCTTCATCAAATTGACTGTCTTTTTCTAATTGATTTGTCCAAAAACCATGACTAGTAGGCATCTCTAGATCACAAGTCATCTTAACACTAGCAGTTCTATGATTGATTGCACCCCAATCACTAACAATAACGCCTTCATATCCCCATTTATCTCTAACTACATCTTTTAAAATAGGATGTTCGGTTAAATATGTTCCATTAAGCTTGTTATAACTAGCCATAAGACTTGCTGGTTTTTCTTTTAAAACTCTATTAAATCCTTTATAGTATATTTCGTGAAGCGCTCTTTCATCGACAATACTATCTATGGTAAATCTATTTTTTTCTTGATTATTACAAATAAAATGTTTCACAGATGTCCCAACACCTTGATCTTCAACACCTCTAACAAATGCTGCACCAAGCTCTCCCGATACGATTGGATCTTCAGAAAAATATTCGAAATTTCTACCACATAATGGCGTTCTTTTAATATTTATTCCAGGTCCTAAAACCAATTGAACACCAAAATGCTGTGCTTCTTTCGCGATATTTTCTCCTAGTTTTTTCAATAAATTTCTATCAAAAGAACACGCTGTCAAACTAGCAGTTGGATAACAAGTAGTTTTAACACTTCCTTTAGCGCCAATAGTATCTTTCATATCAATTTGTTTTCTAATGCCATGTGGACCATCTGTCATCAATAAACTATTCATTTGTCCTAATGGTTTCGTTTGCCATACATCAAGTCCATCTAATAATTCAATTTGTTCTTTAAATGTTAAACTCATTTGACTATGACCTCTATTTCTACAATTTAATCTTGTATCATCCTGCTTTAGTGATGTTTTACATATCTTTATTATAAGGCTTCTTACATAAAATAAAAAGCCTTTATACAATTTGTATAAACGCTTATTTTAATTGTATGCTTTTAATCTAGTTAATAGTTCTTTTAAAGGTAATCCCATAATAGTGAAAAAATCACCTTCATAATGATCAACAAGCATACCACCTTCGCCTTGGATGCCATATGCACCAGCTTTATCCATCGGTTCTTTTGTGTTGATATATGCTCTAATTTCGAGTTCACTTAAAGATTTCATGCAAACTTTTGTTTGGCTATAAAAGGTTTCTTCTTTTTCTTTGCTAATGATAGATACACCGGTATAGACCATATGACATTGATTTGAGAGCGTTGATAACATATTAAATGCATCGTTCTCATCAACTGGTTTTCCAAGTATATTGTTATCATAAACGACAATGGTATCTGCTCCAATAACAACATCATCTTGATAATCAGTCGCAATATGACTGGCTTTTAATTTTGCTAAATACATGACGATATCAGATGGATCCATCGATTCATCAAAGGTTTCTTCGACATCGCTTGAAACAATTTTAAATTGAAGACCAGCATCTTGTAATAGTTTTGCTCTTCTAGGAGAACCACTTGCTAAAATAATCATAAATTCACACATGATGTTTTTTTAAAATAATTCATCATGTACTCCTCTCAACATATAAATGTTTATATCTAACGACTATTATAACACAATTGAAACAACGATTAAAATGATAATTATTTATACTCATATCTTACACGTGATATAATGTAATTATATCGGAGGTGATTTTGTGGATCACATCATTAAAATGTTACAAAACGAAATCAAAATCCCACTCAAGGAAAAACTTATTGTCTCAGTTAGTGGTGGGGCAGACTCTATGTTTTTACTCTCTATTTTAAAAGATAGTGGTTACAAATTAGAGGTTGTTCATTTCAATCACATGCTCAGAGATCAATCAAAAATCGAAGCAGACTTAGTAAGAACGTATTGTGAACAGCATCATATTTCTTTTCATTATTATTTAATTGAAATTGGAGAAGGTAATTTCCACCATCAAGCGCATCACTTAAGACTTCATTATTTAAAAGATACTGCAAAGATTACAAAAGCTAAATATATCTTAACTGCACATCATCTTGATGATTTGCTCGAAAACATACTTATAAAGCTTACAAGAGGATCAAATTTATTAGGTTATGCTGGTATGCAGCTAAATCATACAATCAAGGGACTAACATTTGTTAAGCCTCTTTTATATACATCAAAAGAAGAAATTTTAACTTATATAAAAGAAAACAACATTCCCTATCTAAATGATGAATCAAATGACTTAGATTTCTATATGAGAAACAGATATAGACATACTATAGTTCCAATCATGAAACAAGAAAATCCTAAGTTGTTGAATCAAGCAGCACAATATCACAAGCAAATATCACTAGCTTTCAAATTTATAAGAAAGACAACTATACAAACACTTAATGGCGGCACTACCATTGATCTTAATATCTATAAATCCTTAGATGAAGTCATTCAAGAAGATATCATTGCATACTTAATCGAAAAGAAAAATTTAAATCTTTCATTTGATTTGATTCAAAAAATAAAATTATTGCTTCTACAAGACAAGCCTAACTTAACATATCCATTATCAAGTCATTATTACGTAGTAAAAGCTTATGATCAAGCATTCATAAAACGTATAAACACTCCAAAAAATATTAAAATTCAAGTGTCTGAAGGTGAAAATAAGTTAGCAAATAAAGATAATTTCACATTTTTAACTAATTCAAACACTCATACTGAAGATTTAGAAAAATTATGTTATAATAAATTAGCGTTTCCGTTATGGCTGAGACATAGAGAAAACGGCGATAAACTCGCTTATAAGTTTGGTCATAAAAAGCTAAAAGATTTATTAATAGATAAGAAAATACCTATGGAAAAAAGAGATGCTTTATGGGTTTTAACAGACAATGACAACCAAATTCTTTGGGTACAAGATCTATACACAAATCAAATGCTCGGAGATAAACATTGTATATATTTTCAATTAAAGGAGTTAAATCATGCATAATGATATATCAAATGTTTTAGTTTCAGAAATAGAAATTGATGAAATATGTCAAACATTAGGACAACAAATTAATCAAGATTACAAAGATAAAAACCCAATACTCATAGGCTTACTTAAAGGCTGCATTCCTTTTATGTCTGATCTTGCAAAAAAGATAGAATTAAAAGTGGATATGGCTTATATGTCTGTTAGTAGTTATCATGGAGGCATAAGTTCTTCCGGTGATGTAAAAATAAAAATGGACTTAGATATTTCCGTTAAAGATCGACATGTGTTAATCGTTGAAGACATCGTTGATACAGGTAATACCATCGTAACCATTGTAGAATTATTAAAACATAGAGGCGCAAAATCTGTTGAAATTGTGACTCTCTTAGATAAACCAGAAGGCAGACTAAAACCTTATGAACCAAAATATGTAGGAAGAACAATACCTAAACTATTTGTTGTAGGCTATGGATTAGACTACAACGAATATTATCGAAATCTTCCCTACGTTGGTGTATTAAAACCAGAAGTTTACACAAACAAAGAAAGTAATTAAGAGGTGGCTATATGAACCAAAATCCTAAAAAACCAACCCCAAGAAAGCCAGAAATGAGAAAAAAACCAGATTATTTAATTATGATCTTCACACTTATTATCGTTATTGGTATTTTCTTATTTTTAAGAGATGCACTTGCAGGTCAAGTTAACGAACTTACTTCTAGTGAAATCCAAGCGGCAGCAAATGCTGGTCACATCGAATCCGTTGAATATGAACTAATCGGTGGAGACAACTATGACTTAGTTAGAATTTCCGGCGTTATTTTTGAACAACACGCTGCATTATATGATGATTTAATTTTATTTGAACGCGTCATGCGTATTGATGAAGCTCAGCTCATCTTAGATACAGTAGATGGCTATGGAGGATCAACTCAAATTGTTGCTAAATCTGGAGTCACATTCTGGAGTGTATTAATTAACTTAGTACCTCTCATCCTTATTGTTGTTGTATTATTCATTATTTTTAGAAACGCAAACAGTCAAAATAATAAAGCATTTGATTTTGCTAAGAATAGAGCTAAATTAAATCGTGAAAAAACTATTACATTTAAAGATGTTGCTGGTGTCGATGAAGAAAAAGAGGAAATGGAAGAACTTATTGATTTCCTTAAGGCACCTAAAAAATATGTTGATATGGGTGCTAGAATTCCAAAAGGTGTACTACTTGTAGGTCCTCCAGGAACTGGTAAAACTTTATTAGCAAAAGCTGTTGCTGGTGAAGCAAACGTGCCATTCTTCTCAATATCAGGTTCTGATTTTGTTGAAATGTTTGTTGGTGTCGGTGCATCACGTGTACGTGATTTATTCAAAGTTGCTAAAGAAAATTCACCATGTATTCTATTTATCGATGAAATCGATGCTGTAGGTCGTCAACGTGGCGCTGGTCTTGGTGGCGGGCATGATGAAAGAGAACAAACATTAAATCAATTGTTAGTTGAAATGGATGGATTTACTGGCAACATGGGTATTATTATCATTGCCGCAACTAACCGTCCTGATGTTCTAGATCCTGCACTTTTACGTCCAGGTCGTTTCGATAGACAAATTACGATTTCACTTCCAGATATAAGAGGTCGTGCTGCGATATTAAAAGTACACGCAAGAAATAAAAAATTAGATCCAAAAATTAATCTTGATGAATTTGCAAATCGTATCCCAGGATTCTCTGGTGCAGATGTTGAAAACCTTTTAAATGAAGCAGCCCTTTTAGCAGCAAGAGACAATAGAACACTTATTTCAGAACAAGATCTTGATGAAGCAATTGATAGAGTTATGATGGGTCCTGCTAAAAAGAGTCGTAAGTATTCAGTTGATGAAAAGAAGACTGTTGCATATCACGAAGCTGGTCATGCAGTAATCGGTATCAAACTAGAAGATGCAAACGTTGTCCAAAAAGTAACTATTATTCCAAGAGGTACTGCTGGTGGATATAACTTAATGACACCTGCAGAAGAAAAATTCTTAGAGACTAAAAAATCATTAGTCGCAAAAATCACAAGTTATTTAGGTGGTAGAGTTGCTGAAGAAATCGTCTTTGACACAGTTACTACTGGTGCATACAATGACTTTCAAATTGCAACTAAAATTGCACGTGCAATGGTAACAGAGTATGGCATGAGTGACTTAGGTCCTGTTCAATATGAATCAGGTAGCGGCAATGTATTCTTAGGTAGAGACTATTTCAAAGAAAAAAACTTCTCCGATCAAGTTGCACATGAAATTGATTCGGAAGTTAGACATATCATTACAACATGCTTTAATAAGGCAAAAACAATTATTACTGAAAACCGTGACTTACTAGATAAAATTGCTCATTTCTTAATTGAAGTTGAAACATTAACAAAAGCTGACATTGAAGAAATTGTAAGCACTGGTGAACTATCATGGTGGAAAGAAAAGAACGGAAAAGCCGAAGATGCGTCTTGATAAGTATTTAAAAGTAGCAAGAATCATTAAACGAAGAACCGTTGCTAAAGAAGCCGCAAGCAAGGATAAAGTTGAAATCAACGATAAACTTGCAAAACCTTCTTCTGCTGTTAAAGAAAACGACATCTTAACTCTACATTTAGGACTAAAAATCATTAAAGTGAAAATTACGAGTCTAACTCCTAAAAAAGATGAACTGATGTATGAACTTTTGAGTGAAGAAAAAAGGCCATA
>JBAZCK010000010.1:0-38703 GCA_041654955.1 Acholeplasmataceae bacterium | reverse complement strand
TAAACTTGAGATGACTTGCAGATGCCCTTGAGGTTGCATAAAGCCACCCATGACACCAAATGGACCGATAGGCTTATTGTTTTTTGTAATAAAGCCTGGAATAATGGTATGATAAGTTTTTTTGTTTGGACCGATATAGTTTACTGATTTAGGATCAACAGATAGATTGTGACCTCGATTTTGAAGCGCAATGCCTGTATTTGGTACGACTAAACCAGAACCAAATCCCATATAATTGCTTTGGATAAATGAAACCATATTACCATCACAATCAGCTGTAGCTAGATAAACTGTACCAGCTTGTTTAGGATCTCCAGTTTCTGGTAATATTGCTTGATCTGAGATTAATTTAAATCTTTTTTGTGCATAAGATTTAGATAAGAGTTCATCGGGTGTTATTTTCATATAGTTTGGATCTGCAATATAATTTAGTCCATCTGCGAATGCAAGTTTAATAGATTCTATTTGAGCATGATATGTATCAGCTAAACTGAGACTCTCCACATCAAAGTTCTCTAATATATTTAGTCCCATAAGGCCAATAATGCCTTGTGTGTTAGGTGGTAATTCATAAATGTCATAACCTCTATAGTTTGTAGAAATTGGAGTAACCCACTCAACTTTATGAGCTTCTAAATCGCTTTTTCGAATAAGTCCGTTATGTTTTATTGAATAATCATGAATTTGATCTGCAAGATTGCCAAAATAAAAACTATCACCGTATGTATCTGAGATTTCTTCTAATGTCTTTGCATGATCTTTTAAATAGACAATATCTTCATCATTTGGTACTTTTCCAAATGTATCAAACCAACTTTGAAACATCGGATCTTTTAAGTGTTTTTGATAGGTATCATAAGCTCTTTGCCAGTAATGTCTAACTGTTGGTGCTATCTTGTAGCCATGTTTAGCTAGACGTATGGCTGGCTTTAAAACGTCTTTAAAATCTAGTTTTCCATAAGCTTTAGAAAGTTCAGCCCATCCTTTAACAACACCTGGAACTGTGACTGGAATAAATCCAAAAGTAGGTATGTTTTCTAAGTTTCTTTCTTTTAAAACATCAGGTGTTAAAAGATTAGGTGTTTTTCCACTGGAATTCATACCGATCAGTTTTCCTTCGTGATAAATAATTGCAAAATTATCACCACCGATACCGTTACTTGTAGGTTCTGTGACAGTTAATGCAGCTGCTGTAGCAATAGCTGCATCAATGGCATTCCCACCTTTTTTTAGGATTTCTAATCCAGCATTTGCTGCATTGGGTTCACTGGTTGATACTATGCCATACTTAGGTCTTAAAAGCGAATCTTTTATTACTTTTGATTGCATGAAATCACCTAGTTTCTATAAGTATATATCTATTTTAACATGTAATAAAGAAATCTTATCATAGGTATCAAAGCTAAATACATGATATAATATGATTATCAAAAAAGAGGTACAAATATGGAAAACAAAATCGTTTATAAAAATAATTCAGATGAAGTTAGTTATTTAATTGAAAAAGATCCAAATTTAATACCTTTATTTAATAAAACAAAAGAAGTTGTTGTTCATGTATCAAAAGATTATTATAAATCTTTAGTTCAAACCATCATCTCACAACAGTTATCAAGTAAAGTAGCTCAAGTTATTATGAGTCGCTTTGAAAAGCTTATGGAAGGTGATATAACACCTAAACATATCCTTAATAAAGATGATGAAGCATTAAAAAGTATTGGTTTATCAAGACCTAAAATTAAGTATTTAAAATCTTTAGCTGAGCATGTGATAAATCATGATCTTAAGTTTGAACAATTTGAGCAGATGTCTGACCAAGAAATCATAGATGAGCTTGTTAAAGTCAAAGGTATAGGTATATGGACCGCACAAATGTTTTTAATGTTTTCAATGGGAAGAGAAGATGTGTTTTCTACCCTTGATTTAGGACTAAGAAATGCGTTAAAATTATTATTAAATCAACCTGATATGTCACATGATGACATAGAAGCATATAGCATGAAATGGAAACCTTTTCGTTCTATAGTGTCTCACTATTTGTGGCACATATGGGATGAATCATAGAAAGGGAGTTTTTTATGAGAATAAAATTAGTTGGATTAGGAAAAATGGGATCAAATTTAGCATTAAATTTAAAAGATCATGGTTATGAAGTGATTGGTTATGATGCTAATGAACAAGTTAGAAATCAATTAAAAGATGATATAACGATTGTCGATTCATTTAAAGAATTATTGAAAAGCGATCATAAAAGAAGAATTATATGGTTGCTTATTCCAAGTCAAATCGTTGATAAAGTGCTTGAAGATATGTTACCTTATCTCAATGAAAATGATATTGTTATTGACGGTGGAAACTCTAATTTTAATATCTCTATTAGAAGATATCATTATTTAAAATCAAAACATATTGATTTTGTTGATCTTGGAACATCTGGTGGTATAAAAGGTGCTAGTCACGGCTTATGCTTGATGGCAGGTGGCGATAAAGATGTCATAGAGTACTTAACACCTATATTTAATAAAGTTTCTGTAGAAAATGGTTTTTCACATGTAGGAAAACCTGGTGCAGGACATTTTGCAAAAATGGTTCATAATGGTATTGAATATGGCATGATGCAAGCAATTGCTGAAGGCTTTGATGTTTTAGAATCATCTCCATATGAATTTGATTTAAATCAAATTACAAATTTATGGAATCACGGATCTGTGATCGAATCTAAACTTTTAGAGCATGTTGGTGATGCATTTAAAGATAATCCAAAACTAAGTGGTATAGAAGGTATTATAGATGATTCAGGTTATGGCATGTGGATGATTGAAGAAGCTATGAAACTTAAAGTTTCAATGCCTGTTATTACGCAATCTTTATATGCAAGATATAAATCAAGAGATGAAAATCATTTCGCAGAAAAAGTAGTTGCAGCTATGAGAAAGGAATTCGGTGGACACGCCGTGTATAAGAAAAAATGAAAAAATTGATATTTACGATATTTGGATCTACTGGAGATCTAACATCTAGAAAATTACTTCCAGCAATTGCAAAATTATATAAAGATCAATTAATTCCAAAAGAAACTGAAGTTGTTTGTTTAGGAAGAAAAGATTTAACAACTAAAGATTATCTAACTTATATGAATGATGAAGCTAGCACAGAACTAGACCTTAAAACACTAAAAGAAATTGTGATCTATCATAAGATGCAAATCACAAATGGCGATGAATATGCTGGCTTAAAAGATTTGATATTATCAGAAACAGATGAAGAAACAAAACAGCTTTATTATTTAGCAATAGGACCAGAATTATTCTTTGATGTTGCTAAAAATATAAATGAAGCTAACTTAGTGGATAAAAACAATCTTAATCAATCGATTATATTTGAAAAACCGTTTGGTCATGATTTAGAAAGTGCTAAAAAGATTAACCAAAAATTATGGGCATATTTTGATGAAAAACAGATTTTTAGAATTGATCACTATTTAGGCAAAGAAATGATTCAAAACATTATGATGGTTAGATTTGCAAATAGAATCTTTGAAGAAGTTTGGTATAATAGAACGATTAAAAATGTAAAGATTATTGTTAAAGAAACCGATGGTATATTAAATCGTGGTGGATATTATGATCAATCTGGAGCTTTAAAAGATATGGTTCAATCACATCTATTCCAAATGCTTAGTTTGGTTGGTATGGAAGTACCGATTTCATATCATAGTGAAGATGTTAAAAATGAAAAAGTTAAAGTGATTGAAAATGTAGATATCGATCCTAATTCATTGATATTTGGACAATATGAAGGATATTTAAAAGAAGATAAAGTCGAGAAAGACTCACAAACAGAAACATTTGTGTTTTTAAAAGCATTCGTCAATACACCAAGATTTAAAGGTGTTCCCTTCTACCTTATGACAGGTAAGAAGTTAGATAGAAAAGAATCAGTCATCATTATTGAGTTTGAAGAAACCTCAGAACAAAGAAAATGGAACTTACCTTTATCAACAAATAAACTCTACATTAAGATTGCGCCTGAAGATGGTGTAGGATTAAGATTTAATTCAAAAGTTCCAGGTTTATCAGATGATGTGGAAGAAGTAGAATTAGAATATTGTGCAGCTTGCCAAGCTGTTGGTAATATGAGTGAAGCTTATGAAAAGTTATTATTAGATGCAACAGAACATCATAAATCTCTTTTTACAAGATGGGATGAAATTGAATTATCATGGAAGTTAATTGATCAAATCAAACAAAAACAAGTTGCTCCAGTGACTTATAAACAGTATAAAGATTTAAAAACAATGATTAAAGATAAAATGGATGTGGATATGCCATGAAATATTATGACGTAAGTATGCTTATTTCTAAAGAGATGCAAGTCTATAAAAATAAAGAAGATAAAAAGCCTATTTTTTCTATAGCATCAGATTTTAATACAGGAAGTAGTCATGAAACTAAAGTTGAAATTAATCTTCATACAGGTACACATATGGATTTTCCACTGCATATGATTAAAGATGGACAAACATCAAATACGCTTAATCTAGATCGCTTAATTCGATCAGTTAAGGTCTTTGATATGACACATATCAAAGATGGTATCGATGAAAAAGATTTGAATAGTTTAGATATCAAAGAAAATGATTTTATATTATTTAAAACAATAAATAGTTTTGAAGATACATTTAATTATAAATTTATATACTTAAAAGAAAGTGCAGCTAGACTTCTAGCGCATAAAGGTATTGCTGGCGTTGGTATTGATGCTTTAGGTATCGAAAGAGATCAAAAGGGTCATCCAACACATCATATACTTTTTGAGCACGATATTTATATCATTGAAGGACTTAGGCTAAAAGAAGTGCCTGAAGATACTTATTTTATGTATGCTCTTCCGATCAAAATGCCTGATTCTGATGCACTTTTATTAAGTGTTATTTTGGTAGCTTAATTATGATTAGATTAGCACATCTAAATGATTTAGATGCTATATGGGAATTAAGATTAAAAACATCAGCATTATTAAAATCAAGAGGTATTGATCAGTGGCAATATCATAAACCAGAAAAAGAGACATTTATTAAAGATATAACTAATCATGAATTTTATGTTTATGAAATAGATCAAAAGGTTATCGGAATGGTAGCGATCAAAGGCGGTATAGAGCCAACTTATATAAATATTTATGAGGGTTCTTGGTCTTTAGATAAAGCGTATTTAACGATTCACCGGTTAGCAGTTGATTCATCTTATTTAGGAAAAAACATTTCAAATGAATTGATTAGTTTTGCACACAAGTTAGCGATCAGTAAAGCTATACATTATATGAAAATTGATACACATGAAAATAACCTTAAAGCACAACAATTATTTTTAAAGATGGGATATCAACTTAAAGGATATATCTTATTAGATGAAGATCATCCAGGTGAACGCAAGAGGTTAGCATACGACATCATTTTATAAGGAGGACGACTAAAGTGATTATATTTTTAGATCAAAGAGTTGTAAAGCTCGAATATTACAATAATTTTATAAACAAATATCCAAACCATCAGTTTGTTTTTGATGATAAGGAAAGCTATCAGGCAGAAGTTATTATCTCTATGGGTCATTTATTTGACAATCATACATTTGATTTATATAAAAACTTAAAATATATAGCATTAATTTCTGCAGGATATGACACTTTGGATTTAGAGTATTTAAAAAAGCGACATATATTAGTTACTAATGCTAAAGATGTATTTAGCATTCAAATAGCAGAAGATGTGATTGCGAAAATTTTATATTTTAACAAAAACCTAAAATTTCATATGGAAAGACAACAGATAGGCAATTGGACATTTAAATCTCAATCTCATGAAATCTATGGTTCAACGATAGGTATTTTAGGTACTGGGTCTATAGGACAACATGTTGCAGAAAGATTAAAAGCATTTAAGACAAAAGTGATTGGTTATCGAAGAGTCTATGATCATGTACCATTTTTTGACCAAATACATACAAAAGAAGAAGGTTTATATCAGCTATTAAAAGAAAGTGACTATGTCATTTGTGCACTTCCTTTAAATGAGCACACAAGATTTTTATTAGACGCAAAAGCTTTATCGATGATGAAACAAGATGCGCTATTAATCAATGTAGCAAGAGGTGAAATTATCGATCAAGAAGCTTTGACTAAAGCTTTGATAAGTGAGCAAATTAGAGGTGCTGCTCTAGATGTAACAACACCTGAACCTCTTCCAGCTGATCATATACTATGGACACTAGAAAGATGCTTCATTACGCCACATAACGCGAGTGCATCACCTAAGATGCATCAAAGGATTGCAGAAGAAGTTGAAGATACTTTTTCAAGGTATATCCAAGATAAAACTTTAGATAACAAAATAATTTAAATAGTGTGCTATAGCACACTTTTTTTATTGTGTAAAAATTATGTTTTTCATTGACATTATTACATAATGTGATAGAATAGATACAGTATTTTGATATTCAAATCATTTGAGATACAAAAAAGAAGGTGGTATTATACAGTATTTGAAACAAGATATTATGCCGAATTTGAAGAACCTTATTAATTAAAAAAATTAAAATAAACATAAAAAAAGTGATGGTATAAAATGACTATTAAAGAAATTCAGAACATCATAAAAGAATTTGAGTCATCAAGTTTAATGAGTTTAGAGCTTGAGACCAAAGATGTTAAAATTAAATTATCAAAACAAAAAAATGAAACCATTGAAAAACATATAGAAAAACAACCACTAAAACAAACGAAATCTGAAAACCAAAATGATAAAGATATAGAAGATCAAAACCATATACCTATAAAATCACCACTTGTTGGTACTTTTTATGCTGCAGGAACACCAGATGCTAAACCTTTTGTTCAAGTTGGACAAAAAGTTAAAAAAGGACAAGTTGTGTGCATCATAGAAGCCATGAAGATCATGAATGAAATTACATCTCCAGCAACTGGTGTTATTCAATCTATAGAAGTCCATAATAAAGATGTTATCGGATATGATCAAGTGTTAATGACGATTGGTGATATTGTTGAAAAATAAACTTTTAATTGCAAATCGTGGTGAAATTGCTGTTCGTATTATTAGAGCTGCTAAAGAATTAGGAATTGAGACAGTTGCTGTCTATTCAAAAGCAGATCAAGATAGCTTACATGTTAAACTAGCAGATCAAGCTGTTTGTATTGGTGAAAATTCTAGTACAGATAGTTATTTGAATATGAATAGAGTTCTATCTGCTGCAATTTCTACAGGATGTAATGCAATTCATCCTGGGTATGGGTTTTTATCTGAAAATTCAGAATTTGTGGAAATGGTTGAAAGTTGTCAAATTAAATTTGTAGGTCCATCTTCAAAAACAATTGAACTTATTGGTGATAAATCATCAGCAAGAACGATTGCTAAAAACAACCATGTACCGATAGTTGAAGGTAGTGATGGTGTTGTTTTAGATGTTGAAGAAGGTCTAAAAATAGCTAAAAAAATTGGATATCCTGTCATGATCAAAGCCTCAAGTGGAGGTGGTGGGCGTGGCATAAGTATTGTTCGCTCTGATGATGAGTTTAAGGGTGCTTTTTCGCGTACAGCAATGGAAGCTCAATCTAATTTTGGTGACGGATCGCTTTATATTGAAAAATTTATCGAATCTCCTAGACATATAGAAATACAAATTATTGGAGATAACGAAGGTAATTACGTTCATTTATTTGAAAGAGATTGTTCGATGCAAAGAAGAAATCAAAAAATGATTGAAGAAGCACCAAGTCCTGTTTTAAATGATATGTTAAGAAGAAGAATGGGACAAACGGCTTTAAAACTTGCGAAAGCAATTAACTATGTGAATGCTGGAACTATAGAATTTTTAGTGGATGCGAAACAAAATTTCTATTTTATTGAGATGAACACAAGAATTCAAGTAGAACATCCGATTACTGAAATGGTTACTGGCGTAGATCTAGTTAAAGAACAATTAAGAATCGCTTATGGTAAAACCTTAAGTGTGAAACAAAGAGATTTAAAAATTAAAGGACACGCTATTGAATGTAGAATTAATGCTGAAAATCCACTTAAAAACTTTATGCCTACACCAGGTCAGATTAAAAATGTTTTATTTCCTGGAGGGCTTGGTGTTAGAGTAGATACCCACATTTATCCTGGTTATCATGTGCCACCATTTTATGATTCAATGCTTGCTAAACTCATTGTTTATGCACCTACTCGCTTAGAAGCTATTAAAAAAATGCGTGTAGCTTTAGAACAATTTGTGATTGAAGGTATTGATACGAATATTGAATATCAATATTTGATCATGTATAATCCTGAGTTTATTAAAGGCGTTTATGATACAGGATTCATTCAAAGATTTCACCTTCTCGTGGAGGAAAAGAACAATGAATGATTTTTTAGAACATCGCAAAAAAAGATTAGAAGAATTTAAAAAAACAGTGCGTAAAAAAGAAGTCACTTATAAACCTATCGATATTCCTGAAGGTTTATTTTTCAAATGTGATCAGTGTGGCGCTGCAATTTATGAAAAAACATTGCAGTTAGGACACTATATTTGTCCTTTTTGTGATTTTCATTTTCGAATGAATGCAACATCAAGAGTTGATTTGATTGTTGATGAAGGATCATTTGAAAGTTTATATGATGATATTCGATCTTTAAATCCATTAGGTATTCAAAATTATGAAGAAAAAGTAAAGATAGGACAAGAGTTATCTAAACTTAATGAAGCTTTTTTATGCGGTACTGGTAAGATTGTTGGTATTAAAGTAGCTATTGGTGCACTAGATTCAACATTTATGATGGGCTCTATGGGTAGCGCTGTTGGTGAGAAAGTATCAAGACTTATTGAATATGCAACAAAGCATAAGTTGCCACTTGTTATTTTTTCTGCATCAGGTGGTGCAAGAATGCAAGAAGGTATTTATTCTTTAATGCAGATGGCTAAAACATCAGCTGCTCTTTTAAGACATGATCAAGAAAATCTTTTATATATTTCAGTTCTAACAAATCCTACGACTGGCGGAGTTGCAGCAAGCTTTGCATCCTTAGGTGATATTATGATTGCTGAAAAATCTTCATTAATTGGATTTGCTGGAGCTAGAGTTATTAAACAAACGATTAGACAAGACTTACCAGAGGGATTTCAAACGGATGAGTTTCAATTAAATCATGGTCAAGTTGATATGATTGTACATAGAAGTGATATGAGAAAGACATTATATCAACTTTTAAAATTGCATCAAAAGGATGGACATGACAATGATTAATAAAAGCGCATGGGGAATTGTCAAGCTAGCAAGACATCCTAAAAGAATCACTTCAAGAACTTTGCTAGATCATCTAGTCACAGATTTTATTGAGTTAAAAGGTGATCGTTTGTTTAAAGATGATCAGTCCATTATAGGTGGTATTGCGAAATTTAACGCAATGCCAGTGACTGTAATTGCTCAAGAAAAAGGCAAAGATACAACTGATAAAATAAAGCATAATTTTGGGATGCCTCATCCAGAAGGATATCGTAAAGCGATTAGGTTGATGAGACAAGCAGAAAAATTTAATCGTCCTATCATAACAATTATTGATACACCTGGTGCATATCCAGGTATCGAGGCAGAAGAAAGAGGCCAAGCAAGAGCAATCGCACAAAATCTATTTGACATGATGTCATTAACTGTACCAATCATCGTCATCGTCTTAAGTGAAGGTGGATCTGGTGGTGCACTTGCTATTGGTGTTGGAGATAGGATCTTAATGTTTGAAAATGCAATCTATTCGATATTATCGCCAGAAGGATTCGCTTCGATATTATATAAAGATAGTTCAAAAGCTGAAGAAGCAGCAACTATCATGAAATTAACGGCTAAAGATTTACAATCATTTAAAATTATCGATGATATCATTTTAGAAAAAGATGGTCTTCATGAAGACCCATCTTTTGGTATTCATAATCTTAAAAAACAATTAACTAAACATTTAAATCAATTGCTTAAACAAAATAAAAAAACATTACTTGAAAACAGATATCAAAAATTCAGAAATATTGGTGTTTATCAAGAAGAAGGAGTCAAACATGAATAATGCATTAATTAAAGTAATTTCTAGTGGAAAATATATTCCTAAAGATGTCATCACAAATCAAGACTTAGAAAAAGTAGTTGATACGAATCATGAATGGATTGTATCAAGAACTGGAATTGTTGAAAGACATAAGGTAAAAGATGAGCTCACAAGCGATATGGGTTATTTAGCAGCAATGGATGCGATTCATAAAGCAAATCATGACATTAATACGATAGATTTAATTATTGTAGCATCCATTACAGGTGATCAATTAACACCTTCAACTGCTAATCTGGTACAAAAAAAATTAGGAATCACCCATGATTGTATGAGTTTTGATATAAATGCAGCATGTACAGGATTTGTCTATGGATTAGATGTAGCAGCACAAATGCTACAATCAAAAAGATATCGTTCTGCATTAATCATTGGTGCCGAAAGATTAACAACTGTTACAGATTATACAGATAGAAACACATGTATATTATTTGGAGATGGTGCTGGTGCGCTTATTGTTAAACCAAGTGATGATCCTAAAGATCAAGCATTTTTTTATAATGCTGCCAAAGCTGATGAACTAGATTCACTAACAGTTAAAAAACATATTAAAATGGATGGTAGAAAAGTCTTTTTATTTGCTGTTGATATTATGCAAAAAAGTATTGAAAAGGTCTTAAATGATGCAAATTTAACGATTGATGATATTGATATGATCATTCCTCATCAAGCAAATATTAGAATCATCCAAGCAGTATCTAAAGGCATGAATATACCGATTGAAAAATTCTTAGTCAATATTGAATCTTATGGCAACACATCTGCTGCAAGCATCCCAATCACTTTAGATGATTATTTTCTTAATGGTAACTATGAAAATAAAAAAATCATACTTGTAGGATTTGGTGGGGGCTTTACATGGGGTAGTGCTCTACTAAGTGTATAGAGGTTCATATGAAAAACATTTGTGAGTTATTAGATATTAAATATCCAGTTATTCAAGGTGGTATGGCAAATATCGCGACATCAGAGTTAGCATCTGCAGTTTCAAATGCTGGTGGATTAGGTCTTATTGGTGCTGGTGGATATGATGCAAATTGGGTTAAAGAAGAAATTGATAAAATGCGATTATTAACTGATAAGCCATTTGGTGTAAATATTATGTTAATGAGTCCTCATGCAAAAGATATTGCAAAATTAGTCATTGATGAAGGTATTAAAATCGTAACGACTGGTGCAGGATCACCAGGTATCTATATGGACGCATGGAAAAAAGCAGGTATCATAGTCATCCCTGTAGTGCCTTCAGCTGCTTTAGCAAGAAGAATGGAAAAAATGGGTGCTGATGCAGTCATTTGTGAAGGTACTGAAGCAGGCGGACATATTGGAGAACTTGCGACGATGGCTTTAGTTCCTCAAGTTGTAGATCAAGTGAATATACCTGTGATTGCTGCTGGGGGTATTGCTGATCAAAGAGGTGTTTTAGCTGCATTTGCGCTTGGTGCTAAAGGTATACAGGTAGGTACTGTACTTCTAGCTACAAAAGAATGTCCAATCCATGAAAATTATAAATTAAAAATAGTCGCAGCCAAAGACTCTGATTCTATCGTTACAGGTAGACAAACAAAAGCACCTGTAAGAGTTTTAAAAAATCCTATGGCTGTTAAATATAATGATTTAGCAAGTCAAGGTGTGGCTTTAGAAGAATTAGAAAAATTAACATTAGGTTCTTTAAGAAGAGCTGTTTTTGATGGGGATATGACCTTAGGGTCAATTATGGCTGGTCAAATTAGTGGTCTTGTTAAGGAAATCAAAACGGTGAAAGAAGTTTTAAGTGACTTATTTGATCATGTGAATCAGTATAAATTGAATTTGGAAGTGATGTAGATGTATAAATTAGCAATCGTTTTTTCTGGACAAGGTAGCCAATATGTGAATATGGGGATGGATTATATAGATCATGATCAAGCATATAAACGCATGGCAGATCAAGCATCAGAAATTTTAGGATTTGATGTTATTGACCATTTTAAATCTGATGAATCCATGAAAAAAACGTTATATACACAAACTTTAATGGTTTTAAAAACGATTTTTGGTTTTGAAGAACTTAAAAAATTAAGTCCTAAGATTAGCGCAATCTCAGGATTTAGTTTAGGTGAATATAGCGCATATTATGCAGCTTCAGTATTTGATTTTAATCAAATCATGAATATTGTTTCTAAAAGAGCATTTTACATGGATCAAGAAACTAAACATAAAAAAGGTTTAATGGCTGCAATCATCGGACTAGATAAAAAAATTATCCACGATGTATGTATCACTTTACAACATCAAGGTATTATTGATATAGCGAATGAAAACGAGCCTAAACAATATGTTATCTCAGGTGAAGAAGCACTTGTTGTAAAAGCTAGTGAAATGCTTAAAGAAAAAGGTGCAAGAAGAGCAATTGTTTTACAAACAAGCGGTGCATTTCATACAAGTTTAATGAACAATGCGAGTAAAAAATTAGTTGAAGATATTAAAAATGATGATATACTAAAACCAAACAAAAGTAAGTTCAAAATTTATATGAACTTAGATGCGAAACCATTAGAAGATAAAGATATATTTAATCATATCGAAAACCAAATGACACATCCTGTGTTATTTATAGATACGATTTTAAATATGAAAACAGATGGGATCACGCACATTTTAGAAATAGGACCTGGTAAAGTCTTAACAAATTTAATTAGAAAAATAGATTCAACGATTGAAACGTTAAGTTTTGATGGACTTGAGTCATTTGATACTGTGAAAGGGTGGTTAGAAACATATGGATTTACAAAATAGAGTGATTATCGTTACTGGAGGGGCTTCTGGTATAGGTAAGACGATTTCATTAACACTTGCAAAACATCATGCTTATGTCGTTGTAAATTACAGAAGTAGTGAACAAAAAGCTAGAGCACTTGTTGAAGAGATTGAAAGCTTAGGTTCAAAAGCTCTTGCAGTAAAAGCTGATATATCAAAATTTGATGAAGCGAAATTTTTAGTTGATGAAACAATTAAAACCTTTGGTAGACTTGATGGACTTGTTAATAATGCAGGAATCACTGATGATCAACTGATTTTAAGAATGCAAGAAAGTCAATTTGATGATGTGATTAGCACAAATTTAAAAGGTGCTTGGAACATGGCTAAACATAGTGCGAAATATCTTTTGAAATCACCTTATGGTAGAGTTGTAAATATTTCAAGTATTACTGGACTTACTGGTAATGTTGGTCAAACCAATTATAGTGCTTCAAAAGCTGGATTAATTGGGTTTACAAAATCTTTAGCAAGAGAATTTGCGACACGTGGTGTATGTGTAAATGCTGTATGTCCAGGATTTATAAAAACAGATATGACAGATAAACTTGATCCTAAGTTTGTTGAAGCTTATTTAGAGAAAATTCCATTAAAAAAATTAGGTGAACCTAGTGATGTAGGAAATCTTGTATTATTTTTAGTAAGTGATTTATCAAATTATATAACAGGACAAGTGCTTGTTGTCGATGGCGGGTTGGTGATGTAGATGGAAAAAAGAAGAGTAGTCATTACTGGTATGGGTTTAGTCTCGCCAGTGGGTAATGATGTTGAATCATCATTTAAAGCATTAGTTGAAGGAAAAAATGGTATAGATTTTATTACATTAATGGATGCCAGTGATTGGAAAGTCAAAATTGCTGGAGAAGTGAAAAACTTAAATTTTGAAGATTATATTGAAAAAAAAGAAATTAGACGATCTGATCGTGTCACAAATCTTGGATTGGTTGCTGCTGATGAAGCGTTCAAGCAATCAAAATTAAATCTTGATGACATAGATCCATATCGTTTTGGAACTTTTGTAGGTAGTGGCATTGGAGGTTTGACAACTATTTTTGAAGAAGTCAAGACATCAGTAACACGTGGACAAGATCGTATATCACCATTTTTTATTCCAAACTCTATTATCAATATGGTTGGAGCAAAAATAGGTATTAAATACAAAGCAAAAGGTCCTAACCTTCCGATGGTTACCGCATGTTCAGCAGCAACTAACTCAATTGGAGAAGCTTTTAGATATATTAGAGATGGATATCTTGATCTAGCTTTTGCCGGAGGTGCTGAAGCTCCTATTAATGAAATTGGTGTTGGTGGTTTTGCAAGTTTAAAAGCACTTGATTTTTCTAATGATCCTCTATATGCATCAAGACCTTTTGATCAATCAAGAACTGGATTTGTGATTGCTGAAGGCGCAGGAGTTATGATTTTAGAAAGTTTAGAGCATGCAACAAAAAGAGGTGCACCAATTATCGCTGAAATCGTTGGTTATGGCACAACAGCTGATGCATTTCACATGACGGCACCAGACGATGAAGCAAATGGTATAACTAAATGTATTGAACTTGCATTAGAAGATGCTAAGATCAAACCAGAAGTACTTGGGTATATCAATGCTCATGGTACTTCAACGGTTTTAAATGATAAACTAGAAACATTAGGTATAAAAAAAGCTTTAGGAAATCATGCATATGACATACAAATTAGTTCAACAAAATCAATGACAGGACATGCTTTAGGTGCAGCAGGTGCTATCGAGTCTATCGCTGTTGTTAAAGCGATTGAAACATCTCTTATTCCTCCAACAATTCATTTAGAAACACCAGATCCTGAGTGTGATTTAAATTATACCCCAAACAAATATGTTAAAAAAGATTTAACATATGGCATGAATATTAATATTGGCTTTGGTGGTCAAAATGCGGCAGTTATTTTTAAGAAGGTGGATGTATGAAATTAACACTTGAAGAAATTAAAGAGATTATTCCTCATAGAGATCCATTTTTATTACTTGATGAGATTATAGAACTTGAATCTTTAAAATATGCAGTTGGTAAAAAAACCATGCATGAGGATGAATTTTATTTTAAAGGCCATTTTCCAGGAAAACCTGTCGTTCCAGGTGTTATTTTAGTTGAAACAATCGCTCAAGTTGGAGCTGTTGTCTTATTATCTGGCGATGCATACAAAGGTAAAATTGCCTATTTTACAGGTATAAAAAATGCTAAGTTTAGAAAAAGTGTACTACCTGGAGATACAGTGATATTCAAATGTGAGTTAACTAAAATAAGAGGTGCTTTTGGATTTGGTAAAGGCGAAGCTTATGTTGGCGATGATCTAGTTTTAGAAGTTGAAATATCATTTGCAGTTGGCAATGACTAATTATACGATATTATCATTTGATGAAATTTCATCAACTAGTGATTTATTAAAAGAGCATTTTAGCTCTTTTTCTCATTTTACAATCATCAAATCAAAGTATCAAAGTCAAGGAAGAGGTCAGTTTGATCGCATTTGGGAGTCTAACAAAGATGAGAATCTATTATTTAGTATCTTATTAAAAGATTTAGAGGTTAGTCATTTGGCTTATCTAAAACAGTGGATCATTTATGGATTACAAAAGGTATTAAAATCCTATGGTGTATCATCTAGATTTAGAGAACCTAATGATATTTATGTCAATGATCAAAAGATATGTGGCATTTTATTTGAAACAAGAACTCAACATGAGATGTTTACATATGTTGTTATAGGTATTGGACTAAATGTCAATCAATCAGATTTTGAAGGGTTAAATGCAACCTCTATTAAAAACCAAATTGAAAAAGAAGTGAATCAAGATCAACTCTTTGAGAGTTTATTGAATATTTTACTAGAAACATATAAGCTACCTTCTTAAAATGTTTATAATTATGTTATAATAGAAAAAAACTCGAAGGGGATTTATATGTCTAAAAAGAATAGAGATTTATTAATTGTAGGATTGTTATATATCATTGCGATGGTTTTAGCTGGAGTTATATTTTTTGTGTTTGAAGACTTTTCTTTAATCACAAGATTATTTTTAGCTGATATCGCTGCAATGTTGTTTATTTATATCATGAGTTTACTTCTTAAGAATGCTAGTTTATATGATCCATACTGGAGTGTTATACCACCAATTTTTATTATTTTTGTTTTTTATTATCATAACTTGACTTTAAATCTTCCATATTTTTTAATGATGTTAGCTATTAGTTTTTGGGCATTAAGATTAACACTTAATTGGGTTAAAGGTTGGCATGGACTTAATGAAGTAGATTGGCGCTATTTAATGATTAGAGATAAAGCACCTAAACTTTATTTTCTAACAAACTTTTTAGCAATCCAATTATTTCCAACTTTAATTGTTTTTATTCAGATATTAGTGGGTATCCATATATTTGAATTTGTTGCAACTATAAATTTGGTATTTATGATTGGATTTATGATGGTCGTTATTGCAACCATCATTCAGTATATATCTGATGAACAGATGAGAAAATTTAGAAAAAACAATCAAAAAGATAAAAAATGTATTGATGAAGGTCTTTGGAGATATACAAGACATCCAAACTATTTTGGAGAAGTCATGGTTTGGTGGGGACTCTATGTGATGTATGCTGGTATTGCTAAACAACTAGATTTATATATTTTAGCACCGATTGCGATGAGTATGTTGTTTATCTTTATTAGTATTCCGATGATGGAAAAGAAGATCTTAAAAACAAGACCAGAATATAAATTATATCAAGAACAAGTATCTATGATTATTCCGTTTTTTAGAAAAGATGATGAAGTCTCATCTTATCAAAAAGAAAGTTGATTTTTATTAATAAATCTATATAATAATATACGGGAATGAACGTCTCCCTTAGTTAACACTAAAACCGCACAATGCTGATGACTTCTACAACTTTTTTGTTGTAGAGTCATTTTTTTTAAAGGAGAAAATTATGTTGCTTAGCATCGCTTTAATTATTTTAATCGCTTTAATGCTTGCGAAAATCTTTAATCTTTTGAAATTGCCCCCAATATTGGGGATGTTATTAACAGGTATATTGATTGGCCCATTTGCGCTTGATTTAATTGATGTAAATATTTTAAATATATCTGCGGATTTAAGAGAAATAGCGTTAATTGTTATTTTAATAAGAGCAGGTTTATCACTTGATTTAGAGGATTTAAAAAAAGTGGGAAGACCAGCAGTTTTATTATCATTTATACCGGCAACCATTGAGATTGTTACTGTGACATTAGTTGCACCGATGATTTTTGATATTGATTATGTTACAGCTTTAATGATGGGTGCTATTATTGCAGCTGTATCGCCAGCTGTTGTTGTGCCTAGAATGATCAAGTTGATGGAAAGTGGATATGGAAGGGCAAAAAGAATACCTCACATGATTTTAGCTGGCGCATCTATTGATGATGTATATGTGATTGTCTTGTTTTATGCATTCTTAAAACTAGGACAAGGAGAAAACTTTCATATATCTACACTCTTAAACGTGCCTATTGCGATTATATTAGGTGTAGTAGTTGGGTTTTTTATCGGATGGATCGCATCTCATTTCTTTAAAAAGTTTCATATGCGTGATACAGTAAAAGTATTAATTATCTTTGCATTAGGGTTTTTATTTGTTGCATTAGAAGATAGCTTGGATAAATTTATCGTTTTAAGTGGATTATTAGCAGTTATGGCATTTGGTATATCACTAAACAAAAACTACCCACATTTAGCAAAAAGATTAGTTAAAAAGTTCGAAAAAATATGGGTTATAGCAGAAATTATGCTATTTGTTTTAGTTGGTGCTTTAGTCGATGTTAGAGTTTTATTAGATGTGGGTCTATTTGCTATATTATTGATAGTTATATCGATGACGTTTAGAATGTTAGGTGTTTACCTATCTTTAATTAAAACGCCGCTAAACACAAAAGAAAAGCTTTTCACAGCCATATCCTATACTCCAAAAGCAACTGTTCAAGCTGCCATAGGTGCAATACCGCTATCTTTAGGTCTAGCTCATGGAGAACTTATATTATTAGTTTCTGTTCTAGCAATTATCATCACAGCTCCATTTGGTGCAATTTTAATGGACCATTTATGTAGTAAATGGTTAGTAAAATCATGATAAACCTATAAAAAAACACGAAAAAATAGTAAAATGATATTATATATCAAACATATATATTTTTTTAAATCTATGTTAAAATGATATAGGTGCTAATGTTTACTTATTTTACACCGATAAGGAGTTAGATTATGAAAAGAAATAAATTCATCGTTATTGGTTCTGGACGCTTGGGATCAAATATTGCAACATCGATGTCAGAGCTTGGTGAAGATGTCATTATCATTGATGCACAAGATGACTCATTTAGAAAATTGCAAGAATCATTTTCTGGTTATCAAGTCGTAGGTGATGCAACAGATTTAACGATATTAGAAAATTCTTATATTAAACATGCAAAAACCGTTGTGATAACTACAGATAGTGATAATGTAAATATTTATTTAGCGCATATTTGTTTTTATGTATATAATGTTCCAAAAATATTTGTTAGATTATCAGATACGGATAAAGGTAAGTTGTTAGAAGGTACAACCATCAAAGCGATTTATCCATTTAATTTATCATATAGTGAATTTATGGACTTAAATGTTGGGGAGGAAGACAAATGAAAATAGTCATTACTGGTGGAAAACATGAAGCAGACTATATCGTTAGTAAGCTAAAAAAAGAACACCATCATTTAATTGTCATTAATCAAGATCGTGATTTTGCAGAATATATTAGTGCAAATAATGACATTGATGTCTTTCCTGGAGATCCGACAAAGGCATATGTATTATCAGATGCAGAAGGTCAAAATGCGGATGTGTTATTAGCATTATCAGATAGTGATACAGATAATTATATTACCTGTATAACAGCAAAAAAATTATTTAATGTAAAAAGAACGGTTGCGAAAGTTAAAAACCCTAAAAACGTTGAACTTTTTAAACGTTTAGGTATTGATAGTGTCATTAGTTCCACTTATTTATTAGCACAAACAATTTTAAATGAATCATCTGTTGAAAATATTATTAAAACTTTATCGATTGAAGATGAAAAAATAGTTATGTTAGAAATCGGTGTAGAAGAAGATTTTTCGATTGTCAACAAAAGATTGATGGATATTGAATTTCCTAGTAACATTAACATTAGCTGTATCTTTAGAGATCCACATGTTATCATTCCTAAAGGGGATACATTAATTAAAGCCGATGATAAACTGATTATCATAACAACACCAAATGATCAAGATGAAATCGTTGAATATATTCAAAAGAGAAAGTAATATGAACGAAAAAAAACATATATCAGGCTATCCATTAATCATAAACTATTTAGGTATATTTGCAATCTTAATTGGATTGATTTTATTAATTCCATTGACTGTCATTATTTTTTATCCAGAAGAAATCAAAGAAGCGACTAACTTTTTGATTCCATCTTTATCATCCATTGGTATTGGATCTTTGATTGTATGGATGTTTAAAGGTCGACAAAAAGAAAGATTAGAAAGATCTCAAGATGCGATATTGGTTGTATCTATTTGGATATTAGCGATTTTTATATCTGCTCTACCTTTTGTTTTAACTAAGAATTATAATTTCACACAAGCTATATTTGAGTCGACATCAGGCTATTCTACAACAGGATTAACGGTTGTTGATGTCTCTCAAACACCAAATATATATTTATTTTTTAGAAGTTTATTACAATTTGTCGGTGGGGTTGGACTTGTATTAGTTCTAACATCTGCTATTTCTGATAAATTCGGAATGCGTCTATATAGTGCAGAAGGACATAGTGATAAATTAGTGCCCAATCTGATTAAATCAGGACGTATGATTTTATCAATTTATATAGGTTATATATTGATTGGATCCATCTTCTTAGTCATCTTCGGGATGACACCGTTTGATGCGATTAATCATTCGATAACTGCAGTAGCTACAGGCGGTTTTTCTACAAAATTAGCGAATATTGGAGCTTTTAATAGCATTGGTGTTGAAGTAACGATTATGGTTTTAATGTTACTTGGTGGAACGAACTTCTTTGTTCATTTGATGTTGCTTAGAGGTAAGTTTAAAAATGTATTTGGACATGTTGAGTTAAAGTTTTTAGGCATATTATTAATTATTTTTATACCTTTATTGGTATTTAATACGTTTAATATGTATGATGGTAATTTCTTTGAAAGCCTTAGAATATCATCATTTCAATTTATATCTGCAGTGACTGGTACAGGATTTCAAACCATTGCATCATTTAATGTCATGCCTTCCATGTTTATGAGCGTGTTAATTATTGTGATGGTCTTAGGTGCTGGTATGGGTTCAACTGCTGGTGGTATGAAACAATTTCGTGTGGCTTTAGCATTTAAGAGTCTATACTGGAATATTAGAGAACAATTTGGACATAAGAAAACAATTAGAACACATTTTATCAATAAAATAGGTACAAGAACGATTGTTTCAAAAGATGAGATTGTACAAAACTACTCATTTTTGATGACATATTTATTGGCTTTATTCACAGGAACTTTAATTTTTACAGGATTTGGATATACGATAAAAGACGCACTGTTTGAATTTTCTTCAGCATTAGGTACAGTAGGGTTGTCGGTTGGTATTGTAGGATATAATGCAAATCCAGTGATCTTATGGACATCTACGATTGGTATGTTTTTAGGAAGGCTAGAATTTTATGTAGTCTTCATTGCTGGAGCGAAAATTTTAATGGATATAAAGAAAAAACGATAAAATCACGTAAATCATGCGTGATTTTTTCTTTTTTTGATATGATTAAGATAGGTATGCATGTTATCAACAATACTTGCAAGTCATCCTTAATTTATAGATTTTTTGTTAAGCTTATCATATAGTGAAGATAGGAGGAACTCTTTATGATCAAAATCATTTGGAGTAAAAATGAGTTATCTAGTTTAGAAGATCAACTGAATCATCATGATATTCATTATGTGATTTTAGACCAATTAGAATCCATTCCTGAACATATGATAGGTATAGAAGTAGATGAGGATAAAAAAGAAGAGTTTAAAAAATTATTTAACCTCATTGAATATGAAAAAATGCAAATGTTTTTTCCAACTCAAGAAGGTTTTGTTCAAGTCCATTTAAAAGATGTATTATATATAGAATCATTTGGAGATGATATCCATATGCATCTAATTGGACAAAAATGTGAACATATTAAAAAACCACTTTATCAATTGGAAGAAATGCTTAAACCTTATCATTTCATAAGGATTTCTAAATCATATATTGTCAATGTCAGAATGATTACTTATATTAAGGTTGCACTTAATGCTAAGTTGCACTTAGAGTTAAGAGAAGGTACTAAACTAGATGTAACTAGATCCTACGTTAAATCATTTAAAGAAAGTTTAAAACTTTAGGAGGTATTAAACATGACTACGTTTGGCTGGATTGTTATATCTGTATTAAGTTTGGTTGTACTATATTTAATGTATAACTTTGTAATGGAGTTTATATTAAACAAAAAATTAAGTCGATTTAAACATAAAATTCATAGTAATGGTATGAAAGTTTCACAAGTTATAATGTTTAGAAAAGCTTATCAAGTTGCACTAGGGATGTTATTGGTATTTACTTTAGGTATCTCAGGTATATTTGAAGATAAAATCATTTTAGATAATCAAAAAGTATTGACACAAGCACATCAAGTAGGCTCTAAGTCTAAATTGTTATCATTGCTTGATATAAATACTGATGATTGGTATTATTATGCTCCAGAATCTGAGCTTGAATCAACAGCTGTTGATTTTGACCAATCATCAGAGTCTAGAGATTACATCGGAACCAATGAACAAGTTGATGGTGTATCTGAGGCAGATATCATCAAAACTGATGGAAATTATATTTACTATGCTTCAAGATATTATCAACAAATCAATGTCGTGTTTGTTAATGACGATTATGAAGTTGAAGTTCTAGATTCTATTGATCTTGGTGATGTTTATACAGAAGATATGTATTTAACTGATGAATATATAATCGTCATTGGATATACGTATCAAACTTCTCCATATGAATATGAGGTAGGTGCATTTTTTATAGATTGGTATTATAGAGCACCTTCAGGTACAGTAGTAGTTGTTGATAGAGTTACTAACGAAATTGTTTACGAAGTAGAAACAGACGCATACTTTTTTGATCATAGAGTCATTGAAAATCAAATGTATTTAGTATCTACAAAATACATTTATAATACAGATGAAGAATTGAGACCTCAATTTACCGAAACAAAAAATAGTAACAAAGAAGATTCATTTGTTGATTATGATGACATCTATTATTATGAAGATGTCACAGCACAATCAATGACAGTCATTACTAGCATTGATTTAGAACTATTAACATATGATGCTCAAGCATTTCTTGGTCATGTAAGTCAAATATATGTTGATCAAGATAATATCTATACTGCATTTAATTATTATGAGTATGCTGATGAAAGCTATACAACTTCATATTTTAGTAAGATTATTAAGTTTTCAATTGATCCAGTTGATCAATCTATTTCATATCAAGGTGGACAAACAGTTATTGGTCACATATTAGATCAATATTGGATGGATGAATATGAAGGCTATTTAAGAGTAGTAACAACTGAGTTTTCTCTAGATATAAACAGATTATATATTTTAGAAGAAGATTTTTATGAAGATAAACTAAATATTGTTTCTAAGATTGATGAAGGTTTAGGGCTAGAAAATGAGAATGTGAAATCCGTAAGATTTAATAAAGACTATGTTCAAGTCGTTACATTCGAACAGACAGATCCACTATATACAATCGATTTATCAGATCCACTTAATCCATTTATAAAAGAAAATCCAATTAAAGAAGATGGATATAGTACATATATGCATGTTTGGAATGAAGATTATTATTTAATTGGTTTTGGATTTGACGCGACTCCTGAAGGTCAAGTAACAGGCATGAAATTAAGTGCTTATGATACCAGATTAGATAAAGCACTTGATACATATAGTTTTGCAAGTGATAAAGAAGCAGGGTTTGGCTACAGTTTTTCTGAAGCTATATATAATCCTAAAGCATTAATGATAGATGCAAGCCGTGGTATTGTTGGCTTTCCAATGAACTTGTATAGGTATACAGAAAGTAGTTATTATTATGAAAGTTCATTTGTTATATTTTTTATTGATTTTGATAGTGAAAATGTAATCTCAGAACCTATCTTTATTAGTCATGATCAAACCGATTATTATATGCAAGTTGATCGAGGGATTTATATCGAAAATATCATAGATGATATCGTTGTTGATCGTTATATTTATACATTTTCTTATGAACAAGTTCTTGTCTATCATATAGAATCAGATATGATTATTCAAAAAGAACAATTAAATGACGCAGTAAACGCATATGACAACTGATTGATTCATATATGCGTTTAAGATAGGAAAAAGGCTAGAATCACTTAGCCTTTTTCTCTTTGTTTGTTATAATATAGTTGGGTGATGTTATGAAATATAGTGTAGATATGATGATAGACGCAAATATTGATGATGTATTTATGATGTATACAAGTCAAAATCATTTTGAAAAATGGGAAATCGGGCTTGATCGGATCCAGTCAAAACAAAAAGATATCTTTAAAAAAATGCGATATCATTTTTGATTTTTAAGTTTAATGATCAAGAAATGAAAATGAAGATGACTATAATAGATATTAAAAAGCCAACTATGTTTGAAGTTTTATATGAAGTTACTGGTGCACATAATTTATGTAAAAACTATTTTTATGAAGATCATGGACAAACAAAATGGGTAATGGATGTTGAATTTATTTTTGATCATGAAGTTGATGTGCATATAGAAAAATTTATCGATAAGACTAAAGCGGGTATGCAAATATTTAAAGATTACGTTATGAATCATCTTAATCAAAAATAAGCATTTCATCTATTGACAAATGAGTCATTTTTATAGACAATAGATAAGAACATAAAGGAGTTGAAAAACATGTGGGAAATCATTGTTAATTTTTTTACAGCAGTTTCATTTTGGGAATTGTTGTTAATTTTCATAGCTAAAATTATTGAGGTGACGATCGGAACGATGCGAATCATCTTAATTAGTAAAGGATATCGTAAACAAGGAACGGCTTTAGCGGTTGTTGAAATCTTGTTATGGGTATTTATCGCAAGTTCAGTCATTCAAGGCGTGACTGAAGCACCAATAAAGGGTATTGTTTATAGTGTTGGGTTTGCCTTAGGTGTTTATGTAGGATCGTTTATTGAAAATAGAGTAGCTGTAGGAAAGATACTCATTCAAGCTATATCTGATAAGACTGGTGCGGATATCATTATGCGCGTTTTAAGATCTAATGGACATGGTGTTACAAGTGTCGATGCACACGGTAAAGATACTGATCGTACCGTTTTAATGATTTTTGCGAATAGAAAAAATAAGCAAACAATTCTTGATCTTATCAAGGATACAGAACCAAAAGCATTAGTAGTAGCAAATGAAGTTTCTATCGTTCAAGGTGGCTATGTCAGTCCTTGGAGAAAATTAGCTAAATAAATAAGTTGAAAATGTAAGAATTTTAAGTATAATAATTATATGGTCGGAGTTATAGCTCAGCGGGAGAGCACTTGCTTGACGTGCAAGGGGTCCCGAGTTCAATCCTCGGTAACTCCACCATTATATATAAACATAACAGCTCTTTTTTCATTGTGATGCTCGAACATCACATCCACCAATATGGAGTGTACTGTAATTTGAATATAACCCAAATTATCTTAAAAATAAAAAACCTCAATGAAGGATTAGTTTAAATCTTCATAGAGGTTTTTGTTATATCTTATTAGAAGAACTGTAGAATAGATCAATAGAAAGATAGAAATTGAAACTTGTATTATATTTATTATAACAGAATCTATATATAGAATATACTTCTCGTCAGTATCTTGTAGGGTCAAATTATATGTACCTACTGATAGCCCAAAAAATCCAAGCCACATTATAAATTTGATTATTGTTTTCTTCATTTTTAATCACCATTATAATTATAGCATATATGGAGCTAGTATGTGATTATTTCTAGATACTTTAGGAAATGAAATAGTTTTTGAACAAACTTTTTTTCTATTATTAGTGCGTAAGTTTCAACATGACAAAACGCAAAGAATAAAAATATATACGCATGATATGAAAGAAGTTGCGCATATATACAGTTTTATTGCGATCAACTTGATATTTAATTTAATTAAGTTCTCCTCTGGTTTAACTACTTAAAGCTGATGTCATAAAAGCGTCAGCTCTTTTGATATCATTTTCGAATAGGAGAATCACTAACTTATATAATCTGATGTCTCCTGGTATATAGTTTTTATCTTTAAACTCAACATCAATTATCTTTCTTGCTCTTTCGAATGTAATAGCCATGCATAAACCCCCAGAAGTTTTTTATTATAAAGTTCTCATATTTGTGATACAATAATAAGAGATTTAATTAAATAAAAAAGCCCAATTTAGGGCTGTTATGTTATTTCAATGGGCACTCTTAGTTGACGTGCAAGGGGTCCCGAGTTCAATCCTCGGTAACTCCACCATATTTTTTGTTTAAAAGGGGCATTTATGAATAAAGAGAATGAAAAATTACTAAGAGAATATGATGTAAAAAAACTACTTATTAAGCTATCTCTACCAGCATTTGCAGGGATGGCTATTAATGCTTTATATAATTTTGTAGATACTTTATTTGTGGCTAGATCAGAAGGTGAACTGGCTATTGGTGGACTTGCATTTGCATTTCCTATTCAAATGATCATTATTGCTGTTGGACTTATGGTTGGTATTGGTGCAGCTTCAGTTTTTAGTAGAGCGTTTGGTAGAAAAGATTATGCAAAAATGGAAGAAGCAGTTAATACAGGTCTTAGGGTAGATATTGTACTTGCAGTTATCTTTACGGTCTTAAGTTTTATATTTATCGATGATTTACTCGTTTTCTTTGGTGCTACGAGCGAAAACATGGGGTATGCTTATGATTACTTAAGTATTATCTTGATTGGTTTAATCCCGCAATCATTATCTATAGTTTTAAATAATTTAACTAGAGCAGAAGGTAGATCGAAAGTTGCGATGTATTCACTTATTATTGCAGCTGGAGCAAATATTATATTAGATCCAATATTTATCTTTGGGTTTGATATGGGTGTTAGTGGTGCTGCTATAGCAACAGTCATTGCACAATTTATTGGACTAACTTATATTTTTGTAAAAGCATTAGATAAAGATTCTAATTTAAGAATTAGATTATCTAAATGGTTTCATGTCGATTTAAAAACAACTAAAGAAATTATCGTTGTTGGCTTTCCAACATTTTTAAGAAATTCTTTAGGTGCCTTTATTGCGATTATCATTTATCGCTTAATCAATAAATATGGTGGAGAAGAACCAGGTATCTATATTTCTATATACGGTGTAATTAATAGAATTATTAACTTTGTGTTTTTACCTAGTTTTGGTATCGTTCAAGGTATGGTACCTATTGTAGGATTTAATTATGGGGCAAAAAATTATAAAAGAATGCGAGATACCATTATTTTCGCAACTAAAGTCATCATTGTTTATTTTATTTTTGGATTCTTATTTATTCAAATATTTTCACCAGCACTATTTAGGCTATTTTCAGAAGATGATAATCAATTATTTATCGATTATGGTAGTTATGCTTTTAGAATTATTTCACTTGGCTTTTTACTTGTTGGGTTTCAAATTATTGTTGGAGCAATTTTCCAAGCACTTGGTTATCCAATTCGCGCGATGATTGTTGCACTATCTAGGCAAGTTGTGTTTTTCATTCCATTTGTGTATCTATTCACATATCTATTTAATGATATGAAAGGTATATGGTTTGGATTTGCAGGTGCTGATATCTTATCAGGATTAATTAGTGTTTTATTATTAGTCATTGAGATGAGATATATTCATAAAATGTCTATTGATTATCCAACATTAGCATTAGAGACGTAAAAAAATGGCGATTTCGCCATTTTATTTTTATATCCATTCTTGACTCCAAGTTTCGATTGCTTTAATCACTGGATCTAAGCCTTCACCTTTTTTGGTTAAACTATATTCTACCTTAACTGGAGTCGTTGGATAAACGTCTCTTTTTATTAAATTTAACATTTCAAGTTGTTTTAATTTTTCAGATAATACTTTTCCTGTAATATTAAGTTCGGATTCTAATTCATTAAATCTTTTTGGACCCTCTAAGAGTTGATGTATAATTAAACCAACCCAACGTTTACTTAATATTTTAGATGCACTTTCAAATTTAACACAAATTTGACTCATATTTAACACCTCACTTATCTACATTATAACTAATTTCAAATGAAAAGCAAATTACTTTACATTATAAGATAACTTTTATATAATTAAGTTACAATATGTAAGTAAAAAAAGGAGATTAACATGGAAACAAACAAATTAAACATAGGTATTATACTAGGATCTACAAGAGAAGGTAGATTAAGTCCTCAGGTAGGAGAATGGGTAAAAGCATTTGCAGATAAAAGAAATGATGCAAATTATGAAATTGTTGATATTAAATCATACAACCTACCATTACTAGGTGAATCAGATGATATGTCAGGTATCACAAAGTGGAATGAGAAACTTGCTACACTTGATGGATTTATTTTTATTGTTCAAGAATACAATCACTCAATGGCTGCATCTTTAAAAAATGCATTAGATCTTGCTAGAGATCCTTGGAATAATAAGTCAGCAGGTATTGTGTCATACGGTTCTATTGGTGGTGCAAGAGCTGCAGAACATTTAAGAAATGTATTAGGTGAATTACAAGTAGCTGATGTTAGAACACAAGTATTATTATCGTTGTTTACTGATTTTGAAAATGGTGCCGTATTTAAACCACAAGCATTACATGATGAAAATTTAACAGTTTTATTAGATCAAGTAAATACATGGGCAAAAGCTTTAAAAACAATTAGATAACAATTCTTAAAAGTATCTTAAATGATACTTTTTTTTTGTTTTATTTATTTTTTATATGATATAATAGTTTGGTTGGACGGTGAAAAAAATGAGTAAAGATGAACGAAAACAACATCTGATTTTAAAGGATCCTAATATCTATAAAGGACTATTAGTTTTAGCAATTCCTTTAATGTTAAATAATTTAATCAAAACACTACATGATGTCATTGACATGTTTTTTGTCAGTGAGATTCCAGGGTTTTCAACAGAAGCAATTAATTCGATTTCACTAACTTTTCCTGTATTTTTTACCTATTTGTCATTAGGTATAGGCTTAAGTGCTGCAGGAACTGCTTTAATTAGCCAACATGTTGGCTCTAAACAAATTGATAAAGCAAAAAAATATGCAAGTAATTTATTTATTATCTCCATCATATTAGGTATCATTTTAAATGTGGTTGCTTTCTTCATTGCAGAACCTATCATGAGACTTATGGGAACTGATGGATTTACTTTAGAAAATAGCGTTAAGTATTTAAAGATTAGAGCATTTGAATTACCGTTTGTTTTTATATTTTTTGCGTTTACAGCAACTAGACAATCAAGTGGAGATACAGTAACACCAGTCATTTATGGAGTTATTACCGTTGTGTTAAATATTATCTTATCACCACTATTAATTACTGTATTTGGTTTTGGTGTTAGTGGTGCAGCAATCGCTACGTTGATAGCGAATGTTGTGATTATGCCGTTTATGATTCATCAATTATTTAACGCAAAAGAGGGTCTAACGATTGATAAAAAATATTTAAGAATCGATCAAGATATTTCTAGAATCATTATTAAATATTCGGTTCCTGCATCATTAGGACAATCTATTACTGCAATCGGATTTATTATTATGAATACGATTATTGTATCTTATGGTGATCCGACAATTGCGGCATTTAGTGTAGGCAATAGAATTACTTCAATTATCTTGCATCCTGTTATGGCAATTGGTGGTGTGCTTGCAGCTTATCTTGGACAAAATATAGGAAATGAAAATCCAAAGCGAGCAAGATTAGCATTTAGAAAAGCGATGATTTTATCATTTGGACTAATGGCTATTGGAGCATTTGGATTGATTTGGGTTCGATCACCACTTTTATCAATTTTTATTAAAGATGATCCAGTTGCACTAAAACTTGGTATGGAATATATGTTCTACCTACTCATTGGACTACCACTTATGGGTATATTCCAAACGTTTGTAGGAACTTTTAGTGGGACAGGTGACACGAAGTTTACTTTTGCATTTACGATAACTAGGTTATGGTTTATGCGCATACCGGCAATCTTAATCTTTAAGTATTTTACTGATTTAGGTAGTAGTGGTATTTGGTATGCAATGCTTATTAGTAATATATTAATCATCATTCCAGGCATCTATTTTTATAGACGTGTTGATTTTAAACCCAAAGTAGAAATTGATCGAAAATCAAAAAAATTAGAGAAATTAAATGTATAGTATAAGTCTTTAAGATAAATCTTAAAGGCTTTTCTTTTTTATCATTTTAACTCTGCAAATTACATGATATAATGAAATAAAACAGTAGAGGCTTTTTGTATGTATAAAATCATTTTAAAAAAGGCTTTAACAGATCAAATCACACAAATGAATGTCTATGCACCAGATGTTGTTAAACACGCAAAAGCTGGACAGTTTGTAATCTTAAGAGTTGATGAGTCGGGAGAACGAATCCCTTTAACGATTGCAGATGTTGATAAAAATGATGGTACGATTACTATCATTTTTCAAGTTATAGGGAAAACAACCTATCTTTTAAATCAGAAAAAAGAAAATGAATATATTCTAGATTTTGTTGGTCCATTAGGACTTGCAACAAACATAGATGATCTGCAAAATGTTTTAGTTATTAGTGGTGGTGTAGGTTCTGCAATTGCTTATCCATTATGTAAAGCACTTTTTAATCAAGGCACGTATGTGGATCTTATTGCTGGATATAAGTCTATATCACAAATGATTTTGTATAATGAATTTGAAGCAGTTACGCATCATCAATTTTATACAACAGATGATGGTAGTTTTGGCAAAAAAGGATTTGTAACGGATGTATTAAAAACTTTATTAGAAAAACAAACTTATGATCATGTGTTTGCGATTGGGCCAATAGTTATGATGAAGGCTGTAAGCGAAATAACTAAACTTTATCATATACCTACTACAGTAAGCTTAAATCCAATCATGATTGATGGTACAGGCATGTGTGGTGGATGTCGTGTAAAAATAGGTAATCAAATGAAGTTTGCATGTGTTGATGGACCGGATTTTGATGGACATTTAGTAGATTATGATAATTTATTGAAGCGTAATCAAATGTATGTTGAAAAAGAATCAAAAGATTTTAATGAAGTTAAATCTAGAGGTGATCATCATGAATAAATCTCTAGTTAAAGTATCTATGCCGGTTTTAGATCCACTCATAAGAAATCAAAATTTTATGGAAGTAGAACAAGGCTATACGCCTTATGATGCTGTATTAGAAGCTAATCGTTGTTTAGAATGCAAACACATGCCATGCGTAAACGCATGTCCTGTTGAAATTAATATTCCAGGTTTCATTCACGAAATTAAGGAAAAAAACTTTGATAAAGCATATCAAATCATAACAAATGATAGTATGCTTCCAGCAGTTTGTGGCAGAGTTTGTCCTCAAGAAAGTCAATGTGAAAGTGTATGTGTAAGAAGCATTAAAGGAGAATCTGTAGGCATCGGTAGATTAGAAAGATTTGTCGCAGATTACCATTATGAACAAGAACACTCTACATGTGATTTTGATATTCATAAAAATGATATGAAAGTCGCGATTGTTGGCTCAGGACCTGCTGGATTATCTTGTGCTTGTGAACTATTAAAAAGAGGTTATGATGTTACTATTTATGAAGCACTTCATGCACCGGGTGGCGTTTTAACTTATGGGATACCAGCATTTAGATTACCAAAATCTATTGTATCTAAAGAAATTAATAATTTAATAGAACATGGTGTTGTACTTAAAACAAATACAGTCATCGGTAAAACACTATATTTAGAAGACTTGTTTGAAGATGGTTTTAAAGCGATATTTATTGCAACTGGTGCAGGACTTCCACAGTTTTTAAACATCGAAGGAGAAACACTTAATGGTGTTTATTCAGCAAATGAGTTTTTAACCAGAGTTAATTTGATGAAAGCATATGAAAAAGATCAAGCAACACCTATTTATAAAGACGAGATTGTATCAGTTGTCGGTGGTGGTAATGTTGCAATGGATGCAGCAAGATCAGCATTAAGACTTGGTGCAAAACAAGTTCATATTATTTATAGAAGATCAATTGATGAATTACCAGCAAGAAAAGCAGAAATAGAGCATGCTTTAGAAGAAGGTATTATATTTGATATGCTAACAAATCCTGTTGAGATTATTGGTGATTCTTATGGATTTGTAAAAGCGATGAAATGTGTAAAAATGAAACTTGGAGAACTTGATCAATCAGGCAGAAGAAGACCTATTGAAATTGAAGGATCTGAGTTTGAATTTAAAACAGACGTCGTTATTATTGCAGTAGGTACAACCCCAAACCCACTCATATCTAAAACTAGTCCTGATTTAGATATTAATCATAAAGGGTGTATCATAACAATAGACGAAACAGGAATAACATCCAAAGCATTTGTGTTTGCAGGAGGAGATGCAGTCACAGGTGCAGCTACAGTGATTGAAGCGATGGGTGCTGGTAAAAAATCAGCAGTTGCCATCGATCAAATATTATCTTAAGTGTATAGAGGGAGACATTATGCGCATTCATTCACATCCGATTTTAGATTTTGAAGAAAAAGAAGATATCACCTTTATGTTTGAAGGAAAACAAATGGTTGGCAAAAAAGGTGATACGATTGCATCTGCACTTGTTAATTTAGGTATAGATGTGTTTAGTTATTCCATTAAATTAAATAGACCTAGAGGCTTTTACTGTGCGATTGGTAATTGTGCTTCATGTAAGATGAAAGTTAATGGGAAACCAAATATTAAAACATGTATAACAAAGCTAGAACCCAATATGGTTGTTGAAAGACAAACAAATAAGGGGGAATACAAATGATTGAGAAAGATGTATTAATTATTGGTGGAGGACCTTCAGGTTTATGCGCGGCATCTATGCTTTTAGAAAGCAATCTAGAAGTTATGATTGTGGATCGAGGACTATCTTTAGGAGGACAACTCGTTAAACAAACACATAAGTTTTTTGGATCTAAAGATCAGTATGCTAAAACTAGAGGTTATGATATTGCAAAAATATTGATTAATCAAGTTTTAGAGCATCCAAAAGTAGAGATTTTGCAAGAAGCGACTGTCCTAGGTTTATACAAAGATAAGGTTGCAACCATTAGTCATGAAAACATGTATAAGAAAATCAAAGCTAAAACTATTATTGTAGCAACCGGTGCAAGTGAAAAGTTTTTAGCTTTTGAAAATAATGATTTACCAGGTATTTATGGTGCTGGTGCTGTGCAAACATTGATGAATCAATTTGGTGTAAAACCTCAAGATGAAATCATCATGATTGGATCAGGAAATATTGGACTTATCGTAAGCTATCAGTTAATTCAAGCGGGTATCAAAGTTAAAGCAGTTATTGAAGCTTCTTCAAAAATTGGTGGTTATAAAGTTCATGCCTCAAAACTAAGAAGACTCGGTGTTCCAATTTATGTTAATAAAACCATTAAAAAAGCGATTGGAACAAATAAAGTTGAAGCTGCTGAAATTGTATCACTAGATGAAAACTTTAAAGAAATTAAAGGCACATCTGAAATCATAAAAACAAATGGCATTTGTATATCTGTTGGACTTGCACCTAGTTATCAACTTCTAGATATGGTAGATGCGAAAATTGGTTATATTCCTGAATTGGGTGGAACTGTACCATTAGTTGATCAAAAACATATGTCATCTGTTGAAGGTATCTTTTCATGCGGAGATAATATAGGTATAGAAGAAGCATCATCAGCGATGATGGAAGGTTATTTAACTGGACTATATGTCTCTAAGTATATGGGTCAAATACATCCTAATTATGAAGAGTTAACACATAAATATGAACAAGCTTTAAATGTATTAAGAAGTGGTCCATTTGGTGAAAAAACATCTAAAGGATTAAATAAGATGAGGGAGTTGATGACGGATGTTAAATAAAACAGGAGTAGCGTCTAAAGACTTAGTTTTATCAAGATTTTTTGATGAAAAAGTTTTAGCAAGACCCAAAGCTATTTTAGAATGTTATGAAGATATTCCTTGTAATCCATGTAGTACAAGCTGTCCATTTGATGCGATTCATATTGGAGATAACATCAATACTCAACCAAAATTAGATCCAGATAAATGTACGGGATGTGGCATTTGTGTTGCAGTATGTCCAGGATTAGCAATCATAGTTGCGCAAATTAGTTTTGATCAAGCAATATTTAAAATACCTTTTGAACTTAATCCAAAACCTAATGTTGGTGATATCGTTGATGGGATTAACAGATCAGGAGAAAAGATTTGTGATGCAAAAATATTAAAAGTTACTTTAAGAAAATCAAATGATCATACAGCACTCATCGAAGTAAGTGTTCCAATTGAATATTTACATGAGTTTGTTACTGTGAGGGTATAACATGGATAAAAAGAAGATTATTATGTGCCGATGTGAAGATGTCACATTAGAAGACTTACATAAAAAAATTGATGAAGGCTATGAAACATTTGAAGATTTAAAACGATTGCTTAGAGTTGGTATGGGGCCTTGTCAAGCCAATACATGTGGTCAGTTGATCCAAAAAGAATTAGCTAGTTATTTAGGTAAAAAAGTTAATGATGTTAAACCACATAAAGCAAGACCGATGCTTCAAGGTATCTCCTTAGAAAGTATTGCTAAGGAGGCAAAAAAATGAAAAAACATGTCATTATTGTTGGTGCAGGTATTAGCGGTGTAAGTATTGCTTATCATCTTGCAAAAAAAGGCGTTAAAGATATTTTAGTCATTGATCAAGGCTATTTTACTAATGGTGCAACCGGTAGATGTGGTGCAGGCATTAGACAACAATGGGCAACTAAAATGAATTGTTTGATGGCAAAAAAGAGTATGGAGTTTTTTGAAACAGCTGAAAAAACATTAGATTATGATGGATCTATTGAATTAAAACAAGAAGGATATTTAATACTTGCGACAACAAAAGATGAAGAAGAACAGTTTAAGAAAAATGTTAAACTTCAAAATGAATTAGGTATTCCTTCAAAAGTTTTAAATAAAGAAGAAGCGTTAAATATAGTGCCTCACTTAAATCCTAATGCGTTTTTAAGTGCTACGTTTTGCCATACAGATGGGCATCTTAATCCCTTTAAGATGACAGAAGCTTTTTATAAAGCATCCCTAGCATTAGGTGTTCAGTTTCATTTTTTTGAAACTGTTAAAGATTTAACAGTAGAAGATCAATTAGTTAAAAAAGTTATCACAGATAAAGAGATCTACGAAACAGATATACTCATCAATGCAGCAGGCGGATATGCAAAAGAAATTGGTGAATTAGCTGGTGTAGATATCCCTGTATACTCAGAAAACCATGAGATACTAGCAACCGAACCTGTTGAAAAACTACAAGGTCCGATGGTGATGTCTTTTTCTAAAAATATCTATTGTCAACAAGTTCCTCATGGTGCATTTTTAATGGGAAGATCAACACCAAATCAGACAAAAGGACATGATATATCAAGTTCTTGGCAGTTTTTAGACGAAATGAGCCAAACTGTTTGTGATATCATGCCACTTATTGGTAAACTAAATATAGTAAGACAATGGGGTGGCTCTTATAACATGTCACCTGATCATCAACCAATCATTTCAAAAGCTATTGAGGTCAATAATTTTTATATGGCTTGTGGATTTTCAGGACATGGTTTTATGTTAGCCCCTATGACAGGACTCTTGATGAGCGAATTGGTATTAGGCTTAAAGCCATCTATGGATATAGAAAGTCTATCTATAGAGCGTTTTAATAATCAAGAAGCCGTCCATATAGAAAAATCAGTTGTTTAAAAAAAGGAGAGAGAAATATGTCAATTTATAATTATCAAACAGAACCACTAACAGATTTTCAAAATGAACAAAACATCAAGAATTATCAAGAAGGCATTAGAAAAGTTTATACTTATTTAGGAGAAACTTACGATCTTATTATTGAAGGAAGAAGAGTAAAAACTGATCGTACACTTAATTCATTAAATCCAGCAAACCACTCAGAAATTGTTGGAACGATTCATCAAGCATCAATGGAACATGCAAATCAAGCGATAGAAGTTGCATTAAATGCATTTGAATCATGGAAAAAAGTAGATCCTAAAATTAGAGCAGATGTATTATTTAAATCAGCTGCAATCATTAGAAGAAGAAAATTTGAGTTTGCTGCTTTAATGACAAAAGAAGCAGGTAAACCTTGGCCAGAAGCTGATGCGGACGTTGCTGAAGCGATTGACTTTTTAGAATATTATGGCAGACAAATGTTAACATTAACGAAAATCGATGATGTTATCTTAAGTAGAAAAAACTTAGAAAGAAATGAGTATCGCTACATTCCACTTGGTGTAGGTATCGTCATTCCACCATGGAATTTCCCACTAGCAATTTTAGTCGGTATGACTAGTGCTGCTGTAGTGGCTGGAAATACTGTAATTTTAAAACCAGCTAGTACAACACAAGTGATTGCTTATAAATTTATTGAAGTATTAGAAGAAGCTGGTCTTCCAAACGGTGTAGTTAATTTCTTACCAGGTAAAGGCAGTGAAGTTGGTGAATATTTAGTAAATCATCCAAAAACAAGATTTATTTCCTTTACTGGAAGTAAAGATGTTGGTGTTGGTATTTATGAAAAAGCTGCTAAATTGCAAAAAGGTCAAATTTGGCTAAAACGTGTGATTGCTGAAATGGGTGGTAAAGATGCGATTGTTGTAGATAAAGATGCAGATGTCGATCTTGCAGCTGAATCTATTGTTAAATCAGCTTTCGGATTTAGTGGTCAAAAATGTAGTGCTTGTTCAAGAGCAATTATCGTTGAAGATGTTTATGACGAAATCATTGATAAAGTAGAAAGACTTACAAGACAATTAAAAGTAGGTAACCCTGAAAAATTAGAAAACTTTATGGGACCAGTTAATGATCATCTAGCTTATAAAAAAATCACCAGCTATTTTGAAGTTGGCGAAAAAGAAGGTAAATTATTGATTGGTGGACAAGCTAGTGATGAAAAAGGATATTTTATTGAACCTACAATTTATCACAATGTGAAACCAAATTCTAGATTGATGCAAGAAGAAATATTTGGTCCAATTCTTGCGATTTGTAAAGTAAAAGATTTTGATGAAGCGTTAGAAGTTGCCAATAACACAGAATATGGTTTAACTGGTGCAGTTATATCTAATAATCGTATGAATTTAGAAAAAGCTAGAGAAAGCTTCCATGTAGGTAATCTATATTTTAATAGAAAATGTACAGGGGCAATTGTTGGATATCAACCATTTGGTGGATTTAATTTAAGTGGTACAGATTCAAAAGCAGGTGGTCCTGATTACTTAATCTTACATATGCAAGGTAAAACAATTTCAGAAGCATTATAAAGATCATAAGAAAAAGAGAATTTTAAAAAAATTCTCTTTTTTTTATAAATTGTGTATTGAAATATTACCTTTACCTTTTCGCTTAGATTTATACATATACGTATCACCTAAATCAAGTAGTTTATGATAATCATTGGTTAGAGGTGTTATAGGAACAATACCTACAGAAGCACTCACACCTATTTTTTTAGTCATCTCATTAAGATTTTCTATATCACAGATTAGTTGTTCAGCTCTTTTTATGATATCTTCTTGACTATGTTTATTCACATAGATGAAAAACTCATCGCCACCTAAACGGTAGTATATAACATCTTTTTCCCAATTATCAATAAATGAGTTTGCGATATCTTTTAATAATTGATCGCCTTGTTGATGTCCATATGCATCATTTATTTCTTTAAATTTATCAATATCGAAATATATACCATAAGCACCATCATAAGATTTTAAATTAGATAAATGTTTTTTTAATGTCTCTCTAGTAAATAATCTCGTTAAAGGATCTTGATATGTTTTCTTATAGTGAATGATATCATTTGGTGTACGATCTAATACTCTTAAGACTTGACCAAATATTAATCTTTGTGTACTTTTTTCTACTCTATGTAGGCTAATGTATAACCATAAGGTTTGATTATCGTGCTGAATAGGCAAATAGATAAAACATTGATCTTTCATCGTCTTAATCCGTGTGATTAAGTCAGATATAAATGAATTTTTACCTTCAACTTCTGCAAGCTCATTATCAAGTTTTATAACAGCAATGATTTCATCAGAGGTGAAAAATTCCTTTTTTGGTAATCCAATGCATGAAGGGTCACCGCTGATAATATAAAATGTCGTCATATCCCCATTTAATGTAAAGTAAAAATGGATATGTTTGTTTTCTTGCAACAACATATCATTGATATAATCAACTTGATATTCTAATTTTAATTGATCTACTATTTTTGCATTCAAACTTATCACCAAAATTATTATAGCACATCAAAAATGACTTTGGTATACCATTATTCTTAAGAATCTATTAATTTGTAACCGCTTTTCATAAATTGGTCTTAAAAATATAGTTACCTATCTATTTTTTACATGTTATAATATATATAAAACATGAAGTGTGGTGGAATCATGAAGGAAACTTTAAAAACATATACTGAAGAAATTTATGAGGAATCTCAAAAAATTATTGACTTATTTGGTCCAAGATTAGCAGGAACAAAATCTGCACTAGATACAGCCGATTATCTATATGATTCAGTTAATGATTACGCTGATGAAGCAAGTAAAGAAGAGTTTTATATTCATCAAGGTGCATTTTTAGGATGGATAAGAATCTTAGTTACAAGTTATATCTTAGCCATCGCTTTTTTATGGATGGATCTAGCCTATGTTTCTGTGATTTTAGTTGGAGTAAGTATTCTTATTTTAGTGCTACAATTTTTCTTGTATCTACCCTTATTAGATAAACTTTATCCAAAAAAGAAAGCCAAAAATGTTGTTGGTATTGTTGAGCCTAAAGAAGAAGTGAAACAACAAATCATTGTTAGTGGTCATCATGATAGCGCAAGGATATTTAATTTTTTTATAAAACAACCTAAATTATACAATCTTAGAACAACAGGTTCAATTGCTTTAGTTATGATTTTATTTGTTTTTAGTTTATTAACACTATTTGTTCCATTTTTGCAAGATATCAGTTTGTATATAAACATCATTTTTTCTGTAACCATCTTATGGGTTGCACAAATGTGGTTTTTCGCAAGCAAAAAAGGAACTCCCGGTGCTGGAGATAATTTAATTGCTAGTATGATAGCCATTCAAATCGGAAAACATTTTAAGCAAAAAGAAACATTAAAACATACAAGAGTTATAGTGCTTAGCTTTGATGCTGAAGAAGAAGGCTTAAGAGGTGCTAGAGCTTATGTTAAAAAACACGAAAAATCATTAAAAGAAATACCTACATATGT
>JBAZCK010000009.1:0-39457 GCA_041654955.1 Acholeplasmataceae bacterium | reverse complement strand
AGAACATCAAGCAGCGATTAAGATGCTTGATGCTGCTAAAGTATCTTATCGAAAGATAGAAGTTGGTGAGTTGACTTATGTTAATCTTCATTAAAGAACATTTAAATTGGATTGTTATTGGGATTTTTGCCTATATTTATGTGTTATTTGTAGGTGTTGTACCAACAAACTATACTGTGACAGCTCCAGGTGGACTTACACCGCTGAACGAAGCGTTTGTAATTGAAGACCATGAAATGCCTACACAGTTTTATAGCGTTTATGTATATTCATATGATCCAATTACAGCATTTCAATATATGTTACTTAAAAATGATGAAACAGTTGTTTTAAGAAGACCAACTATTAGAGAACAAGAAAATACGATTATCGATGAATATCGTCAAGGACAGATTTCAAAAAGTGTATCGTATCAGATTGCTTTAATTAAAGCATATGAGATGGCTAAAGCAAAAGATCCATCGATTGTCATGGATTATGGGTTTGAAGGACTTTATATTTATGATTTTCCAAAAAGACTCGATGGCATTAAAATCGGTGATATTGTAAAAGAAATTGATGGTATGTCTTATGAAAATTATGATCCACAAGCATTTTTTGACTTATCAAATCACCAAAATGTAATATATATGATTGAAAGAGAAGATGGATCAACTTATGAGTTTACTTATGAACAAGAAGCTAATGATGTTTCATTTCTCTTTTATACAAAATATGAGATCTACGATGCATATCCTGCATATGAGCTGCCTGGATTAAACTCAACAGTCGGTGGGCCAAGCGGTGGCATGTTACAAACCCTTAGTATTTATGTAAGTTTACTTAAACTAAACATTCCGGATGTGAAAATTGCTGGTACAGGCACCATAAATAGTAACGGAGACATCGGAAGAATTGGCGGAATTGTACAAAAAATTTATACAGCAGAATACAATGATGTAGACGTTTTTTTCATTCCAGAGGCGCATTATGATGAGATAAAACACATCGATGTGACCTATCAAATTGTACCAGTTAAAACTATAGATGAGGCGGCATTATGGCTTTATGAAGCATATAATGGATAGAGTATATAAATTTTATCACAAGTATAGAAATTTAGTTAAGCTTATAGACAGACAAACAACGATGAACACAGTGTTAAAGTCAGTCTTTGGAGCTTTGCTTATTTCGTTTTTAATCATCTTGCCACCATCAATTTTAGTTATTAACATGTTTATATTTACTAAACTTAAGTTATTTTTATCAATTTTATTACTATGTTTAGTGATTTTATGGGTTTATCTCTATTATCACTTTTATTACAAGCTACTTAAAAACTATCACGAAAAAATTAAAGAGATTAATACGAAGATACCTAAATATGTTGAATTCGCATTTGTTGGATTTATCATGCTAACTTTAGGATTCGTCGTTTTAACTGTTATCTTTTAAAGGAGTATGCTATGCTTATAGGACTTATCATCATTATTGTGACACTATTATTAGATCAAGTAACCAAACAACTTGCATATCAATTGATTGCGCCAACGTTTTCTGGCACGAATACTGTGGTTATTCCAAAGTTATTGGAGTTAAGTTATTATGAAAATCCTGGAGCATCTCTAGGCTTTTTAAGAGATTTCGCGTATAAAGATATCGTATTTTTTCTAATTACGGTTGCTGCACTTGTAATTTTTGGTTATTTATTTAAAGACAGTGATTTTAAACATAAAAAAGTATATACTATATCAGTTGCTTTATTTATAAGTGGAACGTTAGGAAACGCTATTGATCGTGCAATTTATGGCTTTGTTATAGATTTCTTACACTATCCATTTCTAGATTTTTTAGATAACTTACCAGGATTAAGCAATTTTACGAATAACTTGGCAGACAATTATTTATCAGCTGCCATCGTCTTATTTGCAATCGATTTATTTTTCTTCGAATCAAAAAGACTTAAAAAAACAAAGGAAGTCAATGATGCAACATAAAATTAAAGTAACTCAAGATTTTGAAAAACAAAGACTAGACATCTATTTATCTGAGACAGTATTTAAAGATAAAAGTAGAAGTTATGTTCAAAACATGATAAAAGATGAACGTATACTAGTCAACACACAAAAAGTAAAAACAGGTTATATCTTAAAAGCTGGTGATGACATAACCATTTTTGATGTTGAACCTGTTAAATTAGATTTAAATCCTGTTGATATGAATCTAGATATAGTTTATGAAGATTATGATTTATTAGTTATCAATAAGCCTGAAGGACTTGTTGTTCACCCTGCATCTAGCTATCATGAACCGACTTTAGTTCATGGGTTGATGCATCAAGTTGATACATTAAGTTCTATTAATGGCGTTATTAGACCAGGGATCGTCCACCGGATTGATAAAGATACGAGCGGTCTTTTAGTGGTCGCTAAAAATGATATCTCTCATCAACTATTAAGTGAGCAATTAAAAAAACATGAAATTAAACGAACATATATCGCATTAGTCTATCATGATTTTACTGAAGAAGAAGGTACGATTAATGCACCCATCGGAAGACATCCGAAAAACAGATTAAAAATGGCTATCGTTGAAGATGGTAAACACGCTATTACACATTTTAAAGTGTTAAAAAGATTTAACAATCAGTATACGTTGATATCATGTGAACTAGAAACGGGTCGTACACATCAAATTAGAGTGCATATGGCATATATTAACCACCCGATTGTTGGTGATGCTTTATATGGTCCTAAACAAGTCATTAGTGATCATGGACAATTTTTGCATGCAACAGAGTTATCATTCATGCATCCAATAAAAAAAGAGTATATGACGTTTAACGCCGATATACCCGATTATTTTCAAAAATTTATTGATAATTTGTTATAAATCTTGTTTTGTGACATTTTTGAAATTCATTTTAGTCACTAGATTTAAGTTCTTAACACCTTTTTTGTCAAATATATTTTTTACAGCTTCGTCAACTTCTTTGCCCGCACCTTTAGGAAGGTTCATCCCAAGTTTTTGACTGTATTGCTTCATTTTGACTAAAAAGGCATAACGTGCAATAATAGATGCAGCTGCAACACTTAAGTGTACTGATTCAGCTTTTGTATGGAACTCAATATCTCTAAAGACTAGAGTTTCATCTTTTAAGTAGTTGTAATATAATTGTGGAGTACAAAATTGATCAAGTATAACAGGAACATTTTCCTTTAATTTAGAAGATGTTTTGATAATTGCTTGATTGTGCAATAAAGCTTTTATTTTATTCAAGTTATAGCCATCTTTAACAAGTTTATTATATTTTGATGGTGGCAATATAAGCAATGAATGGACAAGCTTTTTAGCAATGATTTGAGCAATATCAATGATTTGTTGATCACTCATATTTTTAGAATCCCTAACATTGAGTTCTTCTAAAAATGGTATTTCTGATTTGTTAACAAATGCAGAACATACAACAATAGGACCAAATACATCACCAGTTCCAACTTCATCAGAACCAATCGCAGCATAATCTTCTTTGTTTAAATGTGTTTTGATAGCGACTAGCTCATGTGTGATTTCTGCACCTTGAAGTAGGACTTTACCTGTTTTGTATCCTAAAATATCAATATCATTGTGTTTAGCATGAAAAAGCAAATAGGGATTTTTATCCTCTACTTGATGATATTGATAGACTTTATTCAGTTTTTCTAGTTCATTTTCTGTTACCGACATTGTGTAATGTTTCATGTTTCACCTCTATTATCAAGTTTCATTATACCATATTTTTATGAAAAAAGGGTGTATTATATGAGTTTTATGACAAAAACGCTAGAATTAGATCAGATTAAAGAAATAATCTTGAAATATGTAAAATCTGATTCAGCTAAAGATAAATTTAATCATCTTGAACCTTATAAAGATCTAGAAATCATCAATGCTAAGCTTGATGAAGTTTTAGATATGCTTGAACTTATTGCAAAACTTGGACGCGTACCATTTTTAGATGATTTTGATATTTATAACCTACTTTATTACGCTGAAATAAAAAGAAGATATTCAATACAAGATGTTTTATATATTAGATTATTTTTAGTGATGGAAAGAGATATTCATCTCTATTTAAAACAAAAGCAAGCGATTAACTTAAAAACAGATCATTTAGCTGAATATTTTAATAATTTATCAAATCATAAGCAAATATTAGCTTATATACAGTCTAAAATGGACGAAGATGGTGTGATCTTAGATGATGCAACACCAAAACTATTAAGCATTCGAAAAGATTTATCTCGATTTGAAAAGCAATTACAAGACAAATTACAAAAATTATTAGTTGATTATAGTAGTTATTTAAACGATCAAGTGATAGTTATCAGAAATGATCGTTTTTGTATCGGCGTTAAAGAAGGGTTTAAAAATAAAATCAAGGGTGTCGTACATGATATGTCCGCATCCAAACAAACGATTTATATCGAACCCGAGCAAACACGAACAATAACAGCGCAAATAGAAAATCTAAAAGTTAGTGAACAAAAAGAAATTGATTTTATTATTGAGCAGATAAGCGAACAAATTCAGCAGTTTTATGAGTCATTAAAACAAAATGTTGATCTATTTGTTGAGCTAGATTTAATTCATGCCAAAGCTATTTATGGACTTGATATTGATGGACATAAGCCAAATATTAATAAAGAAGGAAATATTCAATTAATTTTAGCTAAACATCCATTACTTAATCCAAAAGAAGCGGTTCCTATAAGTTTATCATTAGATAAACGCTTAAAAACTTTACTCATAACAGGTCCTAACACAGGTGGTAAGACTGTCGCATTAAAAACTTTAGGACTACTCACACTTATGACGCAAATAGGTGTATTAACACCACTTAACGAAGCAAGTCATATTGCAGTTTTTGATCAAGTGTTTGCGGATATCGGAGATGAACAATCAATTTCTCAATCGTTATCAACGTTTTCTTCACATTTAACTAAAATCATTCAAATGATTGCACAAATGAAAGATCAAACATTGGTTTTATTAGATGAGTTAGGTAGCGGTACAGATCCTAATGAAGGTGTTGCGCTTGCGATTGCTATTTTAGATGCGTTTAAGGATTTTGATGCAAGAATGATGGTGACAACCCATTATTCTGAATTGAAAAGTTATGCATATGAGCAACCTCATATGACAACGGCAAGTGTTGCTTTTGATAAACAGACATTAAAGCCGCTTTATTATCTACAAATGGGCACAACAGGTTCATCTCATGCCTTTTTGATAGCTAAAAGGTTAGGATTAAGACAAGATATTGTTGATCATGCTCTTACATTATATGAGGGTAGACAAACTGATTTAGCAAAAATGATGGAAAAGCTTAATGATGAGATGGTTGATCTTCAAAAAGAAAAAGAAATTTTAAGTTTAGAGATTCAAAAAGTCAAACAAGAAAAGAAACATTACGAACAGATAAAAACAGATTTACTTCAAAGACAAGATGAAATGATAGAAAAAGTGAAGTCGAAGGAAGAAAGTAAATGGCTGAAACTAAGAGAAGAAGCTATGGATATCATCAAAGACTTACAACAAAAAGCATCGCTTTCTAAACCCGATGTTGCAGATGTTAAATATCGTTTAAACCAAGTTGTAGATCAAGATAAGTCTTTGTTCTTTGAAGAATCTTTAAATATTGGTGATGAAGTTTTTATAACATCTTATCAACAGTATGGTAAAATAGTAGATATCAAAGATGATGAGTATAGAGTTAAATTTGGAAAGTTCGACTTGAAATTCTCAAAAACGGATTTAAAAAAAGATACACCTAAAGAAAAGACGAAATCTAAGACGATTACAAGAAAAGCTAAAAGTGAAGATGTACAACCTCAAAAACAAGGCAAATTAGAGCTTGATCTTAGAGGTTTTAGATTTGAAGAAGTAAAACCTGCGATTGATGATGCCATCGATGGAGCACTTATGTCTGGACTTACAACTTTAAGAATTATTCACGGTTTTGGGACTGGTGCAGTTAGAAAAGCGGTATATCAATATATTAAGTCAAGTCCTTACATCAAAGACCATCGTTATGGTGGTGAAGGTGAAGGTTTAAATGGTGTAACAATTGTCACATTAAAATGAAGCGAATATCTTGATTTTTTATAAAAATAATATATAATAGAAATATAAAAAATTATTAAGAAAAGAGGAAAATTTAATGATTGAATATCAAGGCGAAGCATATGAAAAAGTCGTAGGACAACAAGGTTTAGTTGTTGTGCAATACTATGCAACATGGTGTGGACCATGTAAAATGTTAAAACCAGTTTTAGAAGGATTAAGTGAAGAAATGTCAGATTCAAAATTCTATAGAGTAGACATTGATTTATTTAGAACACAAGCTATTGAAGCAGGTATTAGAAGCGTTCCAACTGTTGTATTATACAAAGATGGTGAAGAAGTTGACCGTCAAAGTGGATACCAACCAAAAGAAAGAGTAGCTGCTTGGCTTAATCAACACAAATAATTAAAGCACTTTTGTGCTTTTTTTATTACCTAAAAAATAGTATAATAGATATGGTGATAACATGGATGGTTTCTTACTCGTAGACAAACCAAAAAATATGACATCTCATGATGTCGTTTTGTCTCTAAAGAGAAGATTTAAATTTAACAAAATAGGTCATACAGGTACACTTGATCCTTTCGCAAGTGGTCTTTTAATTATGTGTATTGGTAAGGCAACGAAGCTATCTGATATGTTTTTGAATATGAATAAATCATATGAGGGAACTATAGTTTTTAATAAGCATTATGATACCTATGATACAACAGGTAAAGTTTTAGAGACAAGTCGTCAAGTTATTGATGAAGAGCAACTAAAAATTGCTGTTCATGAAATGATAAAAGCCTATGATCAATTACCACCTATGTATGCCGCTATTAAAATAGATGGTAAAAAACTTTATGAGCTTGCTAGAGAAGGAATAGAAGTAGAAAGAGAAAAAAGAGCAGTTGAAATCTTTGATTTTAAGCTTACGACACCTTTAAAAAATCTTGAAGTTGATTTTACAATTGATGTATCAAAAGGTACCTATATAAGAAGTGTAGCAGTTGATTTAGCAACAAAAATAGGAACTTATGCAGCATTAAAAGAACTTAGAAGAACAAAAATTGGTGATTATAATATAAATCAAGCCAAAAAACTAGACAATATTGCAACTAGTGATATGATTACTTTGGATACTTATTTTAAAACATATCCGAAATTAATATTAAGTCCATATTTAATTAAATTAGTCAAAAATGGTGTTTATTTAGATGAAAGACAAACAACTATGGATTCTGATTTTGTCGTCTATGATGAAAATCAGCAAATGATTGCTTTTTATCAAAAAATAAAAGACCATGTTTATAAACCAGTACTTATTTTTTAGGAGTCATTATGATAATTTACTACAATACATTTGATCAAATTGAAAATACAGAAGACTTAACGGTTACAATGGGTAATTTTGATGGTCTACATTTAGGACATCAACAACTCATTAACCGTGTTTTAAAATACAAAGACACAAAACATGCCATTATCACTTTTGATCCGCATCCATCTGAAGTTTTACGTAAACAACCTTTTAGAACATTAACTCAAAAAAGAGATAAAATAGAACTTTTTTCTAACTATCCTCTAGATTATGCATTTATCGTTAAATTTAACGAAAATTTTTCAAAACTAAAAGTTGATGAGTTTATTAATTTCTTAAAGAAAATATCCGTTAAAAGACTTGTAATAGGTAGAGATGCAAGATTCGCATACCGTGGACAAGGCACTATTGAGGATTTAAAAAAATATTTTGTTGTCGATGTTTTAAATGATCTTGTTTATAATCATACAAGAGTATCAACAACTTATATCAAAGATTTTCTACTTCAAGGCGATCTTGGTGCAGCTAGAAAACTATTAAATAGACATTATCAAATCTCAGGACACGTTGTGCATGGACACAAGATAGGTAGAGTCATAGGTTTTCCAACGGCTAATGTTGATTATGACAACTATTTTTTACCTAAGAATGGCGTTTATTACGTTAAAGTCTTAGTTAAAGACCATTGGCATCATGCGATGGCTAATATAGGAAATAATCCTACACTAAATTATAGTTATGAAAAACGTTTAGAAATTAATATCCTAGATTTTAGTGAAGATATATATGGTGAAAAAATAATCATCACTTTTATGCACTTTTTAAGACCAGAATATAAATTCGGATCTAAAAATGCATTAATCAATCAACTTAAAAAAGATGAAGAAACGGTTCGGACGCTATCAAATCCATAAAAATATGCTATAATATCCATATAGAAATGAGGTGCTGTTATGAAAATGATTATTGCGATTGTGTCAAATGATGATGCAAACAAAGTACAAAAAGCATTAGTAAAAGAAAAATTCTTTTCTACAAGATTGTCTTCAACAGGTGGTTTCCTACGTGCTGGTAATGTCACTTTTATGATTGGTGTGAATGACGAAAAAGTTCCGCAAGCATTAGAAGTTATTGAAGCTCATTCAAAGAAACGCACAAAATTAGTTCCAAACACTATTGTTAATGAATTTGGTTCATTTTCATCCCTTCCAATAGAAGTAGAAGTTGGTGGAGCAACAGTATTTGTCATTAATGTTGATCAATTCGTTAAAATTTAGTATGTATGTTGCATTTTTATAAAAAAATGTTACAATAATAAAGGCGGTAACAAGGTATCGGGACAGCCGACCCATACTTTAGTTATTCGAAGGAGGAAACTAAAATGGCATTAACAAAAATCGAAAAACAAGAAATCATCAAAGCTTATGCAACTAAAGAGAAAGACACTGGTTCACCAGAAGTTCAAATTGCTGTATTATCTGCAGAAATTAACTCTTTAAATGGACACTTACAACAACACATTCATGATTTCCACTCTCGTCGTGGTTTATACATGATGATTGGTAAAAGACGTCGTTTGTTAAACTATCTTCGTCATAAAGACGTTGAACGTTATCAAACATTAATTCAAAAACTAGGATTACGTCGATAAAAGGATTGCGAAAGCAATCTTTTTTTTACCTATTTTGGTGATTTGTTATGAAAATAGTGAAAATTATGGTATGATATATAAGGTTAAATAATAATAAAATTATATGAGAAAACATATAAAATGAAGGAGATTTTATATTATGAACAAAAAAGTATTTGAAACAAAACTAGGCGGTAGAGTGCTTAGTGTTGAGATTGGAGAAGTTGCCAAACAAGCAAACGGTGCAGCTTTTATCAATTATGGTGACTCTACAGTATTAAGTGTCGTTACTGCTAAAACAGAACCGTCACCAATGGATTTTTTCCCATTAATGGTGATTTACCAAGAAAAGCTTTATGCTGGTGGTAAGATTCCTGGGGGATTTTTAAGAAGAGAAGGTAGACCTTCTGAACATGAAACATTAACATCAAGATTAATTGATAGACCACTTAGACCAATGTTTCCTGAAGGATTTAAAAATGATGTACAAATTATCAACACAGTGTTATCAAGTGATCCAGAAGCATCATCTGAGATGGCTTCATTATTTGGTTCATCACTTGTGTTAGGTATTTCTAATATTCCATTTAATGGCCCTGTTGCTGGTGTAACAGTAGGTTTAATCGATAAAGAATTTATCGTTAACCCAACACCTGAACAAATGGAAAAGAGTGAAATTGACTTAATCGTTGCTGGTACAAAAGATGCAATCAATATGGTTGAAGCTGGTGCAAAACAAGTTGATGAAGACACAATTTTAGAAGCGATTTTATTTGCTCATGAGCAAATTAAAGCACTTGTTAAATTCCAAGAAGAAATTATTGCAGAAATCAAACCAGAAAAAATGGATTTTGAAGTATTTGAAATTGACAAAGACGTTGAAAAAGCTGTTCATGAATTTAGCTATGATCGTTTAATTAAAGCAGTATCTATTTTTGACAAATTAGAAAGATATCATGCAATTGATCAAATTAAAGAAGAAACTGTTGATAAATTTAGTGAAAAATCATTTTTCAATGAAATTGATGGTGTTAAAGTATTTGATGAAAAAGCACATAAAAATTATGTTCAACAAGTTAAAACTGTTGTTGATCAAATCGTAACAAAAGAATTAAGACGTTTAATTACAGAAGATAAGGTGCGTCCTGACGGCCGTAAAGTTGATGAAATTAGACCTTTATCATCTAGAATAGATATTTTAAAACGTACACATGGTTCTGCATTATTCACAAGAGGCCAAACTCAAGCTTTAGGTGTTGTAACACTTGGAGCATTAGGTGAAAACCAAATTATTGATGGTCTTGGATTAGAAGAATCAAAACGTTTTATGCTACATTACAACTTCCCACCATTTAGTGTTGGTGAAACAGGACGTTATGGTTTTGTTGGAAGAAGAGAAGTTGGTCATGGAGCATTAGGTGAACGTGCATTACTACAAGTTTTACCTGATGAAGAAGAATTCCCATATACAATTAGAGTTGTATCAGAAATATTAGAATCAAATGGTTCATCATCACAAGCAACAATTTGTGCTGGATCGATGGCATTAATGGCTGCTGGTGTCCCTTTAAAAGCTCCAGTTGCTGGTATTGCGATGGGTCTAATCATGGATGGTAAAAATTACACCATCTTAAGTGATATCCAAGGTATGGAAGATCATGAAGGCGATATGGACTTTAAAGTTGCTGGTACTAAAACTGGTATTACAGCACTTCAAATGGATATTAAGATTTTAGGAATCACTAAAGAAATCTTAAAAGAAGCATTAGAACAAGCTAGATTATCAAGATTACATATCTTAGATCATATGGAACAAATCATTAATGAACCAAGAAAAGAATTATCAGCATATGCTCCAAAAGTTAAGATGATCAGAATTAATCCTGATAAGATTAGAGACGTTATTGGTGCTGGTGGTAAGATTATTTCTCAAATTATTGAAGATAACAATCAAGTTAAGATTGATATCGAACAAGATGGTAGAGTATTCTTAATGCATACTGAATCAACTTGGATTGAATCAGCTGCAGCATATATCCAAAACTTAGTTAGAGAAGCTGAAGTTGGTAAAATCTATGAAGGTAAAGTTACACGCGTTGAAAAATTCGGATGTTTCGTTCAAATTTGGCCAGGTGCTGAGGGATTAGTACATATTTCAAGACTTGCTAAAGAACGTGTAGAAAAAACAGAAGATGTTGTATCAGTAGGCGATATTATCTTAGTTAAATGTATCGGTATCGATGATAAAGGACGTATTGATTTATCAAGAAAAGATGCACTTAAATAATATTGAGTAATAAAAATTAATATGATAAAATAATTGATGTCAATGGAAGGTGACCGAGCTTACTTAGGTAGGTTAGGAAAGTCCATGCTAGCACATTCTGAGATGAATGTAGTGTTTGTGCCTAAGGAAACCATAACTTAGGGTACATCTACGGATGTAACGGCGTTTGATGATCTAAGGCTTAGGCTATGATCTTAAAACACAACGTGCCACAGAAACGAGTTACTTAGAAATAAGTAGATGAAACGCGGTAAACCCCTCAAGCTAGCAACCCAAATTTGGTAGGGGCATGTATGAACGCAAACTAAAGCGAACATACGCTACAATGTAGAGATAAATGGTCACACCCTTTATAAGGGCTACAGAACATGGCTTATGCACATTGACATTTTTAAAGGTCCTTTTATAAGGACCTTTTCTTTTTAATAATAATCATGTTACAATAGATTTTAGAAAGTGGTGATGTTATGGATATCGCAGCAATCCTGATTTTAATCTTTATCTTGATTTTGGTGAATGGATTTTTTGCCGCAAGCGAAATGGCTTTGGTTTCCCTAAATCGATCAAAGATGAAGAGTTTAGCAGATAATCATCAAAAAAAAGCGAAATTAGTATTAAAAGTAACTTCAGATTCAACGAGATATTTATCTACGATTCAAGTTGCGATAACACTTGCAGGATTTATGTCAAGTGCACTTGCTGGAGCTAGATTATCATCAAGTTTTATTTTATTTTTATCAAACTTAGGTATTGATATAAGCGTGAGTGTTGCTGTTATTATCATTACATTGATATTATCATACGTTACTTTAGTTTTAGGTGAGTTAGTTCCTAAAAAACTAGCATTATCTAATCCAAATAAATTTGCATTATTTTCAGTATATGTTGTTTATATTGTTATGATCATTACAAGACCTTTTGTTTGGTTACTATCTATTTCTACATCATTTGTCCTAAAAATATTTGGGAAGAAAATTGATCAAGGTGATGATTCAATATCAGAAGAAGATATTAGACAACTCATTATGTTAGGTCAGATTCAAGGTCTTTATAAAGACCAAGAAAGACGGATGTTAGAAAATATTTTTAGATTTGATGATGTAAAAGCTGATATGATTAAAACACCAAGGACTAAAGTCTATGGTGTAGATATTCATATGGATAAAGATCAAATGCTTAAAAGTATCATCGAAACGAAACTTTCTAGAGTCATTGTTTTTGATGTTGATTTGGATCACATCTTAGGAATTATCCATGTCAAAGATGTCATACCACTGATCATTGATCATCCTGATTTAGATTTTGATATCAAAGAGATTATAAGAGATCCTTTATATGTACCTATGGATATTAAGATCAATAAATTATTTAAAAACATGCAAAATACAAATCATCAAATGGCATTACTTGTTGATGATCATGGCGGTTTTGAAGGCATAGTTACGCTAGAAGATATGCTTGAAGAGATTGTCGGAGAAATTTATGATGAGCACGATAAACTCCCAGAACTCATCAAAAAAGTCTATAAACAAACGTATCTAGTCCAAGGAGATATACCGATACATGATTTAAATAACTATTTAAAACTAAGTCTTGATGAAACTTCAAAACATTATCATTCACTAAGTGGATTATACATTTATTTATTAGGGCATGTTCCTCAAAAAGATGAACAAAAAGCCATCCATCATCAAAATGTTATCCTAAATATAAATGAGCTAGATGAGACTTTTATTAAGACAATTGAACTCACCATAAAGGCTAAGAAGTAAGCCAAGTTAAAAAATAGACAAAATGGCTTCATTATGGTATAATAGTTGTAGTTAAAACTAGGAGGAAATAAAATATGAAAGTAAATTTGAGAACTAGATCACTCAATGAAGTGAGAAAGGAAAGAATGATTCCTGGTGTAATGTATGGAAAATCTATTGAATCTACATCGATAGAAGTTGATGAAAAAGCATTTAAAGAAGCACTTGCTGAATATGGTAAATCAATGACTTTTAAAGTAACATTAGATGGTAAAAAACATAATGTATACATAAAAAGCGTTCAATCTAACATATTAAAGCCACAAGATATCATTCATTTTGAATTACATAGAATTGCGAAAGATGAAACAGTATCCGCACAAATTCCTGTTGTAGTTCATGGTAAAGAAATATTAGAAAAGAGCAGATTATATGTACAATTAGTCTTACAAGACATTCATTGTGAGTATGCACCTGGTTCAGGTATTCAACATTTTGAATTTGATGCATCTGAGATGGAAATGGATCAAGCAGTACATGTTAAAGATATTGAAGTTCCAAAAGGTATTACCATTCATGAAGATCCAGAACACATTGTTTTTATCGTGAAAGAATCTCGTGAAACTATAGAAGAGGAAGAAACGGAAACTGAAGAAGCTGTTGAAGGCGAAGAAGTTACGGAAGAAACAGTAGAATAATATTTAAAAATGGTAGTGATTTTTTAATCACTACCTCTTTTTTATGTTAAAATATTTATGGGTGAAAAAGATGAAAATAAATGCGAATCAAGTTGAATTAAATTATGAAGTTTATGGCCAAGGTGAGCCATTAATTTTACTGCATGGCAATCAAGAAGATATGCATATTTTTGATGAATTAATTCAATCAATTAAAGACGAGTTTACAATTTATACCATTGACAGTAGAAATCATGGAAAAAGCAGTAAAAGCATCCATTTTTCATATGACGATATGACACAAGATGTCTATCAATTCATACGTACACTAAAAATAAATAAACCACATATATTAGGATTTAGTGATGGTGGGATTATTGGACTTAAACTTGCAATATTCGCTCCAAATTTAATGAATAAACTAATTGTTTGCGGCAGCAATTATAAGCCGAAAGGATTAACAAAACAAGTTAGAAAAGAGTTTAAAATTGAGTATAAACAATATCAGTCTCCATTTATCAAACTGATGTTAAAAGAACCTAAGATAAAGAAAAAGGATTTAAAAAATATTTTAAATCCAGTGCTTATCGTTGTGGGTAGTAATGATTGTATCAAAGAAAAACATACATTAAAAATGCATCATTTCTTAAAACATTCAAACCTAAAAGTTATAGAAGATCATACACATGATAGTTATATAGTTCACCAAGATTTATTGAAACCTGATATCATCAATTTTTTAAAAAAATAAACGCATCCGAAGATGCGTTTTGTTATATTAAAAGATAGATAAAGCCCTTAGAATGATAAATGTGATGTATGAAACATAGATTAAAATCATAATGACACCTTCAAATCGAGATAACCTACTTTTTGTCATACCTAAGATAACTACAAATGAAGTTACACCAATTAAGATGATCATATCCATTAAGACATCTTGATTTAATCCAAGTGGTACAATAACACCAGATAGTCCAACAATAAATAAGATATTAAAGATATTAGATCCAATAACATTCCCTAGTGCAATATCAGCTTCACCTTTTTTAGCTGCCATTGCAGAAGTGACTAATTCTGGAAGTGAAGTCCCAAGTGCAACAATACTTAAACCCACAAGGGTAGTTGCTTTAGTGACAGTCATACCAAAGGAGGTCGTTAGAAGCTCGATTGCGATGAACTCAGCACCTTCAGTGACTAAGAAACCACCAATAGAAACTCCAGCAATACCGATGATTAATAAAATAGTTGCTTTTTTAATATCAACAAATGGAATATGTTCTTCAGTCATATCTTTATCAGATGTAATCATCAAATACATATATAATCCAAATGCTATGAGTAAAACAATCGCCTCCCACCATACGATCTTATAATCTGATTGAAAGAAATAAGCTAGAAATGTTAATAACAAAGTGGTTGCTATAAGAAAAGGAAATTCCTTTTTTCTCATTGATTTTTTAACAATAACAGGCATAATTAGAGCACTTACACCTAATATAAGTGTTATATTAGCCATGTTCGAACCAATCACGTTACCCATTGCAATATCTGCAGTTAATCCTTGTGATTTAGCAGATATTGATGCAGCAAAACTAACAGCAAGTTCTGGTAGTGATGTTCCAAAAGCAACTAATGTTAAACCAATGATTAAAGGTGATATTCTAAACTTTCTAGCAATTGAACTAGATGAGACAATAAAAAAATCTGCACCTTTAATGAGCATGATAAACCCGACAATTAAAAATAATACATTTAAAGCAATTTGCATAAGATACCTCTCCTTAGATGTTATTTTTCTTGATGTTTTAAAAATAAAAACCATCAAGACAAAAAAGTCTTGAAGGTCTCGTTACAAGGAATCCTTGAAATTAGCCGGGCATCTGCCGTATTGACGACTAATTTAGAGTTAACTACTCCCCTTCACTTATTTATTTTAGCATAAATAAAATAAATCGCAACAATATTATATATAATATTTGATGGTAAGGCTATCATCATTGACTTTTTAGCAAAAACATAGTATGATATTCTCATAACGATTTCACGGAGGAATCAAAACAAAAGATGGAAGATTGCAGTAGTAGGATCGAGGATCCAATATATCAGAGTAACAAAGACATTAAACATAATCCTTTTTTTGGTGTCTTTTTTTGTTGTATAAGAGGTAAAAGCTTATGTTGATATCAGTAATCACTATTGTTCTTATTATCATTTTAACGGCGATATTTAGTGCATCTGAGGTTGCATTAGTAGTTGTCAGTGACGCTAAAGTCAATGAAGATGTATTAAATGATAATAAAAAAGCATTAAAGATTCAAAAATTTACTAATGATTCAAAAAGATATCTTTTATCGATTCAAATTATGATAACAATTTTAACACTTATTAATGGAGCTATCGCATTAGATGCATTTCATACAAGTGTTATGAACATATTTAACAATTTAGCTTGGCTAAATCCAATCGCTATGTTTGTGATTCTTTTTCTATTGTTATTTTTTCAGCTCGTATTTGCTAGATTAATCCCTAGAAGATTAGCTAACAAACATACAGATGCTATTGCGTATCAAACTATTGGATTTATTCAACTGATTTATGTAATTTTATTACCGATTACTTGGTTAATGAATAAAGCATCAATGATGTTTGGAAGATTATTCGCACTTAAACCTGAAGAAGGTGAAAGAAGAATGACTGAAGAAGAAATCAGAACCATCGTCGAAGTAAGCTCGAAATCAGGTAATATTGATGAAGACGAGTCAGAAATGATCCAAAACATCTTTGATTTTAGTGATACAATAGTCGAAGAAATTATGACACATAGAACTGAGATATCAGCTTTAAATATAAAATCAACGAGAAAACAAATCATAGAATACGTTCAAAATGAAAGATTCACTCGTTTTCCTGTCTATGATAAAGATATCGATCATATCGTTGGAACAATACATGTAAAAGATTTACTTAAGTATTTAGATAACCAAGAAGAAAAATTCTCACTAAAAACATTACTTAGAGAACCATATTTTGTACCGGACAGTAAAAAGACGAGTGAATTATTTAAAGAAATGCAGCAACAAAAAAATCATATCGCAATCGTATTAGATGAGTATGGTGGTACAGCAGGTATCGTAACCATAGAAGATTTAATTGAAGAAATTGTAGGTAATATTTTTGATGAATATGATGAAGATGAAGAAGAAATCAAACAAATTGATGATCAAACATATGAAATTGATGGACTTACGAATATCGATGATGTTGAAGATGAAATAGAAGCAGCACTTCCTGTAGAAGATTTTGACACCATTGGTGGCTTTATCTTAGGACAATTAGGAAGATTTCCTGAAAAAGATGAAAAAGTAAAATTCGAATATAATAAATTTACATTTGAAGTATTAGAAACAAACGAAAATGTCATTTCAAAAGTAAAAGTGACTAAACCTGCTATATTACTTGAAGAGGATGAAAAAGACGTATGACACAGACAGATTGGATACAGATTGGTATATTGATGGGATTGATTTTATTATCAGCATTTTTCTCATCAACAGAAACTGCATTTTCATCAGTCAATAAGATAAAATTAAAAGCGATGATTCAAAATGGCCATAAAAGAGCCAAAAGAACGCTAGATTATTCTGAAAGATTTGAAGAAATTATTACAACCATATTAATTGGTAATAATATCGCAAATATATTATCAGCATCGATTGCTACTGTGTTTTTTGTAAGACACTGGGGTGATATTGGTGTAACACTGTCAACAGCGGTGATGACGACATTAATATTAATATTTGGTGAAATTGCACCAAAAAGTTTTGCAAAAAAAGTTCCTGAGAAATATGCCCTTACAATGACTCCCGTCTTATGGTTTTTCCTTATGATTTTAAAACCATTTTCGATTATTTTTGGAGGCATTCAAAAAGGTTTAAATAAACTATTTACATTTAAAGAAGAGCCTACTATTACTGAGGAAGAACTCTTGACTTATGTGAGTGAAGCTCAACAAGAAGGTGGCATCAACGAAAACGAAGAAGAACTTATTAAAAGTGTTATTGACTTTGATGATTTAATTATAGAAGAAATATTTACACCGAGAGTTGATGTGATTGCTGTTTCAGAGTTTGATGATATTGATAAGATACGTATTGCGTTTAAACATTCAGGATTTTCAAGATTACCGGTTTACGACACAGGTATTGACCACATTATTGGTGTGATTAATCATAAAGATTTCTATAATTTAGTCTTACTTGAAAAACAACCTCTAGATTCGATTATTAAACCTCCAGTATTCGTAACTGAATATATGAAAGTAACAAACCTTTTAGGCTTATTACAAGAAACTAAATCGCATATGGCGATTGTTAAAGATGAGTTTGGTGGTACTTTAGGGATCGTTACAATGGAAGATATTTTAGAAGAACTTGTTGGTGAGATTTGGGATGAACATGATGAAATTATTGAACAAATCGTTCAAATTAACGAGTTGAAGTATCGTGTTAAAGGTAATGCAGAACTTGATTTACTATTTGACAAACTTTCAATGACTGATGAACTAGATGTATCAACAGTCAATGGTTGGATCTTAGATGAAATGGGAAAAATCCCCTTCATAGGAGATTCATTCCAATATAAAAACTTACTTGTAACAATTACAAGCGCAGATACAAAAAGAGTATTAGAAGCAGTTATTGAAATACAAAACATTGAAGAAGAACTTACAGAAGAAGTGTCATAGTGCACTTTTTTTTTGCATAAAAAAAGGACATTCGATAGAATATCCTTTTCATTTTTGTTAGCTTATTTTACTGAGTCGCCAGCAAAACCAAACAATAAGTCAAATGTTTCGAAATAGCTGTCAGTTGTAATAGTTACACCAGTAACACTTGGTTCACCATTCATAGTCCAACCATTTTCTAAAATATGATCAGTAAGTAATTCAGCTTGTTCAAACCACTCAAGAGTAGCTCCGCCTCTTTCAACCATACCATAATCAAAACCTAATTCTTGTTTAGATTTAGCATTCCATGTGAATACGCCTTCTTCAACTTTAGCTTGTAATGTGTCTAATACTAAGTCAGTCATATTACCTTTAGCATCAACTGTTAATGTAGCATATACAACATTTGGTGTACCGTTGCTGTGATGAATTGGTAAGTATGCTTGGAATTCACCTTTTTTAGCTAATTCTAATGCATCAGCTGCTAATTTAGTGTACTCGCCATCTTTCATAGTAACACCAGTAATGTTAGTGATGTATTTATCATTATCAGATTCTACTGAATCAACACCATTTTCTAACATGTAGTCTTCGATAAGTTCTGCTTGAACATACCATTCAGCTACTGCGCCACCTTTTTCAACCATGCCATAGTCATCACCAAGTTCTTTTTTGGTTTTAGCATTCCAAGTGAAAACACCTTCTTCACTCTTAGTTGATTGTAATGCATCAATATAGTATCCTACAATTTTACCTTTTTCGATAGTAACTGATACTGAAGTTACCATAGGTGTTCCATTTGAATGTTCGTGAATGTCAAATGCAACAAATTCGCCGTCTACTTTGTACTCTGATGAGTTACATGCAAAAAGCGTGAACGTAGCTACCGCTAAAACTAGCAGTAAAAATACTTTTTTCATTATTCATTTCCTCCTAATGTATTGTTTATCTACACGTTAATTATAACAAATATGTCAACGCATTTGCAATCTTTTATATGAATAATTTTCGTAAAAGCGTTTTACTAGTTTAAATACATAAAAAAGTAAAGTAAATTAAATAAATATACTTTTATTACATCAATAAAAATGATACAATAATTAAGCGGAAAGGTATGTGAATTATGGATAACAAATTAAATGAACGACAAAAGAAAATTCGAAACTTTTCAATTATCGCACATATAGACCATGGCAAGTCTACACTTGCAGATCGTATATTGCAAAAAACAGATACAGTAACTGATAGAGAAATGAAAGCTCAACTTCTAGATTCTATGGATTTAGAAAGAGAACGAGGGATTACTATCAAATTAAATGCTGTTGAAGTTTTATATAAAGCAAAAGATGGTATTGAGTATATCATGCATCTTATTGATACGCCAGGTCATGTCGATTTTACATATGAAGTTTCAAGATCTCTAGCAGCTTGTGAAGGTGCTGTTTTAGTCGTAGATGCAGCTCAAGGTATTGAAGCACAAACACTTGCTAATGTTTATTTAGCGATCGATAATGATTTAGAAATCATACCTGTTATTAATAAAATAGATCTTCCAAGTGCTGATCCTAAAAAAGTCATTACTGAAATTGAAGATATCATTGGTATACCAGCACAAGATGCAGTGCTAGCTTCAGCTAAAGAAGGTATAGGTATTGAAGATATATTAGAAAGAATTGTCAAAGATGTACCTGCTCCAAGTGGTGATCAACATGCTGCTTTGCAGGCATTAGTCTTTGATTCAGTCTTTGATCCTTATAAAGGCGTTATTCCATCTATTAGAGTGATTAACGGAACGATTAAAAAAGGTGATGTGATTGAGTTTATGAACTCAAAAGCTAAGTATGAAGTCATTGAAGTTGGTGTTCATACGCCTAAAATTGTAAAAAGAGATATCTTAGGTCCTGGTGATGTTGGATATTTAACAGCATCCATTAAAGATATTAATACGGTGGGTGTTGGTGATACAGTGACACATGCTCATAAAAGAGCTTTAACACCACTACCTGGTTATCGTAAAATGAATTCAGTTGTTTTTTGTGGATTATATCCAATTGATTCAGAAAAATATAATGATTTAAAAGACGCATTAGAAAAATTAAAATTAAATGACGCATCCTTAATTTATGAACCAGAAACATCTCAAGCGTTAGGCTTTGGATTTAGAACTGGATTCTTAGGGTTACTTCATATGGAAATTGTACAAGAACGTATTAGTAGAGAATTTGGTATAGAACTGATTGCGACTGCGCCATCAGTAATCTATCATGTACATTTAACAGATGGCAAAATGATCACCATTGATAATCCATCAATGCTTCCAGATCCTCAAGTTGTCGATTTTATTGAAGAACCTTATGTAAAAGCTACTATTATGACTCCAAAAGATTATGTAGGTCCTGTTATGGAAATTTGCCAAAAGAAACGTGGTGTATTTGGTGATTTAAAATATGTTGACGCAAATCGAGTAAGTATTACTTATGACCTACCTTTATCTGAAATCGTTTATGACTTTTTCGATAAATTAAAATCATCGACTAAAGGTTATGCATCATTTGATTATGAAATGTCAGGATATAAACAATCAAGACTTCAAAAAATGGATATATTATTAAATGGTGAGGTTGTTGATGCACTATCATTAATTGTTCATCGTGATTTTGCCTATAATAGAGGAAAAAATATTTGCGAACGTATGGTTGATCTTATTCCAAGACAAATGTTTGAAATTCCAGTTCAAGCATCTCTAGGTAACAAAGTTATCGCTAGAACAACCATTAAAGCTATGCGTAAAGACGTTTTAGCAAAATGCTATGGTGGCGATATCACGCGTAAGAAGAAACTTCTTCAAAAACAAAAAGAAGGTAAGAAGAAAATGAAATCTGTAGGTAGAGTTGATGTACCTCAAGAAGCATTTATGGCTATTTTATCTAATAGTGATGAGTAATTTCTCATCACTTTTATTTTTAATAAGTCGTTATTTACGGTATAATAAAGATACGGAAAGAAGTGATTAAATGAAGGGTTTGTATATTCATATACCTTTTTGCGAGTATATCTGTCATTATTGTGACTTTGTAAAAAGAGTTCCTAAAAATAAAGATATGGTAGATACTTACATAAAAGCCTTAGTAAACGAAATAAACACATATAAAGAACACTTTGATACCATTGAAACAATCTATATTGGTGGGGGAACACCAAGTATGCTTGATCCTGCTCAATTAAGCTATTTGCTTTCCCGTTTAAAAGACATACATCCAAAAGAATTTTCGATTGAGGTTAATCCAGAAAGCTATACTGAAGAAAAAGGTTTAGTTTTTAAAAAATATGGAATTAACCGCATTAGTTTAGGTGTTCAAACATTTAATCAAGAACTTCTTCATTACTTAAATAGAGGTCATACAAACGAACATGTCTTTTCTGTCATTAATCACTTAAAATCAATTGGTTTTGACAATATTAGCGTTGATTTGATTTATGCAATCCCAAAACAAACGCTTGATGATCTATATTACGATTTGAAAATGATCGAAAAATTAGATATTAATCACGTGTCTTGTTATTCATTAATTTTAGAAGAAAAAACTTACTTTTATCACCAGTATATAAGAGGTAATTTCAAACAAGTTGATGAAGACATTGAAGCAAGCATGTATAAAATAGTGATTGATACACTAAAAAAACAAGGTTTTGAGCATTATGAAATTTCTAATTTTGCAAAAGATAAGAAATATTCATATCACAATCTAATATATTGGACATTAGGTGAATATATTGGTTGTGGACTTGGAGCTCATGGCTTTATTGATGGTCATAGAACATATAATGAGAAAGCATTACCTAAATATTTAGATCATTTTTTAAATGAGAAAACTTATCAAGAAAAAGAAGTTTTACTTCAAGATGAATTAATTTTTGGTCTAAGAAAAATAGAAGGTGTCAATATCAAATATTTAGAAGATAAATATGATGTGAAATTGATGAACGTTTATCCAAAACTACAAGAAAAAATTGATATTGGACTTGTAGAAATTAAAGATGGGTATTTAAAACTTACAAATCAGGGCTTGTTTCTAGGTAATCAAGTATTTATGGTGTTCATATGAAATATTTATTAAAAGACTTTGAATATTATTTAAGAAAAGAAAAAGGTTCATCAAAAAACACAATAGAGGCATATAAAAGAGATTTAGAACAATATCAAATGTTTCTAGAAAAATACCATCAAATCAAAAAGCCGAAACAAATTACTGTTAAGCACATTGATGGATACTTAAAAAGTATTCATAAGAAAGTTAGCAGTAAAACAGTTGCTAGAAAATTAACGTCTATTAAAAGCTTTCATCACTTTCTAGTGTTAGAAAGAGAAGTTGATGAAGATATTACAAAAAACTTCACAACACCTAAAACTCAAAAATCGTTACCTAAAGTTTTATCTGTTGATCAAGTGGTAAAACTTTTAGAAGAGGTTGACAAACAAACGGATTTAGGTCTTAGAAACAAAGCATTACTTGAACTGATTTATGGATCAGGTTTAAGAGTCAGTGAACTTTTAGATATTGAAATAGAAGACATTCACTTAAATCAAGGTTATGTTATTGTTCATGGTAAGGGCTCAAAAGATAGAATGGTTCCAATTTCTGATATGGCAAGTATAGCCCTTAGAAATTATATGATCCATTCAAGAGAACAACTTGTTAAAGATCGAAAAGAAACGCATTTGTTTTTAAATCAATTAGGCACAAGGCTTTCAAGACAAGGATTTTTTAAGGTTTTAAAGAAACTTGCATTAGATGCTGGTATAGACTCAGAATGTTCGCCACACACGCTTAGACACTCGTTTGCGACTCATTTATTAGAAAATGGTATGGACTTAAGGAGTTTACAAATGTTGCTGGGACATGAGGATATATCAACCACACAGATTTATACACATATTAGTCAAAAAAGAATTAAAGAAATATATCAAAAAGCACATCCACGTGCAAAGGAGGAATCATAATGTATAAAAGAATATTTTTAATTGTATTAGATAGTTTAGGGATTGGAGAAGCACCAGATGCAAAAGATTACAATGATGTTGGTGCAAACACGATTGGCCATATCGCTGAACGCATGGATTTAGATATACCAAACATGAAAAATTTAGGATACGGGAACATAGCACCAATCAAGAATGTTGATCCTGTAGATAAACCAAAAGCATTTTTTACAAAAATCCAAGAAGCATCTTTAGGAAAAGATACAATGACTGGACATTGGGAAATGATGGGGATGTATATTACAAAACCTTTCCAAACATTCACAGATACAGGTTTTCCTAAAGAACTGATTGATGAATTAGAAGCAAAAACTGGACGTAAAGTTATTGGTAATATCTCTGCATCTGGTACTGAAATTATTAAAGAACTTGGTGAAGCACATGTAAAAACAGGTGATTTAATTGTCTATACTTCTGCAGATTCAGTTTTACAAATTGCGATGCATGAAGAAGTTATTCCAATTGAAGAGCAATATCGCATTTGTGAAATCGCAAGAGAAATCACAATGAAACCAGAATGGAAAGTTGGTAGAGTTATTGCCAGACCATTTTTAGGTACAAATAAAGATAATTTTAAACGTACATCAAACCGTCATGATTATGCTTTAAAACCACATGAAAAAACAGCTTTAAATTTCTTAAGTGAATCAGGCTATGATGTCATAGCACTAGGTAAAATCAATGATATTTTTGATGGCTATGGTATTACCGAATTTAGTAAAACAGTCAGCAATGATGATGGTATGAAACAAATCACAGAATATGCTGATAAAGAATTTACTGGATTATGCTTTTTAAATCTAGTAGACTTTGATGCATTATATGGACATAGAAGAGATCCAATTGGCTATGGTAAAGCTATTGAAGCATTTGATAGACAACTACCATTATTTTTAGATAAACTGCATGATGATGATTTAGTAATGATTACTGCAGATCATGGCAATGATCCAATCCATCATGGAACTGATCATACTAGAGAATATGTTCCTTTATTGGTTTATACAAAGAAATATAGCGAGGGTAAGAAATTGCCATTACTTAAAACATTCGCAGATATTGGTTATAGTATAACCGCAAACTTTAAAGCAGAAAATCCTAAAAATGGACAATCTTTCTTAAAGTATTTAGGTGATAAATAATGTGGACCTGGATAAAAGAATTAGAACCAGAATTTTTAATTATATTCATAGGTCTTATCCTTGCAGTAATAATTAATATCGCGATTTGGATTAAGACAAGTAGAACCTTAAATTTAATTGATAAACGTGCACTAACACTTAAAGAAGACTTAGTGATAAGAGATGATAAGAAAGTCATTGACATCTTAATTTCTAACACAACTTTTATTAGTGTGAAGGTTGCAGCAATCGGTTATATTTATCAAAAAAATCTATTACCAATTAGTGAAGAAGTTACAGAAATTTCACCACGAGATTCTGAAAAAACATCTGTAGAAATTGATGCGTTAAGAGCTTACTTAATTGATGAAAAAATGAAAGTAAAAAGACTTAAATTATATGTTGAAGATACACTTGGAAGACGTTCAATTCAAAGAGCAAAAGATACATATAGAGCATTAAAAAAGATGATTAAAGAAGAGAAAAAAGCTATCAAAAAAGCAGCTAAAATTAAACGATCTGAGACCGGAAAATATAATTTTATCGAGCGTGTAGGATTAATATTTAAATTCATATTTAGTCCAATTTCGAAATTAAATTACATCATAAAAACCGGATTAAACAAACGCTTGAAAGAACGTGAAAGTAGATTAGTCATTAAGAAAAAAGAGCGCGATCATAAAGAGTTTTTAAAATCGATAGCTGAAGAAGATCGTAGAGAAAAAGACTTAAGTGATGTAGAAAAACGTATTGAAAAAGAGCGTGCTGAACTTGAACATTTACAAGCAGAAAAGAAAAAAGAAGCTGAGCTTGAGAAGCAAAAATTAGAACAAAAGCTTAAGAAAATTGAGAAAGAAAAAGCTCAGATTGAAGCAGAAAAAATCGAAGAAAACAATGTTGAATCTAGTGAAATTGTTGATGAAAACGAAGTGAAAATGGATGAAAATATTGCTGAACAAGATGTCCAAATTGAAGAAAAAACAGAAGAAAAAGTAGAAGATAAGACAGAAAAAATTGAAGAAAATGTTGATAAGGAAGTTGAAAAACCAGTTAAAAAAACAACAAAAAAGAAGACAAATTCTCAAAAATAATCATAAAAAAAGGCCGATATCCAACTTGGATATCGGCTATTATTTTTGTAATTTAATCATTATATTTATGATCAAATAAATTCTTTAAATAAGATAAAAGTAGAGACAACAATGCAATAAGTGGTGCTAAAATACCTAAATTAAAACTGAGTAATCCTAATGTTTCACGCTCATAGTTTTTTGGATCTAGAAATGGATAAATGTATCTAGCACTAACAAAGTCAGTCACTATAGATTCGATGTAATCTCCAAATAAAGGCTCTATAATTGTATACACACTAACTAAGAACAAGAGTGGATAAATGAGAGAAATCCAGAATTTTTTTACATCCAAGTGTTGTCTAAAAAATACAAAATAAAAGATGATATAAAGTATAGGATTAATGGTGTGAAGTACATGTTGAATGAAATCAACTTGAGTCATATATGGTACTAAAATTACATGGAATATGAGAGCTGTTATTGAAATATTAACTAGCGAAATAAATGCAAAATATGGATAAAACTTCTTATCATTTTTTTTAAAAATAAAGAGAAGTACAGCAATCGTAATTAATAAATTTGACTGTGTAGTAAAGTATAAGAATGTCACAAACATTGTTCCTAAAAAGTTATCTGATTGGATTGCTCTAAGTATTTCTAGCGCGATACCAAGAAGTCCAAACATAAGAACAATGATCGAAAAAGATATCTTTATTTTATCATTTTTTATAAATTCGATCACAATAAATCACCCTTAAAAATGAGAAGAAATTTCTTCTAAATCACTCGTTAATCCTAGAGTAAGAATTAATCTTATTCTAGCTTTTTGTGCATTTAAATTATGTGTAAATATAACACCGAGTGTTCTAAGATGATGTCCACCACCATCATAACCATAGTTATCAAGAACTCTGCCTTTTGGACATCTAGATGTTAGAACAACTGGAATATTATGATCGATTGCATTTTTTATACCAGCTACCATTTGTGGTGGCACATTGCCACGACCCAATGCTTCGATAACTATACCCTTAACTCCCCTTTCAATTAGAAAGTTTAGTATAAGTGAACTTGTGCCTGCAGCTACTTTCACAATTTCTACAGAATTTTCAATATTTTCTGGTTTTATAATTTTTCTAAAATCAGGAGCTTTTCTAGTATATATAACGTTTTCTTGTTCAACTATACCAATTGGTCCAAACTCTAAAGATTTAAAAGTATCTAGTGATAGTGTATGTGATTTGGTTACTTCAGATGCTGTATTAACTTCATCATTTAAACATACCAACACACCTTTGTTTCTAGATTCATCATGAGCTGCAACTAGTATTGATGATACTAAATTACTCAGACCATCAAAGCCTAGTTCAGAGAAAGAACGCATGGATCCTGTGAAAACTACAGGTTTAGAAGAAGCTAAATATAGATCTAAAAAGTAAGCAGTTTCCTCTAAAGTATCCGTCCCATGAGTAATAACTATACCATCGATATGAGGCTGTTCTAACAGTGTATTGGTCAACTTTGCTAGTTCAAACATGTCAGACGGCGTTATAGATGGAGAGGGTTTTAACGAGAATAGTTTTGTTTCTAAATGTACGTTTTTTATCTCATTTGATATGTTTGCAATCAGTTCATTTTGATTATCAATGATTTGATTTTTATTCGTGTTTTGATTGCGTTCCATTGAGATTGTGCCACCTGTAAAGATGACAATTATTGTTTTTTTCTTCATATGATCACCATTTATATTGTATCATACATTAATTATAAACGTATCAGCAAATCGTTAGCTAATTAAACATAAAAAAATGAGGTTCAGGAGCTTTACATACCCTTAAGGTCAAAATAAGTAGACAAAGCAGTTAACAACTTATCCACATGAAACGACTTATTAGCACCATTGCTTAATTATCTATTGGTTTACATAATATATATTATGCGAATAAACATTAAATAAAAAAGCATTGTCAGAAGAGATTTATCACTTCACATGTAATGGCGTGACTATGATTAATAAACTAAAATATTGCTTCTACTATCTTTAAATATACTCATAATATTGAAATGACCATAATATAATAAGCTGAGAGTGGATTTTGAGCTACTTAAAGTTCTTCAGCTGTATAAATGTATGTCTAAACACCTCAAAAGCTAATATAGTGTTTTTTGTTCATTTTATGTACCTTTTGGTAGTGCACTAATTTGAGTCTTCTCTTCTTCTTCTATATCGATACATGTATTAAATTATTTCTCTTTCACCAGGAACTTTTAAACCATATGCTTTTAGATCATATTGCATCTGAGGGCGTTGGTCGATAAGATTTGGATGATAGTATGTCTTACGCCTCTTAAAATGCGTTGAGTTAAAATGATAAATTCTACCGCTTCTGTTTTCATAGATTAGTTTGTATTTCACAAAAACAGATTCTTAATATTTTTTTTTAGCAGTAGATCATTTTAAAAATGAGTTTCTATTCTCTATTGATCTTTGATTTCTTATGTATGTATAGATTGATACATAAATCGACATGGGCGAACTTAACGCAGGATGATAAGGCATAGGTCTGCGTAAATCAACATCTAAGGTAGTACCTATTGCGATATCTTTTTTTTACGAAATTGAATTTTAATCATATATTTAAGTAAACGCTACCATGTGTCTACTTTGTGAAATTCATGTGACATGTTTGCCGGTACTACTTATGATAAGCACTGCTATACGCTTGCAAGGATTTAAATAAAAAACATATCATTATTATAAATCACTTATTATTTACAGAAAACTTTCTGAAAACAAAAATATCACAAAAGTTTATATATACTAAACTTACATTTTTAATGATGCTTTTTTCTTGGATGTTGATTTTACTCTCTAATAGATATCTATTCTTTTAACATCATATAGTAACAACTTCTATCTTTTAATGAGGTTCTACTTTTTAAAGCCCAATAAAAAACTGCATACTATGCTTATTGACAGTAAATATGTACTAACTTCTTCTTGTGTATTTAACGATCGACCTGTGTCTTTTTTAGAGTATATAGTTTATCTAAATCAACCTCACATAGATCAATTTAATTAAGATAGAGTATTATTAATGAGTCTTATCTTTTTTTATAACTGATAAGTTTTATTTCTATAAAATGTCTATTATCTCATTAGTGAATTTATTAAAAAAGATTTTATGTCATTTCTACAAAAACACTATAAACTACACACGCATTTTAAACGCATCTGAATCTATATGTAATACAACTCTAAGTCAAATAACGTTCAGATTGTGTTTGCATTTTTTTAATACTTATTTTTATAGTGAAACAGCAAACATCTTTACATATAAATTCATACATACAGTCAAATAAATTAAAGCAATGTTCATTAAAATATAAGATAAATAATTCTTCAATTATCTATGTTTTTATCTATGTGTATTGACTTAATTTATACACCATATCTTAAATGACTTATTTCATATTTTTGTTACCTAATTTAATTTTATAAAACACATTTTATGACAGTTGCAATGAGTCTCACATCTATAATCATCTAGTCTAATCAAATGGATTAAAACCTATAAAAACAACTTTATATTATACATCATCATCTAGTTAATCATTAGATAATATTTGCTGAAATGTTTACATGTTTCACGCATAAAAAAAAGACAAGATTTAACTTGTCTTATTGGTTGATAAATTCTAAGATATCTTTTGTTAATTGATCAGGTACATCCACTAAAGGTGAATGTCCACAGTTTTCATAAACAACTAATTTAGATCTCTTTTCTAAAGCTTTCACATTGTCCTTAACCATGTATTCAGGAACTGTTATATCTTTAGTTCCCCATGTATGTAACACCTTAGCTTTAACTTTAGAAATATTGTTTGTCCCTGCATTATATAAATTGTGTTGATCGGACATATTTAAATTTGCAAGTGCCCAATCTGCATCTGGTAGGTTTCTTTGTTTTAAAGATTCATTAATCCATAATTTATTATCTTCTTCAGATGGTTTATTTACAGTATAAATTGTAACTCCAAATATATAACTTACAAAGTCAAAATTCTTATCTTGTTGAGCTTTCATGAGTGGTTGAACTTGTACAGGATCTTTTGCCATCTCATCAGCTGATTCGTAAACTTCGCCAACTAATGGTTTGCCATCTGCATCTTTTTTAAAGATTGGATATCCTTTGTGGGTTGTTGAATTAATTAAGATTAAATGATCAACTACATCAGGATAATGTGCTGCAAGTTCAAGTGCAACACCGCCACCTAAAGACCATCCAACAACATCATATTTTTTAATTTCTTTAGCTTCCATAAACATATGAATATCATCTGCAAAATCTTTTAAACTTTTAACTCTTCTGTAGTAACTTGAATCACCATAACCTCTTAAATCTGGAGCGATTACTTTAATGTTTTTTGGTAATCTTTCAAGTAGCGGACTAAAGTGTAATGAAGATGAAAAGTTACCATGAATAAGTAGTAAAATCTTATCACCTTGTCCTTGTTCAACGTAACGATAAACTTCACCATTTTTTAAGACTATTTCTCTTTTTTCCATATCTTTCCTCCTTAGATATTATACTGTGTTTCTTTAGCATTTATAAATCCTAAAACAAGTGTTACAAACAACAATGGTTTCTCATACATCGATGCATGGCCAACACCTGGCAGGATGACTAAATCAGAGTTTTTAATCATTTCATGTAATACTTTTTGATTGCTCATTGGTGTTAAATAATCTTCATCAGCAGCGATAATTAATGTCGGTGCTGTAATTTGATTTAATTCATTTCTTACATCATAATGTTCTGCACTATTGGTTAATCTTTCCATTTGATCTAAGAACTCTGGATTTGAAAATACTGGAAGTAAGATTTGTTCTCTTTTTTTCATCCACTCTAATTTTTGTTCATAAAAACTTGGTGAATAAATCGCAGGAATTGTTGCTTGATAGTAAGTTTGTCCATCTCTTGTTTTACCAATAGAATTCCACTTATAACCGATTTCAGCTAACCAAGGTGAAGTGTAAGGTGTTGTGTTGAATAAAACCAGTCTGTCGACTAAATTTGGAAGTTTAATTGCAAATTGTATCGCAACTTCACCACCATATGAAATACCGACAACGCTAACCTTTTTTAGTTTTAATTCTTTTAATAAGCATTCAACAACTTGGACTTGTATATCTTGAGTATAAACACTAGATTTTAATTTATCAGATTGACCTTGATCGATAAAATCTAATCGTATCAAAGTGTTGTTTTCTTTAAATGTTTCAACAAATGGTTCCCAGCTTTTTGTAGACATCATAATACCGTTTAAGATGATAAATGGTTTCCCTTCACCTTGGATATCATAATATATGTTTCTACCTTTAAAATTTAATATAGCCATGTTTACTCACCATCAATATATTCTAAGCGTATCGCTTCAGCTCTAAGCTCATCTCTAAATTTAGGATGTGCAATACTAATAAGAAGTTCAACACGTTCACGAATTGATGTACCTCTTAATGAGACACAACCATATTCAGTCACGACATAATCAACGTCACTTCTAGATAAAGTCACTGCTGCACCTGGTTTTAAGAAAGGAACAATCTTAGAAATTTCTTCTCTCTCACCTGTTTCAGGATTTTTAACATTTGCTGTTGAATATAAAGTAATGAAACTCATACCACCTTTAGAATTTTGAGCACCTACTGCAGTATCTGATTGTCCACCAGTGCCACTAAATTGACGATGACCAATAGATTCTGATGCACATTGACCAGTTAAATCAATTTCTATCGTTGTATTAATAGACACTTGATGATCATTTAAACCTATAATTGCAGGATCATTGACATAATGACCATTTAAAACTTGAATACTAGGATTATCATCAATAAAATCATATAACTCTTGAGTACCTAAAGCAAAACAGCATACGTGTTTGTTTTTATGTGTGTTTTTCATAGATCCGTTTGCTGCCCCAGATTTAACTAAATGCATCAAACCGGTTGTAAACATCTCAGTATGAATACCTAAATCTTTTTTATGAAGTAGTGCGTGAGCAACAGCATTAGGTATACCACCGATACCAAGTTGTAATGTTGAGCCATTTTTAATTTTATCTGCTATAAAATTACCAATTTTTATATCTTTTTCATTTGGTTCAACATCTGGTAAAGTTGGTGGCATATAATCCGCTTCAACGATATAATCAATTTTTGATTCATGAATCTCTACATCTCCAAAAGTTCTAGGGAAGTTTGGATTCACTTCTAAAATAACAATGTCTGCAAGTTCAATAGCTTCTTGTTCATAAACATTAGATAATGATAAAGATAAATATCCATGTTTATCTGGTGGGGTAGCTGTACCAACAAAAATGTTTGGTTTAGTATGTTCAAAACGTTTACGACCAGCTAAATGCAAGTGATTAGGAATAAAACTAATATTTCCATTTTTGTGTGCTTTTCTTAAACTAGCACCATAAAACCAACTGTCAGTTGAAAATGAAGATTTATAATCTTTGTTTATAAAAAATTCGCCATTTTCAATTGGTAAACAATTTGTAACTTTTACCCCTTTGACTTTTTCAGCGACTTGATGAAGTTGTTGAATAAATAATTTAGGCTCAGCACCTGCCATGCCTAAAACAACGTTGTCATGATCTTTGACTAATGAAACTGCTTCTAATATAGTTATTTTTTTAGGTGTTTTCATGATATGCCTCTTTTCTCATATGATTTAGATGAGGGGAGAGTTTCCTCTCCCCTTCTAAATACACTTATATTATACAATTATTTTGCTTGTACGTCTTGTAAAGTTTCAATTCCTCTAACTTTAGCCCATGCTGGAGCGTCACCAGAATTGTCTAATTGTAGTAATGCCATTGATGCAATACCCCATCGTTTACCTTCTGTGAAATCTACAACGCCACCCATTGGTACGCTAATTTCTTCTGATTCCATAGCATCGATATAAGTTTCCCAAGTTAATAAGTCTTCATCAACACGGTTTAAACCTTCAACAAAGATTGCAGCTGCAATATAACCAGCCATAGCATAAGCATTAGCGCCATATGCTGCATAATCAGCAGCTACCATATCATTGTAGAATGTCCAATAATCAGCAGAGAATCCACTAACGCCTTCTGGATCAACGATATCTAACCATGCGTTTGCAAACATAGGGAATCCATAATCAACAGTTGGGTCAACTGAAGTTGCATCAGCATTAACATATGATGTAAATACAGGAACTAATAAACCAGCACTATTTAAAGCACCAACAGCAGCCTTGAATGGAGCTTGGTTAGAAGCTACGATAACAGCACCAACACCAGCAGTTTGGAAATCTAGAACAGCAGCAGCTAAAGCAGCTGAATCAGTTGCTGAAAATGATCTGTAAATGAAATCGTCTTCTCTATTTTCTGTTGCAGCTTGTACTTCAATACCAGCTTTAATAGACATACCATCATCAGTAGTTGTGTGTAGTACACCAACTTTAGCATCTGAAGCTAATTTAGCATCGTTATTTGCACCAAATAATGCTTCGTTTAATGCTCTAGCAGTCATGATTCTACCATCAGTCTTATAAATTGGTTGAACTGCCATAACTGGATTTGATAATCCATCTTCTTTTTCAAAATATAAGCTGTTGATACCTGTAGCAGCATAAACCATAGGTACGCCAGTTTCTTGAATATAACTTAATGTAGCACCAACTGTAGGTGTACCAAAATGACCAACTAATGCGAAAATGTTGTCTTCTTCAACTAATTGTTTTGTATAGTTTAGACCAGCAGTTGCATCAAATGTATCATCATATGTAACAAATTCTAATGTACGACCTGCAACACCACCAGCTTCATTAATCTTATGGAAATAAGCTTGGATACCAGCATTAAATGGGACACCAACTGCAGCAAATACACCTGATGTTGCAGCTGTATTACCTACAGTAATTGTAGTATCAGTAACACCTTGAACGATAACTTCTCTAACTTTGTAAGTAAAAGTAGTTGTTTTTTCTTCAAAAGTAACTGTGATAACGCCATCTAATTTAACATCTTCTGAAGTAAAACCAGTTAATGTATATTCAGTAACTTCTTCTTTATCGCCATTTTCATATAATGCTTCGATAACTAATCCAGTGTCATCAAATGATTCATCAATAGCGTATTGTTGAGTTACTGGTAAGCTCTTAACACTAATAGATCTTAATACTCTTAAAGCATCTGGATCAAATACATTAACAGTAAATGTTACACTCTTACCTTCATAAGTTAAAGTAACTGTTTGTTCTGAAGCTGTAGTTTTATCAAATCCAGTAACTTCAAGATCTGAAACTGTTAATTCTAATTCTGTATCATCTGAGAAAATTGCTTTAACTTCTAATCCAGTTAAATCAAGATCTTCTCCAAGATTGTATTCAGTCTTTGTTGGTTCTTCTACGAGTTGTAAGCTAGAAACGGTTTTTTCTGTTTCTTCACCGTCAACACACGCGATTAAACCAAATAAAGAGAATACTGCAACTAATAATAATACTAATTTTTTCATTTTTTTCTCCTTTTATGCGCATTTTGCGTCTATTTTTATTATATTTACTGCTTTGCAGTTATAACTATTTTTTAGATCCAAGATAAGCATTGATTAATTCTTCATCATTTAGAAGTGCTTCTCCTGTACCTTCTTTTTTAACTTTTCCAAGTTCTAGTAAGTATGCATAATCAGCTATTTTTAATGTCTGATATGCATTTTGTTCAACAATTAAAATTGTCGTACCGCGTTTTTTAATCGCTTCAATGATATTAAAAATATCTCTAACAATCAAAGGTGCAAGTCCAAGTGATGGTTCATCAAGTAATAGTAGTTTTGGATTTCCCATTAATGCTCTACCAATGGCTAACATTTGTTGTTCACCACCAGATAATGTAGATGCTTGTTGTTTTTTTCTTTGTTTTAAGATTGGAAAGTATCCATATACTTCATCCAGTAATTTTTCAACTTGATCTTTAACTTTAATTTTTGTTTTAACTTCTATCCCATTTTCAACAGTTGTTTTAATAATTGGTTTTAATGAATAAGCACCAACTCTTAAGTTTTCTTCAACTGTTAGTCCATATAAGATTAAGCGACCTTCAGGTGATTGTAAGATACCTTTTTGTGCTATTTTATGAGGATCAAGATTGGTAATTTGCTCTTCATTAAATGTAATAGAGCCTGATTTAACTTTTGTGGCTCCTGATATTGATCTAATTAAAGACGATTTACCAGCACCATTAGCACCTAATATGGCTACAATATGTCCTTCTTCGACATTTAAATTAACATTTTTAACTGCACGAATGATACCATAATCAATGACTAAATCTTTTATTTGTAGTATGTTCATATCACTCGCCTCCTAAGTATGCTTCTTTAACTTGTGGATGGTTTTGAATTTCAAGTGGTGTACCTATCGCTAGCTTTTTACCAAAACTAATCGCACAAATTGTATCACATATACTCATCACAAGACCCATATCATGTTCAACTAAGAAAATTGTTGTATCATACTCTTTTTGAATCTTTTTAATCGTATGAGCTAAATCTTCTGTTTCTGAATCATTTAATCCAGCTGCTGGTTCATCTAAGATGATCAGTGATGGATGAGTCATTAGTGTTCTAGCAAGTTCTATACGTTTTAAGATACCATAAGGAAGTCCAAGTGGATAGAAATCTTTATAAGCATATAAGTCAAGATCTGTAAGTATCTTTTCTGCTCTCATTTTTAAGATTTTTTCTTCACGTTTGAAGCCAAATGTTTGAAATGAATGATCAAAGAAATTTGATCGATATAGTGAATGAGCTCCAACAAGCATGTTATCTAAGATAGATAGTTCCCAAATGAGTTCAACGTTTTGGAATGTTCTTACAATCCCTTGTTTAATGACATCATGAACTTTATAATCTGTTAAGGAAATAATATCATGATTGTTATTCTTAAATATCATTTTTCCTGATGTTGGTTTATAAAATTGAGTAATACAGTTAAATACTGTAGTTTTACCAGCACCGTTAGGTCCAATTAAACCAAATATTTCACCTTTTTTTACATCAAAGGATAAGTCATCAACAGCTTTTAATCCACCAAAGTTCATTGTTAAGTGTTCAACTTGTAAGATGGCATCATCAAATGATTCAATAGATGAAGCTGTTTGATCATTTAACCTATCTATGATTGGTTTTAATAAAGCTTTTTTAGTTGCTAGTTTAGCTTTTTTAGCTTCAATCTTTTGATTAACTTGAGCTTGTTTTTGATTGATTAACTCTTCATGTTTTTCTGATAAATCTTTTTTAAATGCTTCTAAAGATTCTAATGCAGCTTTTTCTGCTTCTTTAAATGCTTTATGATTTTGTTTTAATTCATCAGCTTTAAGATTTCTAGCTTCATAAGGTTTTAATAATTCAGCTTTTTTAGCTTTTAACTCTTCATTAAGCATGTCAAGTTTTGTTTTTGAGTCTTTTTCAATGGTTTGTTTTTCTTCAGCTGATTCTGTTTTTTCTAACTTTCTAATCTTAGAAGTTGTAAGTGCGCGTTTCTTTAAATCATAAGATTTTTCTAGTTTTTCTAGTTTGCTTTCAGTATGATATATAACAAAGTCTTCATTTGATAGCTGTTTAATTTCTTTTTCTAGAAGTGTTGGTCTATATGATTCAATTTCAGCTTTAACAGCTTTTTCAAACCTTTTATCTAACTTATCTTTTAGTAAGTCAGTATCAACTTCTAAAAGTTCAATTTGATAAGTGAGTTTAGAAATTTGTTTTTCGAGGAGCACTTTATTAAGTGACTTAAATATCTTTGCCATAACGATACTCCTTCCATACGGTGATTAACTTGTTATATCCTTTAATCACTAATGCTTTTAAATCTGTAAATAATTTGATCACGCCACCTGGATAAAACATAACTACTAAGATGATTAATGCACCAGAGAACATTAAATGAGCATTTTTATAAGTTTGGAAGAAAGGTATTTTAACTAAAATTAGATCTTTCATACCAAAGATAATAAATGTACCTATTAATACACCCCAAATACTCTTAGTGCCACCAATAACAACTGCAGCAAGTACGTTTAATGATAGATCAATACCCCAAGTTGCTGGATAAGCAGTCAGTGATCTAATCATTGTAAGCATACCACCAGTTACTGCAAACAATGTTGCTAGTAAGAATGCTGATAAGCGGTATTTAAGTAAGCTAATACCCATCGCTTGTGCTGCTGATGTAGAATTTTTTATTGATAAGAATGCTCTACCGGTTGGACTTTTTATAATATTAATTGTCCAAATCATTAAGACGATCATAAAGATAACGATAATATAATATACTGGGTTATACGTTAATGTATTTGAACTAAATGTACCTAAAAATTTAATACCAGCTTCTAAGTTCATGCCCATTGCTCCACCAGTAAGTGGTGAATTTTGGAAGAAGTTTTTTAAAATTTCTGATAAACCTAAAGTCACAATAGCTAAATACATACCTTCGATTCTAAGTGAGATAAAACCAACAATAGTACCTAAAACTAAAGATAGAATTAATCCAATAATAAATGCCATCTCAGCACTTACGCCAGCTGTTTCAAATAAGTAGCCGACTAAATATGCACCAAGTCCCATAAATCCTGCTGTCCCAAGGGATGCAAGTCCTGCATAACCAAGTAACATAAGGAAACCTAAAGCGACAATATATCTTGTTAATACTGGTGATAAGAAGTTAAGTACTGATGGTTTAATAACCCCAGTAGAACCAATAACTTGTAATAATATTAAGACAAATCCTAATAGCAAGATTGGAAAATATGGATGTTTAGAAAACTGTGTTAGTTTTGTCAACCAGATATGTTTTTCTTGTTTTTTATCATATGTTAGTTTCATATCTACACCTTCTTCGCAATCTTTTTACCAAATAATCCAATTGGTTTAATCAAAATAATGATTAAGATAATTAGATAGACAATGACTTTGTAATAAACACCTAAGTTTTGTCCACCAATTTGGAAGTTTGGCATTAAGAAAAATGAGATTTGATTTAATACAGGAATGATAATCGCGCCAATGATTGGACCGAAGAATGTTGAAAATCCGCCTAGTATAGCTGCTAAAAAGCCATTAACTTGCATTTCAATCATTAGTGGAACACCAATTGTTTGATTATATGATGCATATAAAATTGCACCTAATGTACCAAGACCACCAGCAATACCCCAGCTCATCGCTGTGATAAATTTAGTGTTGACACCCATCATACCCGCAACTTTTTCATTTGCAGCAGTTGATCTTACACCTAAACCCCATTTCGTAAACTTTAACATCACAAAGACGATTGAAATCACAACCGCAGCAACCACAATTGAATAAATATGATTGTGTTGAACAACAATATTACCCATTGCAGTTTGAATCACTGATGTTTTTGTAAAGAAATATGGGATGGTTGGCATATTCAACTCTGCTTTATAAAATAAAGTTGGTAATAAACCCATTACAAATAAGACAATACCCATGGTAATCATTTGTTTAGTTAATGCATTTGAGAACTTAGATTTTCTAATTAAAATCACATCAATAAATACACCAAATAAAAATGCAACAATGATACCACTTAAAAATGCAAATATAGTTAAAATAAAGACATTGCCTTCAGGAAAATTTACTAATAAGTAACGATTATACAATATGGTGACGATATATGCACCTGTTGTCGCAATCATCCCTTGCGCAAAGTTCGTAGTAAACGATGTTCTAAAAATTAGTACAATCGCTAATGTAACAAGCGCTAATGGTGCTGCGTCTGCGAGTGCTAAGATAAGTCTATTTATAATATCAATTGCCATAGGTTATCGTTACCCCCATCTTACTATATTTGCTGCCCATACATATCCAATACCGGCAGCTAACATGCACACAACTGTGCCATCTTTAACTTGTCCGGTTTGTAATGCTAAGTGCAGTGATAATATTTGATCGATTTGGCCAATATGACCATAATCTTCTAAGTATATCGATTGATTCTCATTTAGTCCTAGTTCATCTAACATAAATTGATGACCAGAACGTTTAATATGAAGAATGTCTAAAAATCCAATATCTTTTCTTTCTAAATTAGATTTTCTTAAACTTTCATCAATACATTTAATCCAGTTAGGCATAGACACTTCATTGAGTCTTTCCTTCATTTTCTTTGGATCCATTAAGCGTAGTGATTTTTTGGCTTCATCAAGATTATCTTTGGTAATTGGATTGCAAACGCCCCCAATTTCGACCCCAGCTGTTCTTGATAGACTACCATCAGCAATCATATGAGAACCAAGTAAAATGTTTTTACCATAGTTTTTCTTTAAAATGATTGCGCCACCACCTGCACCTAAGTTATACATCATTGACATATCTTTATCAGTATAATCCACAAAATCGCCATTACGGTAACCACCAACGACCATAACCACATTGATTTCATCATCTGCGATTAACATATCTTTTGCCATTTTCATAGCAGATACGGTTGTACAGCAACGGTTTTGTACATCAATACCCCAAGCATTTGTCGCTTTAATACGATCTTGAATATATAGGGCAGAAGTTGTTAATGGATATTCTTTCCATTCTTCAGTTACACTTAAGATTACATCTATATCAAGTGGATCAACACCTGTATTTTTAAGTGCATCTAGTGCTGCTAACGCTCCCATTTCTTGTGTGCCATCTTGTGGCA
>JBAZCK010000008.1:0-40482 GCA_041654955.1 Acholeplasmataceae bacterium | reverse complement strand
TAGTCAAACCTTTGAAGTTACAGATCCATATGCTTATTCTACTGGTGCTAATGGCCAAAGAGGTATGATCGTTGATTTTGATGAAACAAATCCAAACGGATGGACTTATGATGATAGACCAGATACAATCACAAATTTAACTGACTATATCGTCTATGAATTACATGTTAGAGATTTAACAACACATAACACATGGAACGGAACTGAAACATATCGCGGTAAGTTCTTAGGTTTAACTGAAACAGATACAACATATACTGATGGTATCAACACAGTTACAACCGGTCTTGACCATATTGAAGAATTAGGCGTTAATGCTGTTCAACTTCTTCCAATTTTTGATTTCGGATATGTTGATGAAGTAGAGGTTGCGAACAACCCTTCATACACAAACTTATTTAATTGGGGTTACATGCCTTATCACTTTAATACATTAGAAGGCTCATACGCAACTAACCCTTTTGATGGCCAAACTAGAATCAATGAATTTAAACAAGCAGTCATGGCACTTCATGATAAAGATATTAGAGTCATTATGGATGTTGTATATAATCACACTGGTGAATCAGCTACTTCTAACTTCCATAAAATTGTTCCTGGATATTATCATCGTTTAACTGAAGATGGTGGTTTTTCTAACGGTTCTGGAACCGGAAATGAAACCGCATCTGAAAGATCAATGATGAGAAAATTCATGGTTGACTCAGTAAAATTCTGGGCTACTGAATACAATCTATCAGGATTTAGATTTGACTTAATGGCACTTCATGATTATGAAACCATGAATGAAATTCAAGCCATGCTTGAAGAAATTGATCCAACAATTATCGTTTATGGTGAACCATGGAATGGTGGCACTACTCCACTATCAAATAGCGATGCAGCAGGCAAAGAAAATATTAAAAATATGAATCTTGTTGGTGCATTTAATGATATCACTAGAGATGCTGTAAAAGGCTCAGTATTCCAATCAACCGAAAAAGGTTGGGTTCAAGGAAATGCATCCGAATATACAGCACAAGGTATTATGTATGGTATCGTAGGTGGTGTTGAATTTCCTGGTATTACTGAATTTGATGAATGGCATTTAAACCCAAATCAAACCATTAATTATGTGTCAGCACATGATAATAATACACTTTATGATAAATTAAAATTAACTAAAGTTTCAAGTTCTATTATTGATGAGATGCAAATTCAATCGAACGCAATCATCTTAACTTCACAAGGTGTTCCATTCCTTCATGCAGGTGTAGAGTTTATGAGATCTAAACCAGACGGCTTAGGTGGTTTTGATCATAACTCATATGAATCACCAGATAGCGTAAATCAACTCAGATGGGACCGCAAACTTGAATACCAAAATGTGTTTGAATATTATAAAACATTGATTGAAATTAGAAAAGCTTATCCACAATTTAGAATGAATAATGCAGATCTTATTAGAGCTAACTTAACATTCTTAGAAACAGATGCAGGCAATGAAGGTATCGCATTTAAATTAAATGGCGGAACTAACGCTCCAGATATTGTTGTTGTCCATAGTGGTAATCCGAGATTCGGACTTACTGGTGTAACTCTAGATAGTGGTGTTAATTATAAAGTATTAACAAACACTTTAGAAGCTAACATCAACGGTATTGAAACTATTTCAGATGCAGTCTATGTACCAGCAAATACGACAATGATATTAGTTGAAGAGTTAGGAGCTTCAATATCCATTAAAGAAACCGAAGTTAGAATCGCTAAAGGAGAAGCTTTTGATCCACTATCAAATGTTGAGATATTAAATGATAACGCAGACATCTACTTCTCAAATTATCACCTAGTTGATAAACCTGGCAGATACACAATCACGATTGCAGTAGATGATCCATATCAAGGTTATATGCTATACTACTACACATTAATCGTTGAAGGCTATAGCTACAACATTAATTTAAATGATGAAGGAAGTGGTGAATAATATGAAAAAATTATGGATTATTTTATCAATACTTACCTTTATGTTCGTCTTAGTTGGATGTAACAACGATAAGGTTGAAGACTTAGAAATCACAATAAAAACTGAAGAGGTTTTATCAGATAAAATTAACATTGATGTGGTTGTTCCTATCAATGTCAAAGATATAGAAGCCATTGAAGAAATTGCTTACAACATAGCAAGTCAAATCTATGAAAAACACTTTGATGAAATCGGCACTTCTTCTTACCTACTTACGATTAAACTATATGATAGTACACAAAGCTTTGATGCTAAAGAAAACACTTATGGTATGATCACATTTGACATTAATAAAGCTATGGATCAACCAGGGCTACAACTAAACACTAACAATTTAAAAACTAAATAAATAAAAAACATGTCTTGGAAATTCAAGGCATGTTTTATTTTTAAATGATCTAAACATTAAAACCAACGGTGCTTTTTAAAGATATAGATCATAACACCTGCGATAAGTATGCAAACACCTGCAAATATTATCACTGCATGTTCATATGATAAGATATCGAAATATATGAAATTCATTCCAAAAAATCCTGTTAAAAAAGATAGTGGTATAAAGATTGCTGAAAACAAAGTAAGTGTTGACATAATGCGATTCATTCGATTAGATTGATTATTGATATCTAGATCTAAAAGCGTCTTCATCATATCTCTTAATTGATTAATTCTTAAATCTAGTCGATACATATGATCAATTAAATCATCGAAATATTTTTTAGATGATTGACGGATGATCGCTAGGTCAAGTTTGAGCATCATCTCTAAATGGTCATAAAGTGGATAGGTAAGGTTTTTAAGTTGAATAATTTGCTTTCTCACTTTATAAAAATCATCTTGATCAATTTGTTTAGTCTCTAGAATTTCATCTTCAAAACGATTCATCTCTGTCTCAAAAAAATCATAGATATTTAAATGATCGTCTGTAATTAAATCAAGTATTTGATAAAACAAAAAATCTAAATGATAGTTTTTTAGCTCTTCATATTCATGGAGTAATGTTTTTATGGGTGATAAAAACAAAGGCTCACTCTCATGAAATGTAATCAGCACTTTCTCACTGAAAATTAAACTCATATAATCTTTTTTTATTTGACCTTTGTCTTGATACATCAAAGAAAATGCAGCAAATATATAATCTCCAACTTTTTCGATCTTATTTCTTTGATTGACATTAAGAATATCTTCTACAACAAATTCATCAATATTAAAAGCTTCTTTTATTTCATTAATTACCGCTAAATTAGAAAGACCAATCACTTGAATGTATTGTTTTTTGTCACATGGTTTAATATCATCAAATTCATCAACTTTATCTTTATCATAAACATATCTGTGTATCAGTGTTTGTTCATTTTTATAATCACCTGTATACACAAGCGATTTTGGTTTAAAATAATCGGATATTTTCATAGTCACACCCTTTTCATTTATTAATTTCTTAGTATAAGTATATCACATTTAAAAAAAGGTGATACACATAGCGTATATCACCTCATTTTCATGCAACTATCAATCATTGATAAAAGTTATCTAAATATTTTCTTTGCGTATTTAAGCATCACAACCATGATGATAATACCTATGCCAAACTGAAACACTACCGGAGAAAAAGAAGGTTCTAAGAATCCAACAACAAAGCTTACAACACTAGGAACACCCATCGCAAATACAACTAATTTCATGGATTCTCCAAACGTTATAAAGCTTGTATATCCAAATCTAAACAGTTGCATCACTAAGCTCATAATAAGGACAAAAAATGCATATAAACCTATCGATGTGATCGAATTTACCATTAATGTATAAAAAACAATATAATCTCCAAAACTAGATTCTAGCTGTCTACCAAAAGATTCATACATTAAATCTCTTTCTTCACCAGTTGCTAGATTTAAACTTCTAAAACTTACATCATCTTCAAACCCTTGATAATCATAACCAATCATATGTTCGCCTTGTCCATTTGCATAAACAATTTTATCTTCTAGCAACAAGACTTGCTTTTCAGTAATATTTGCATAGTCTTCTTCTGTTGAATTAATAATATATGTAATACCTCTATGCTCAAACTCATAAACTTGATCAGTGTCACATAATAATTTTCTAGCTGTAATACCACAGTTATCAGGAAGTTGCCAAGTAGGTGTTTCACTTACAAAACTTTCTTCAATAAAATCAAGTCTCCATCCATCTTCTTGAATAATTAATAAATTCATTGGAAAGATTGATACAAAACTAACAATGAAAAAGAAAATCAGCACTTTCCACCATTTTTCTTTGACATACTCAAAAAACTTTGAAAATTGAAAAGCATATTTATAATAATGAAATATAAACATTAGATATACGCCTCTATTTCATTTGGATCTATACTTACAATAAGCGTTTGATAACCTTCAATCGTTAAACTATCACCCAATATAAATTCTAAATAATCAATATCAACTGTGACTTCATCTGAGGTTAAATTATGTAAGACTAACACTGCTTGGCTATAATCTTCATAAGTATAAGATCTAACAAAACCTTGAACATAAAGACTATTATCTTTAAATGGTTCAAAATAGTTTCCATACATCAATGCAGGATTTTCTTTTCTAATATCAATCATTTCTTGATATCTATTAAACATCGATGAATCATCGATTTTTTGGTCTTCTAAATGAAGTGTTGTATCATTTGATCCATCACTTGGCAACCAATCTGTTTGATATGTTGGCGTTCCCCACATAAACGGTTGTCTTCTATACTCATCATAGACGATACCATATCCTGGTATTTGTGTGCCTTCATAGCGATAACCCTTCATGCCTAATTCATCACCGTAATAAATATATGGATTTCCTGGTAAAGTCATTAAAATACGTGCTGCAAGTGCTAATTTATCTGGTTGATTTACGAATCCTTGAGATGAAGCAATCCGGTCCATATCATGATTTCCAATAAAAGGAGCATCAATAAACTCTGGATCTACTTCGCGATATGCATCATATGCACGATTTAGATTTGAAACAAATTGTGTTCTACTATTGCCCATACCAACTTTATCTGCGATATTTGATTGAATATAGAAATTAAATACTGAATCTGATCCGATAAAGTAATCTTTAATTAAATCATAACTATTGACATAAACTTCTGAAACGATATAACTATCAGGATTTTTTTCTCTCATGTGTGCGTTTAAGTTCATAATAAGCAGTGTATTGTCCCAATGTGAATTCACACTTTCAATAAAATGCATCGCTGCATCTAATCTAAATCCATGAATACCCAAATCTAGATAAAAATCTACAATATTATAGATTTCTTCAATCACTAAAGGATTTTCTAAATTAAGATCTTTCATACCGCCAGGAAAAGTCTCATATGCTGAACCATTGTTAAAGATGTAATAATCACGATATGGACTTGATGTGTTTGATACAGCATCTTTATACCAAGGATGTTGATCAGAGGTGTGATTAATGACTAAATCTAGAATAATTTTTATATCTCTTTTGCTTGCTTCATCAACTAAAGCTTCTAAATCTTCTAAGGTACCATAATCTGATTCGATATCGTAATAATCCGTTACATCATATCCATGATATGAAGGTGAAGGATTAATCGGCAATAACCATAAAGCTGTAATACCTAAGTCTTCTAAATAACCTAGATTTTCTTTAATCCCATTTAAATCACCAATGCCATCACCATCACTATCTGCGAAGCTTCTTACAAAAATTTGATAATAGATATCATTTTGAGGATTTAAAGCATCGAAATCATAGGTTTCAATAGGATCTTTTGGATCTATTGGGTCTATAGGATCTGTTGGATCTTCCTTACAAGCGTATAAACTAAAACTAATAACTAATATAAATAACAAACTTAATATTTTTTTCATTAGAATCCTCTTTTTCTCATTGACTCAGTTTTATTAAATGCATCGTATTTACCTGTAGGTTTTTCTAAATCAACAACTTTTGTTTTAAAGATATAGTCATGAATTGTTCTACTCGTTTTATCAGACATTACAAAAAATGAAATGATCAAGTAAAGTCCAAATGTTCCAATACTTAAAGTAAGTTTAAATATATCTCTTAATAAAAGTCTCCACAATTCAACTCTTGAATCATCTAATTTAACAATTTGAATGCGTTGAACTTTTTTACCTAAAGTTTGTCCATGTGTCTTTTTTAAAAAATATGGAAAAAAATAAAAACCAAAAAATGCCAATCCAGAAACAATCCATGGCAGTGGTTCATAATAAACACCTAAAAATAAAGAAACAATAATAAATAATGATACACCTGATGTGTCTATAGCGAACGCTCTAACTCGCTTTTCAAATGATGGAACCATAGCACACACTCCTTCATAATAATCTAGATTAATTATAACACAGTTCTTTTTATGAAACCGTTTGCAATCACTTAAAAAAAATAAAGGCGAAAATCACCTTTATTCCTTATTAATCAATAATAAATTGATCTGTCGTTTCTGCTCGCTTTCTTAACTCATCTTCAAACGCAACTCGATCAACAACATTTGGATAATATATATCTATATAGTTTTCAAATTCATCGTAATTTCCAAAGACATAATCATTGGTTGAAACCCAATAATATGCTTGAGGATCGATATCATTTTGTGATAAGCCTGATTTTAAACTTGCTGCTACACTTGAATTATTTAACAAGCTAATCACATTTGCTCCAATCATTTTTACAGAGATAATTTGGTTATCAAATGGAAATATCTTATAAGTTGTACCTACGGTAATCGGTTGTCCTGAAGATAGAGAATCTCTAGTTCCACCTGAATTATGAATACCAACATCTGCACCCGCTGATTTTCTAATGACTTCTGCCATAAATGTCGTTAAGATATCTCTACCATAATCTTGACTCGAATATAAGATGGCTTCATTTAATAATGGTTCTATTTGTTCTACATAAGTATTAATTAAAGCTTTTAAGCCTTGATGTTCACTTTGTAATCTTGTATCACTGTAAGAAAATAAATTTGTTAATGAATCAAAAATAAGTTCGTTTTGAGCATTAACATTAAATGACATATACCCTAAAGCTCTAGCATTTGATGCTGATTGCATCAATGGTGTATTATTTTCAAGTTCTGCATAACTAGAATGTGTATGACCATTAAAAATCGCATTGATTTTTTGATCTCCAGAACTCTTACTCATTGTTTGATTAAAATAATTATCATTACCATGACTAATCGCAAATACTACATCGACATCATATTCTGTTCTAAGTAGCTCTGTATAATACTGAGTCCAGTATGTAGGACTCTTAAACTCATAATTTTCAACTCTACTTTTGGCAATTGAAGATTCAAGTCCACTACCGATGGTTCCAACAACACCTATTTTTAGATCACCTCTTTGGATAATCGCATAAGCATCAATAAAATCTGGTCTAATTTCTGTGTCTTTATAAAACATATTTGCGGCTAATAGTGGAAATTCAGCTTGCATGCCTAACGTATTAGGATTAAAATATTCTGTAATTTTTTCGATGCCCCAATCAAATTCATGATTACCTAAAACAAATACTTCTAAATTCATATAATTAAACATATCAATCATAGATGAGCCATAATAGAAATTAGATAATACATTACCTTGAAGTAAGTCTCCGCCACTTAAAAATAGTGTTTCATATGGGTTTTTATCGTATTCATCAATAACGACATTCCCAATTTTTGCTAAACCCATTTCATTTTCGAATTCTAAGATTGATCCATGGGTATCATTAATATAATAAACATTTAATTGATCGATATCGATTAACTCATCATTTACATCCACTTGAATACTTGTTACTACTTCTGTAGTATGTCCAAATGAGTCAGTAATTTCATAAGACAATGGATATATACCTTCAGTATTTAAATCTACTAATGCATCATTAACTTCTAATAAAGTAGTTAATGAACCATCTTCTTGATCATATGCTTCAACTAATTTTGTATAATCAGGTGTCTCATTTCCAATGACATGATAAACTCGATGATATCCACTAATCACTGGCTTTTGATTATCATAGACATTGATCGTAAATGTTTCTATTTTTCTATTGCCCGTCAAATCGTAAACCGTTAGTTTTATTGTATAAGCACCTGGCACTTCAAAATCAACCGTTCCCTCAACGATAATATCATCTGTTAAATCTCCATCAACGGCATCAAAAGCTTTAATGGATGCCATATAATCAGGAACATCCTCGCCAACAAAATAATCAATATTATAAACACCTTCAAAGTAAGGGGCACTATAATCAATAACTGGTTCTTCTTCATCATTGATGACTGTAACAGTAATGGCAGTCATCGTTGATGTATTATCCCTATCTTTTATAAAATAATATACTGTATATTTTCCAGCAACATCATAATCAACTTCATCTGAGTCAACAACAATGTCAGTAACACTTTCTCCTAATTCATTATATACATTAACGCCTTCTAAATAATTAGGTAAGTCATCACCCATGACATACTCAATATCATTAATACCTTCAATCGTTAATCTAGATTGATTTATTTCTGGTGTTTCTTCACATCCGACTAAAGCAAGAAAAACCAACAAGATCACAACTATTTTTATTATCTTCATGTACTATACCATCCTTTGCAAAATTATTATAACATAGAGTGTATCTCAAAGCGCTATAAAATGTGTTATAATAACTCGAGAAGAGGTGACCTTTATGAAAAAACCACATACATTATTTGATCTCTTTTGGACATTTTTCAAAATTGGAGCTATGACCTTTGGTGGCGGACTAGCAATGATGCCTATCATGCGTAGAGAAGTTGTTCAAAATAAACAATGGGTAGATGATGAAGACGTCTTAAAAATTCTTGTGATCTCAGAATCTACACCTGGCGTTTTCGCGATTAATTCAGCAACCTTTATTGGCTATAAAATCGCTAAATTTAAAGGAAGTTTACTAGCGACACTCGGTGTCATACTTCCTTCTTTTATCATCATCTCGATTATTTCATTATTTATTATTCAATTTAAAGAAAACCAAATTGTTGCTTATGCATTTTATGGTATTCAAGCAGGGGTAGCAGTTTTAATATTTAAAGCGGCTTTAAAATTATCTAAAAAAATACATTTCACTATATTTTCAATTGCCATTTTAATAGCTTCTATTCTTATTTCATTATTTACAGAAATAAGTGTCATCTATATTTTATTATTTAGTGCACTTTTAGCTATTTTATTTGGTTACATCGAAAGTTTAAAGGGGGCTAGGTCACAATGATTATAGAACTCTTACAATTATTTTGGATGTTTTTCAAAATAGGCTTATTCACTTTTGGTGGTGGATATGCGATGATTCCACTCATTGAACAAGAAGTCGTTGGTGGTGGTTATATTGAACAAGCATTACTTTATGACTTTATAGGGATCGCTGAATCAACACCAGGACCAATCGCCATTAATATGGCTACATTTATAGGTACTCATGAACTAGGTATCTTAGGCGCTGTAGTTGCAACCATAGCTGTAGCTCTTCCAAGTTTTATTATTATTTTACTGATTGCTTCTTTAGGCTCTAAATTTTTAAACTCAAGAATCGTGAATGAAGCGTTCAAAGGATTAAAACCAGCAGTGATTGGTTTAATTCTTAGTGTATCATTTGGCTTAATTGTTCGTGGATTTTTCCCAAACATTAATTTTTCAGAAGTTATATTTGATTTTACTGGTTTTAATTATAAAAATTTGATCATTTTAGTTATCGTTTTCTTATTTGCGTTTTTAAGAAAAAAATCAAGTCCTATTCAAATCATCTTACTATCAGCCATACTAGGTATTGGCATCTACTTAATATTATAGAGGTATCTCATGAAAAACTTAGCTTGGTTAAAACATGATCTCATTGCCCATAGAGGATTACATAAAGCAGATCAAAGCATTCCGGAAAATTCAATCACTTCTTTCAAAGAAGCTATGAAGTTAGGCTATAGCATTGAACTTGATGTCAATTTATTAAAAGATGGTCAAGTTGTTGTCTTTCACGATCATCAGTTAAACAGGTTATTTCATATGGATAAAACATTAGATGAGTTAACCTACGAAGATATCAAAGACTTAACATTTGAAAATGGAGATTATATCCCCTTATTAAAAGAAGCCCTCGATTTAGTTGATGGTAAAGTCAACTTATTAATAGAGTTAAAACCTCATGGAAACGTAGTTAAATTATGCGAAAACTTTATGAACATTATGAAAGATTATCATGGAAACTTTGCAGTATTTAGTTTTCATCCAAAGGTTGTCTATTATTTAAAAAAGCATCATCCAAATGTCATTAGAGGTCAAATTTCAGAATATTTTAAAGATGATGATCGTATGCCAAAATTCATGAAATTTTTAATGAAGAGACTATTCTTTAATCGCTTCACAAAACCAGATTTCATAAGTTATGGTATTTATGATATGCCCAATAAGTATTTAGATAAGCAAAAGAAAAAAGGCATAACCATTATCAGTTATGCTGCAAGATCGCAACAAGATTTTGATTTTGTAAAATCTCATTATGACAATATTGTATTTGAATATTTTATACCAAAAAAATAGGTGCTCAAGTTGAGCACCTTTTTCTTAATCCATATCTACATCAAAACTTTCTAATAATCCTTTTTTCTCAATATGATCTGAATCACCATGTTTAGTCAAAAACATTGTGATAAAGCTTGCTGCAACAAATATTGCTGCATATGGGAATAGAACTAATCTTGTTTTAAATACATAATCCATAAACACACCTGATAAAATTGGTGTTATGATTTGTGCTGCCATTGAAAATGCATAATAATAACCTGTATACTTACCAACATTTGATCCTTTGGCAAGTTCAACAACCATCGGATATGAGTTAACATTAATCGTCGCCCAACCAATACCTGTTAAACCAAAAATAATATACATTACCCAACCAGTATCTTCATTAACAAATGACCCAGCTGCAAAACACAAGGCTAATAATACAATACCAATTAAAATTGATTTTTTTCTACCAATCTTTGTCGAAATCATACCAATTGGAATAAATGCGATAATCGCTGTGACGTTTGCCACTAATAGTGGCATCGTAAATGATGCTACTTGTAAGACGTGTGGCACATAATCTGACACTTTAGAAATAATCGCGTTGTATCCCATAAACCATAAGAATACTGAAGCTAGAATTAAGATAAGTGATCTTCTCTTATCTTTAGGTAGTGCATGCATGTCTGAAGAATCTTCTTCGCTTTCAATAAGATTAAAGCGTAAGTCTTCTTCTATTTTTTCTTGAACTAGTTTTGGTTCTTTAACTTTCCATAAAAAGAGTGCTAAGACAATAAGCATAACTACACCAACAATAATAAATGCTAATGTATAGTGAACATAAGATCTTCCGTCTAATCCTAAAACAGTTAATAAAACAAGTGATGTAGTCCCTGCTGCAGCACCCATTAAATTAATAATCGCATTTGCCTTACTTCTTAGCGGTTTAATTGTTACATCTGGCATCAGACTCACTGCTGGAGATCTAAACATCGACATAGCAATTAAAGCAATTAATAAAACGGATACAAACACGATGAAATTCATTGGTGATTGCGCTGTTTCTTCCCAAGCTAGAGTCGATAAATAAGTTTGGTAATAATCGTTTAAGAAAGCCAAATCACCAACACTTAACTCTTCACTCGTATTTTCAGTTAGGATTGCTTTGATTCTGTCATATGTGTTATCTTCCCAACGATTAAATGAGGCTTCAGTAATATCACCAGCTGCTAGTTTATCTTGTCTTTCTGTTTGCATGTCTTGTAGCAAACCATCCCAGAAAGTTTCTAATCTTCTCTCATCATCATCTTTATAATTTTCGTATAAGCCAATAATTTCTGTTTGTTCGATTCTGCTTGTTTGAATATTATCCATAAATGATAAACTCATAAATGCAAATGCTGCAATGATCGTACCGATAATAACAAAAGGAGTTCTTCTGCCTTTTTTATGATTTGATCTATCTGATATCGCTCCAAAAATTGGAAGCATAAATAAAGCTAGAATATTGTCTAGTGCCATCACAAGACCTTGAGCAGTTTGGTTTAGCCCAAACTTATCAATCATTATTTTTCCAATAATATTATCGTATGTCTGCCAAAAAATTGTGATAATAAAAAACGCTAATCCAACATAAAATGTCTTTTTATAATTTAGTTTCATACAAACTCCCTTATTCATGATTTTTTTATTAACTTTATTATAGCATTTAAGCGATTAATTTTAAATCTTATTTGCAAATTAAAAAAAAGAGGATTTGCATCCTCTTAAGATTAAACATATTCATAACCAATCGCAATCGCTTTTTGGTTAATTGGAAGTAATGCTTCTTTTCCACCTTTTAAGAAATGTTTTAAACTATTTACAATAACTTCATCTTTAAAGATATTCGTTACTTTTAAATAAGCACCAAACATAACCATGTTTGCGACTTGAGGTTTATCAAGCTCGTTTGCAATTTCATTCATTGGTATACCATAGATGTGGCAAGCTTTTTTTACATCTTCTTCAATGAGTGAAGAATTGTAAAATATATTGCCATCTTCTACAACTAAATCTTGAAATTTATGTAGCGAAGGAAGATTAAAAACCATTAAATCATCTGCATTTTTAAATACTGGTGAATAAATAGGTTTGTCACTAATAATCACATTACAATTTGCAGTACCGCCTCTTGTTTCAGGTCCATATGTAGGAACCCAAACACTATATAAACCTTGTTCGTTTGCTGCATAGGCAATCATTTGACCAGTAAGCATAACACCTTGTCCACCAAAACCTGCGATTCTAATTCTTCTAATCATCAGTCATCACATCCTTAAATACGCCAAGAGGGAATATAGGAACCATTTCTTCTTTAACACGTTCCATTGCATTTCTTGGTGTCATCTTCCAGTTGACTGGGCATGTAGATAATACCTCAACTAATGAAAATCCTTTGCCTTCCATTTGATAAGTAAAAGCTTTTTTAATCGCTTTTTTAGCTTTCCTAATGTTTGACACATCTGTTAACATCACTCTTTCAACATACGCAGCACCAGTCACTTGACTTAAAATTTCAGCCATCTTGATGGGTTCACCATGAGATGGTTTATTTCTTCCATCTTGTGATGTCGTTGTTTTTTGTCCGAGTAACGTTGTTGGGGCCATTTGACCACCTGTCATACCATAAGTTGTGTTGTTCGCATAAATAACAGTGAAATTTTCTCCACGATTTGCTGCATGAATTGTTTCAGCAATACCAATAGAAGCTAAGTCCCCATCACCTTGATATGTAAAAACAATATTATCAGGAAGTGAACGTTTAATACCGGTTGCAACCGCACAAGCTCTACCATGAGCAGCTTGTTGCATATCACAATTAAAATATTCATAACTAAACACAGAACAACCAACAGATGCAACACCAACAGTGATATCTAAAACGCCTAGTTCATCTAATACTTCAGCAACCAGTTTATGCAAGATACCGTGTGTACATCCTGGGCAATAATGTGTAGGTTTTTCTGTTAAACCATGAGATCTTTCGTATTTAATCATCTTAATCCACCACTCTTTCATCAAAAGTCATGATGGCTTCAACAATTTCTTCAGGCTCTGGCACAATACCACCAGCACGTCCATAAAAGGCTACTTTATGTCTACCTTTATTAGAAATTAAGACATCATCTAACATTTGTCCTAAAGACATTTCTACAACCATAATACCTTTAACGTCCTTTGGAATAAGGTCAAATGCTTTTTTAGGATAAGGCCATAAAGATATAGGTCTAATCATACCTACATGGATACCATTATCTGCTAACATTTCTATAGAAGATCTACAAATTCTAGCAGTAGTTCCATAAGCTACAATAACATATTCAGCCTTTTCCATATTAATCATTTCAAATTTTGTTTCATGTTTAATAACTTCATTATATTTCTTTTGAAGTTTTAAGTTGTGTTGTTCTAAATCATTAGAATCTAGAAATAAACTATTTGTAATATTTCTGCCTTCATGATTTTTCATACCTGTTGTTGCCCAAGTTTTAGGCTCAAGATTTCTTTTTTTAACTGGTTTGTCTAAATCAACTGATTCCATCATTTGTCCAATCAAACCATCAGCTAAAACCATCACTGGATTACGATACGTATCAGCGATATCAAAAGCTTCTTTCATTAAATCAACAGTTTCTTGAACTGATTCTGGTGCTAATACAATCACATGATAATCTCCATTCCCACCACCACGTGTTGCTTGATAATAATCACCTTGTGAAGGTTGAATTGAACCAAGACCTGGTCCACCTCTCATCACTGAGCCAATCACACAAGGCAATTCTGCACCAGCAATATAACTAATACCTTCTTGTTTTAACGCAATCCCTACTGAAGATGATGAAGTCATAACTCTTTTACCAGCACCAGCGGCCCCATAAACCATATTGATTGCTGCTACTTCACTTTCAGCTTGAACAAACACCTTACCAGCATCTGGTAATAACTTAGATAGATATTCTGGTACTTCATTTTGAGGCGTAATTGGATATCCAAAGAAACAATCAAGTCCAGCTTTAACTGCAGCTCTTGCAATTGCTTCATTACCTTTCATTAACACTTTACTCATCTGTCTGTCACCTCAACTTTAATTACTGAATCCGGACATATAATTGCACAATTGGCACATCCAATACATTTATCCATATCTGTCACACTAATCAAATGATAGCCTTTAGCATTCATACGATCATGATCAAGATATAAAATATCTACTGGACATACACTTGCACAAAGATCACAGCCTTTGCAGGATTCGTTGTCAAATGTAAGATTTCCCTTTTTCACTAGATCACTCCTTATCTTTTAATATAATTGTCGTGTAAACGGTTAATCGTTTCAATTCTATTTTTCGCAAATACTTTAGCTGCTAGCTGTGTGTTAATATTTTCTCTTTCAGCGATTTGGAAAATGTCTAATAAACGATCATAAATTTTTTCAATATCTCTTGTAGCTCTACCAACGTTATAATCTAATAACTCATGGTACACATTAATTAATCCCCCAGCGTTGATTACAAAATCTGGTGCATATAAAATATCTTTATCTTTAATCATGTCTCCATGAATATCTTCATCAAGTAAAACGTTATTTGCTGTACCAGCAATAATTTTCGCTTTGATTTGTGGAATCGTATCTGAATTTAATGATCCACCTAAAGCACATGGTACTAATACATCTACATCTAATTTGTAATAATCTTCAGGTTTAACAAATTCAACTTCTGGGTTTTCTTTTTTAAGTCTATTAATATGTTTTTCATTAATTTCAGAAAAATATACTTTTTTTGCATTATGTTTGATTAAATGTTTTATTAAGTAATATCCTGTTTGTCCAGCGCCTTGAACTGCAAATGAATATTTTGAAATATCTTCATCACCAAACTTATGTTGAAGTGATGCTCTAATACCATGGAATGCTCCTAAAGCTGTCATTGGTGAAGGATTACCACTCTTACCTTCTAATCCTACAACATAGTCAGTTTCCATACTTACAAAGTCCATATCTTTAGTTGAAGTATTCACGTCTTCAGCTGTAATATATCTTCCATTAAGTGATTGAACATATCTACCTAATGCTCTAAAATACGCTTCTGATTTAACTTTATCTGCATCACCAATTAAAACTGTTTTACCCCCACCCAAGTTTAAACCAGCAGCTGCAGCTTTATAAGTCATACCTCTAGATAATCTTAGACAATCTTTTACTGCGTCTTCTTCAGATTCATAATTCCACAGTCTAGTACCACCAAGGGCTGGTCCTAATGTTGTATTATGAATACACGTAATACCTTTTAATCCTGTTGTTTTGTCATAAAAATAGACTACTTGCTCATATCTATGTTTAGCCATGTAGTCAAAGTGTTTGAAATCGCTCATGTTAATCTCCTTTTTATATTTTTTAAAAGCGCTTACATTGGTATTATAACATAGTTATAATAAGATTTACATGCTAAATTTGAAGAATTATTCTAAATAACATAATTTAACAAAAAAAGATACTAGTGCTATAATTCCTAGTATCTTTTTAAACGATTTTCTATACGATTAATAAGCAATCCCACATGATATCCATCGGCAAAAGCATGATGAACCTCAATAGTCAGTGGCATCATCCACTTGGCTTCTTCCTTGCGATATTTTCCCCATCCAATTCTTGGAATTGCATCTTTTGGATCAAGACTAAACACATTAGTAGCATGTGTGTAAGTTGCCCAAGGAAATGAGGTCATATAAACTAAATCCTGACGTTTTTCTTCATCATAATTGATGAATGAGTCTTTCTGCATTTTTGATTTTTCAATTGCTTTTTTGTTAAATTCAAACAAATCTTTTAGATATGATGTATTTACTATTTTAAAAGTCTCACCATCATCAATACGATCAGTAAATGAAGGGTGAACTTCATCATATATAACAACATCTTCACCTTCTAGTCTATATCTAAAATTCTCAATTTGATTTAATTCACTTAATACTAACCACATAAATGATAAATAAAAAGATAAATCATTATATTTAACAAACTTATAGAACCAATACACGTCAACTTCTACTGTAATTTGGTATCTAGGCATATCAAGGTTTTTATAAAACTCATATATTTCTTTTCGCTTCCAATTTGATAAATCAACTTTCTTCATCTTTTAATACTCCTTGTAAAAAACGACTTCTATCTTTCATTCTATCTTTCATGAAATCACTAAAAAATACTGCATCATAACCATGAACTGACTTTTTAGTATGTCTTTCTGTAACTTTAATTCCTAAACTTTTTAGTTTTTCAGCAAACCACATACCTTCATCTCTTAAGCAATCATATTCTGCTGTTTCAATATAAGTTTCAGGTAAATCTTTTAAATCCGCTAAAAGTAAAGAAGCATAGGATAACATACCATAATCTCCATCCTTTAAATAAATCTCCCACATGCTTTTATTTAAAATTGAATTCCACATCGGTGTATCATCAAATGCTTTCATGGACGGCGTTATTTGTCTGTGATCTATCACAGGATAAAATAAAAGCATTTTGTCAAACACTTGTTTTAATCTATCTCTTGCAAGTAGAGCAACGCCAACAGCAAGATTACCACCAGCACTGTCGCCTGCAACCGAAATTCTAGTTCGATCAATATTTAATTGTTCATGTGACGCTAACATCCATAAATATGCATGGTAACAATCCTCTAGCCCTATTGGAAACGGATATTTAGGTGCGAGCCTATATTTAACATAAACTGCAGTGTGCCCAGAATCATAGATCATATTTGAAATCATTCTAATATGTACGGGCGTCCCTTCAATTTGAAATCCACCACCATGTAAATATAATAATCCTTTTTGATTTGATTTAATATGTTTATGTTTGAGCACATAAATCTTCATTTTATGATTTTGATAACCTTTAATGATGTATTTTTTCATTTTTATGCCTTTTCTAGGCGTGCTGAAAATCATACTCATGTTAAAAAACAGATTAAAGAAAACTCTTCTTTTTTGAGAATATTTCTTATATCTTAATGGTCTTAATAACTTAAGTTCTTTATCAACATCATAATTTTTCATGTATTTCCTTTTTAAAAAGTTCTAAATATTTCTCATATCCTTCTTTTTTTAAATCCTTTTTAGGAATAAATCTTAAGGCTGCTGAATTAATACAATATCTATATCCACCTAATTCAAGTGGACCATCAGTAAATAAATGGCCTAAATGACTATCAGCTTGTCTACTTCTGACTTCTGTTCTAATCATACCATAGCTTTTATCCATCTTTGTTTCAACAGATGAAAGAGGTTTAGCAAAACTTGGCCATCCACAGCTACTGTCAAATTTATCAAGACTTGAAAATAACGGTTCTCCTGAGACGATATCGACATAAATACCATCTTCATGATGATTCCAAAATTCATTTTCAAAAGGTCTTTCTGTCCCTTGTTCTTGAGTTACATGATACTGTAATGGTGTTAATTTTTTCTTTAATTCATCTTTGTTTTTCATCATATCACCTTATGTTAAAGATTCTAAATATTTTTTTAATTGTTCAACTAGTTTATCAACTTCGTAAACGAGTACTTCAAAAGCATTTTGAAGTGCTTCTTTTTGATTTTGTTCATTAAGCTCCATCATCGTTGTTAAAAGCCATGTCGTTCTTTTTCCACTTAAATATGAACACGAGCCTTTAAAATAGTGAAGTTTTTCTTTGATAATATTCGGTCTATTAGATTTAATTGCTTCTTCTATTGATAATAAATCACCTTGATAAATTTCTATAAATGATTCAATCACAGTTTTTGCAATATCATAACTTTCATCAAATCTATATTCGTAGTCTTTTTGATCAAAGACTTGATGAACAGCTGGAACAAATATTTGTCTATGATGTGATAAATGTTTTCTTAAGATTCTTTCTAATGCTTCTATAGAAATCGGTTTAAACAAAACATCATTCATCTGCGCATGCTTCATTAAATCATAATCATTTAAAAATGCGTTCGCAGTCACTGCGATAATTGGTAGGTTTTTATATTGCGGACCCAAACTTCGAATATGCTTAGATGTTTCAATCCCATCCATTTCTGGCATTTGTATATCCATTAAAATAATGTCAAAGCGCTCATTTCTTGCAGCTTCAATAGCCTTAGCACCGCTATCTACTAATTTAGATTTTAATCCTTGTTTTTTTAATATGTTTTCTAAAGCGATTCTGTTTAGTCTATTATCATCAACAATTAATGCGTATCCTGTTAATGCTTTATGAAATACATCTTCGGCATATTGTTTTTTCTCTTGAATGTTAGAAACCATTTTATGATAAATATTTTTCCTTGAAATCATCTGATTGAAATAAATATCAACATCTTTATCATGAATGTGTTCTATGTCTCCCATCGCTACCATAATCGATTTCATATGTGCAAAATTATCCTTAAAAAAATGTAGCATCTTAAAAGATTTAGCTTCATTAAAAACAATCATATCATAGATACGCTTATGTTCAGATACTTCATCATCAACTTGCATACCCATACTCTCTAACATTTCTTTTAAGCGTCTTGTATAAATATTTTGATCAGTGATTAAGACATGTAGTCCACTCGCTAAATCAAAGCTATATGGTCTTTGTTTTTTAAATGTTAAATCAAACGTAAATGTCGAACCTGTATTAGGTTTACTTTGAACCACGATCTTTGAACCCATTTTATCCAACAACTGCTTAACTATAGATAGTCCTAATCCAGTACCTTCATATTTTCTTGAATCTCCACTATCAATTTGATAAAATTTGTCAAATATTTTATCGAAGTATTCATTTTTTATGCCAATACCAGTATCTAGTATTTCAAATTTTAATTTTATGTCATCTTTTACTTCTTTTATAAGCGTTACACTAATTTTGATTGACCCACTTTGTGTATACTTGATTGCGTTATTTAACAAATTTAGAATAACTTGTCTTAATTTAGGATAATCACCCACTAAGTAATGAGAAATTTTATAATCGTAGTCAAGTTCTAAGTCTAGCCTTTTTTCTATGGCGTAACTTTGTTCTGACAATATAATATTTACAAGTTCATTTTCTAGATCAAAAACATCTTCAAAAATCTCAATCTCTCCACTTTCTATTCGAGAAATATCTAGTATCTCATTGATCATACTCATGAGTGATTTGGTTGAAAATTGTGCAATATCAAAATATTCTCTTTGTTCTTTGTTAAGCGTTGTTGATTCTAATAAATATAAAGCATTTGTAATCCCATGAAGTGGTGTTCTAAACTCATGAGAAATTTTAGCTAAAAATTGATTTTTTTCTAAACTCGCTTCATCAGCTTTTAATTTTAAATCAACTAATGTTTCTTGCTGTTGCTGTTTTAATATGGCATTTGTAATCACACTTGATAAGACCTTTAATAAATCCATCTCAAGTTGATTCCATGTTCTTTCTTGTCTTACATCATCAAAACCAACAAATCCTAAACAAGTTTGATTAGACATTAGAGGTAATGTAGTCACAGACTTAATGCCTTGAGGTACTAATATGTGATAAAGAGCATGATTCTTTTGAAGAGATGATACTTGCTCATAGATAACTGCTCTTCCTTCTAAGTGTGGCTTAACCCATACATCATCAATAAGGCTCATACTAATGTTTTGCAAGTGATCGATTTGTTTAGTAACGCCTTCATGTGTCCATTCAAAAATATTATTAGTAACTTTTTTTTCATGATCATATTCAAATACATAAACTCGATCAACATCAAGAAACATACCAACCAAAGCTAGCACTTCATTGATTTTTTGATCGAACTGATCAATATCAATATTGATGAGTTCGGTTGCAATTTTTAGGATAACATCTTGAAAGTTTTGATGCTTCTTCATAAAAAGCCCCCAAAATTTATAATATACTTATATTATACATTAATTTACTAGAAGATTAGTGAAAAACAAAAAAAGGCCTAAGCCTTTATTTTGAAAAACGATGAGCGATTGAGCTTGCTGCTGCGGCAGCCATTGCTCCAACAATATCATCTAAAAAGGTATTGCATTTATCTTTTGCTTTACCTTCTTTATCTAATTTACCAATAATACCTGGTTTTAATTTATCGACATATCCGAAATTAGTAAACCCAATTGATCCGTAAACATTGACAATGGATAATGCCATAATTTCATCAATACCATATAAACCATAATCATTTAACAACATACTCGCTAAAGGTTCAGATAACAATCCTTTTTCTGCAAGTATATCTAGTTCTATGCCTGTTAAAACTGCATGTTGAACTTCTCTTTTTTTAAGTACTTTTTCAACATGATTTAAACAATAATCAATTGTTAAATCAGGTATATATTTCTTTTGTAAATCATAAGTTATTTCTGCAATATCTTCTAGCTTAACGCCTCGTTCTTCTAGTTTGCTTAATGCATCTTGATAGCTTTTTAAAAGTGCTAAACGCTCATCTTCTGTTTTCTCATAATTCATAATATTACCTCCCTTAGAATTTTAGAGTGTAATACTATTATACACGAATCATTTTTATTAGCAACTACTTTTTTTATGTTTCGTCTTTTTGAATAATTGTTTTATCATTTTCTAAATAAATAACATCTATATCATCTAAGTCACTTCTAGCAATTGAAAAATCAGTGGTTAAAATTTGAGCACCACTACTCATTGCATCTTGATAACGATCTATTGAAAAAACTAGATTACTATCTATTCTTGTTCTAACCATAAATTGATCATCTACAAGACTTTTAATGACATTGATATCAACATCATTATGAACGAAAAATGATGCATATGATGGATATTCTTCTTGATAACTACTTCCTATAAACATGCTTTGTGATTGTAGATTCTCATCAATTTCATAATATATTTGTTCAAATGTTCCTGGATGTAATATAAATATAAACTTATTTAATAATTCACTGACTGATGGCCATCCTTCAGTCATAATTTTATCTCTTAAGATCTCTTGATCACTAACCATATCACTTGGAGAAAACAACCTGTCTTTTAACTTATCTTTTAAGATTTCATCTAATAATTTTAGTTCATCTGTTTTAATATCTTGAAGTGATGGATCAAGCATCATCCAATCGGTTTTAATTTCAACTAATATAATAATTGGAATATGATGTTCTTGGTTTGTTGAAAACAACATAAGTTCATCTAATAATAACTCAAAGTTCACAGCTTGACTTGATGGGTCGACTAAAGGAACATGTGTAAGCTCAAATGTATCTTTTCTATATCTTATATCGATTTCAAAACTTCTAATACCTGATTCAAGTTGATCAGTGAAATTTTTATATCCGTATTTTAGTGCATTAGCTTCATCAAATGAGTCACCTAAACCCACAAAAAACTTACCAATTGCTGGACCTTTTTTCTTATAACTATTATGAGATGCTAAATATTGAATCTCATTTAAATTTAAGTCATTGTTAGTCACATCAAAATTAAGAAATGTATTTTCATCAATCATTTGATATTGATCATCATAATAATCTTCTAAAGATCTCATATGCTTTTTTTGAAGTGTTAAGTCATATCCTCTAATTAGATATAATCTTAAAATAATCAATAACATGACAAATATAATTGTTGATAGCGAAATTAAAATGACTCTTGTGATATGTTTCATAGTATCCCCTTTTTTAAACCTCTTAAAATTTGATTGGTTTATTTATAAAATTAATATATAATGAATATAAGGAGGTGTTATTATGGATAAACCAGTTATAGCACAGAAAAAACCATATAGTGTTGAATTAGAAGCGGGCAAAAAATATATGTTTTGCACGTGTGGAAAAAGCAAGGATCAACCTTTTTGTGATCTAGCTAGCCACAAAGGCAGCGGATTTGCACCAAAGCATTTTACTGTTGATAAAGACGGCACATATTATTTATGTGGATGTAAACATTCTAAAAATCAACCTTTTTGTGATGGTACACACAAAACTTTATAATCCTTATAAAAGGCTAGATCTTAAAGTTCTAGCTTTTTTTATGAAAATAATCAGTTATTTCTAACATATCTAAAGATACTTTCCATAGCCTTTCAACAACATCATCCTGATACGTTAATGGATTTGAAGTGATAGGTTTTCCATGTTTTATATAACTACCAGATAAATCATTAAACGATTGATCTTTAATGACATCTAACATATGTTTGGCAGGTACAGCAGGGTGAACACCTTTTTTAGATCTCATATGCCATACGAAACTTGCAAGTTTTGATGTATTTTTCATACCAATATTGGTTCTAACTAATGCAGGATCAATGGCATAAATAGGTATTTCATTATATTTCTTACTAAATGCTTTAACAAATAATACATTGTATAATTTAGATCGTTTATATGATCTTAAAATTGTATAATAAGTTTTAGTTTCTAAGTCATTGAAATTGATATTCGCTCTAAAATGAGACTGAGAACTTACTACTAATATTCTTGATTCTAACGATTCTACCATATAGGGCAATAAGAAATATGTCAAATCAACAACTGCTAAGTGATTCACTTGAAATGTTAGTTCATGGTGATCTTGACTAATATGATAACCTGATGTAACTCTTCCTGCAACATGGCACAGATAATCTATTTTAAACTCATTTTCTACCAAAATGTCGATGATAGATTGTGATAAAACCTCTAATGCCTTGTGATAGCTTAAATCACCTTTAACAATAAATAATTTCTTATCATCATAATAATCTTTAGCATCACTAATGAGTTGATTGATTTTATCATCTGATCTACCTACGCCAATAACTGTCATATCATCTTTTAATAATGTTAAAACCAAACTTCTTCCTATACCTGATGTAGCTCCTGTTACAACTGCAATTTTACTCATTTTTTCACCAACTTTTAAAATCTATAATTCTATTATACATGATTGAAAAAAATGTATCCAAATTTTATGTTATAATATGTTTGAAAACGGAGGTTCCTATGAAAAAATTAAGTGTATATTCTGAAGTAGCTCCTTTAAAAAAGGTATGTCTTCACAGGCCTGGATTAGAATTAGAAAATTTAACACCTATTTGGTTACATGATTTATTATTTGATGATATTCCATGGCTTAAAAAAGCCCAAGAAGAGCATGATTATCTGGCAAAAGTATTAAGAGATCAAGGTGTAGAAGTCGTTTATTTAGTTGACTTAGTTGAAGAAAGTTTATCTACACCACAACTAAAAAAACAATTTATCGAACAATTTATCACTGAATCAAATTTAATTCATCACAAGTCTAAACAAAAGCTTTTTGATTACCTTAACCAAATGTCTACTAGAGATATGATTCTAACAACGATGTCTGGCATTGTAAAAACTGATTTTGAAACATATAGAAAACATTCATTAAAAGATTACATAAGAGATTATCCTTTTATTACTGATCCTATGCCTAATCTTTATTTTACAAGAGATCCATTTTCTACGGTCTATGATCACGTATCCATTAATAAGATGTATAAAAAAGCACGCTCTAGAGAAACTATTTATGGCGAATATATTTTTAAATATCATCCTGTATATAAAAACACACCTAAAGTTTATGATCGTTATGAAGATTATTCGATTGAAGGTGGCGATATCTTAGTTTTAACAGATAAGATAATTGCAGTTGGCATTAGTGAAAGAACTGAACCTGATGGTATAGAAAAATTTGCGAAAAATGTTTTTGATAACACTGATGCTGAAGTTGTTTTAGCAATCGATCTTCCTAAAAAAAGAAGTTTTATGCATCTAGATACTGTACTTACTCAAGTTGATGTCGATAAATTTTTAATACATCATGATTTTTTAGGCAAATTAAATGTGTATGAAATCTATCGCAGCAGTGTTGCTCATCGCATTAGAATTATTCCAAAAGAATACTCTATTAAAAGATTATTTTCATACCACTTAAAAACAAAAATAACAGTCATTCCTTGTGGTGGTGATGATAAAATCGCATCCGATAGAGAACAATGGAACGATGGCGCAAACGCACTTGCGATTGCTCCAGGAGTTGTTATCGTTTATGAAAGAAACTCAATTACAAACAAACTACTTAGAGAACATGGCGTAAAAACTATCATTATCCCATCTAGTGAATTATCTAGAGGTAGAGGCGGTCCTAGATGTATGAGTATGCCTTTAGTTAGAGGAAAAATGTAGAAAAAAATCAGTCGTTTTGACTGATTTTTTTTAATGTAATATATCTATAATGATTTGTATCAATGACCGTAAACCCATACATTTTTCCTAACACTTCAAATGTTTTTGGTGTGTAGAAAGTTACATGTGATGGATCTCTTATATAAAACCAATCAAAGAAATCTATTTGATCTTTCGGATGAAAAAGTGTCATTATCGCTAAGATTCCATTTGGTTTTAAACTACTATATAATTTATCTAAAATTTCTTTTGGTTCCCACAAATGCTCAAAAACTTCTGTCGATGTTATTGCATCATACTTACTTTTAAAGACAGCCTCATCTTCATGATAGAAATAATCATATATATCTACTTTATAATTATATTTTGTTTCTAATATATATTTTAATACTGGATTAGGTCCACTACCAAAATCAAGGATGTGTCCAGTTTTTAATCTTGAAGCTAGTGTAGCATCTACAAAATTTGATAAATAATTTACATACCCTATATTATCTATTGTATTTTCATGAAGATTATAAACATCAAGTTCATCTTTTAAACTAATTCTATTCTTCTCATCTTTATAAATGACTTCACAATCTCTACATTCATGAAAAAGCATATCGAATGTTGGATGCTTATAATTGATGACATTCTTAGATCCACATATCTTACAAGTATCCATAAAAACTCCTTTTAAAGAATCATTAATATCAATTCATAAATAATCGGAATGAGTAATGCTGGTAGCATATTAGCTACTTTAATTTTCTTAATTTCCATAAAATTAATACCAATACCAATTAAGATAATACTGCCAATCATCGACATAGAAATGATCATATTATCAGTCATAAACTCACTTAAATATCTTGCAAGTAAAAAGATTGAGCCTTGATATAATAAAACACTAATTGCAGAAAATATAACGCCAATTCCTAAAAAAGAAGCTAGTACCATAGCGGTGATAAAGTCTAAAGTTGACTTAATTAATAGTGTAGTCATTCCTAAACCTAAGCCATCTTGAATAGCTCCAGTAATTGCCATAGCTCCCACACAAAAAATCAAAGTTGCCGTTATAAAGCCCTTTGCAAGTGGTGGTAATTTATATTTCTTCTCCACCTTATATGCCAAATCAGTTAATCTTTGATCAATATCAATCCACTCGCCAATCATTACACCAATGACTAAAGAAATGATGATAAGTAAATCCATTCTTGTAGAAATCACATTATTTTCAATCACTAAAAAATCTTTAATGAACCATCCTAAAGATAGCGCTACTAAGCCTAGTCCCAGTGTAAACATAATTGCTTTTTGAATTTTTTCTGATAATCCTTTTTTAAAAATAATACCTGCAAACGTAGCAACTATGATTGAACCTACATTGATTAATGTTCCCATACATAACCTCTAGTCTCTATAAAATAGGAAGAGTCAATCAATAAATGATAGACTCTTTTTTATTACCAAACAAGTGGATCTTTTTTAATATGTTTTTCGTATAATTCAATAAATGCTTTTTTATAATTTTCAGGTAGCTGATATGATGCATATTCAAGATGATCTTCTAATTGCTTTATGTTTTTAATACCTGGTATAACAACATCTATTTCTTCAAAGCTTAATATAAATCCAATAGCATATTTTGTTAAGTTTTGATCTTTGGTTATTTGTTTTAACGCTTCTACTAGTGCGCCACGTCTTTCAATCGTTTCAGTATCCCATCTAGAGCGAATGCCTTCAAACTCTGAATTTTTATCATATTTTCCTGTTAACCATCCTGAATCTAGTGGAACTTTTGCGATAAGTGAAATGCCTTTTTCTTTAGCTTTTTTAAATAATGGTATGGCATCTTGGAAAAATATATTAAATAATATTTCTATTGTATCTACGTTCAAATTGTTTAGTACTGCTTCAAACTCTTCATATGTATCTATACTTACACCATATGATTTAATAAGACCTTGTGATTTAAGTAACTCTAGTTCTTCTATGTGTTCTGTTTGATTGGTTAAAATACTCATATCTGGATTATGTAATAATACACTATCGATACAATCTACTTGTAATCTTTCTAATGATTCGTAAACTTGTTCTTCTAAAGATGATACACTAAAATCAATACTACCATCAGCCATATGTCCAATTTTAGTATTAATAATGATTTTATCTTTTTTGCCTGTTGTTGCATCACCAATAATCGTTTCACTCATGCCTGCAGCATAACCTGGTGCAGTATCAAAAAAAGTGATGCCTTTATCTATAGCTTTCTTTACAAGCGCTACACCATCATCATAAGACATATAACCCCAAAAATCAGTATTTCCTAATTGCCAAGAACCAAATCCAAGCCTTGATGTGTTTTTCTGTGTTTTTCCAAAGGTATGAACTTTCATAAAGCACCTCCATCAATCTAGTTATATTTTAACATAATACTTTACAAAATCAGTTAGAAATAATGATTTATTCGAAACATGTTACAATAAAAGTGAAAGGATGGTACTTATGAACTTAATAAAAAAACAACTTTATATACCAACAACAAAAAAGAAACGAACTATAAGAATTTTACTTCCAGATGATTATGATACTAGTGAAAAAACTTATCCTGTTTTGTATATGCATGATGGACAAAATTTATTTGAAGATCAGACTGCATTTAATCATACATCCTGGCAAATTTATGAAACCCTAGAACATCTAAAATCTCTTCAAAAAATAACTTCTGACATAATTATTGTTGGTATTGATAATTCTGATTTAAGGTTATTTGAATATGCACCTTGGGTTGGAAAAGACGTTATAAAAGGTATGTTAAAAGTTCAAGTTGGTGGTTTAGGTGATGTTTATGCAGATTTTATCGCAAAAAAAGTTAAACCTTATATCGATAAAAACTTTAGGACATTAAAAGCTTATGAACATACAAGCATCGCTGGAAGTTCCATGGGTGCCTATATTTCAACTTATATAGCAAGTAAATATCCTAGTATGTTTAAAAATGTTGGTGTATTTTCCCTAGCCTCATGGTTTAATGAAGAAGATTTTTTAACCTTCATCAAATATAGCAAACTTAACATAGATCATCGTTTTTTCATATCAATCGGAAAAAATGAAACATCTGATAATACTTTAAAAAACTTTAATGAGCTATATCTTGAAAACAGCAGAAACTTAAAAGCATTATTAGAAGAAAAAAATGTAGAAGACATCTTCTACATCGAAACCGATGACCAGCATAATGAATTAGCTTGGAGAAAAATGTTTTCTACATTTATATTGTGGTTATTAAAGAATTAAGCTATTCAAACATCCATTCTAATACATCTTGAACAAATAGATCCCATAAACGCCACTCATGACCACCAGACGTTTCCTTATGCACATAAGGAACGTTTTTTTCATCTAAATATGCTTTAAATCTTAAATGATCTTCATAAAGAAAATCATCTTTTCCACATGCTAGATATATATCAGGATATCTATCTGTTTTTACTGCTTGATCTACCAAATGATAAATATCATTTTTGGTACCTTTAATAGGTGATTTCCCGAAAGCTAATTTGAATAAAGCTAATTTGTCATTATTCTCATTGATTTTAATAAGGCGATCTACATCGATAGCTCCAGATAAACTTGCGATTTTATGAAACTTATGAGGATAAGTAAATCCTACTTTTAAAGCACCATATCCTCCCATAGAAAGCCCACATGCATATCTATCTTCAGATTTTTGAGATACATGAAACATATTTTCTATGATTTCAGGCAATTCTATAGCAACAAAATTAAAATAATTTACACCACATGTATTATTTGTGTAATAACTATTATGAACAGATGGCATAACAACACAAATTTGATATTTATTCGCATATCTTTCAATCGCTGTTTGTCTCATCCAATCCATGTAATGTCCTGTATAACCATGAAATAAATATAATACTTTCACCTCTTCATGGTTTTTAACATGTTCAGGATATATAACATTAACTGAAATATTCATATCTAATTCATTTGATCTTACTTGACACTCTATAAAAGCCATAATACCATCTCCTTTTTATATGTTTATTATACTAAAAAAGGATGTATCTTACCATATCAAATTGCACTATCTATCATTTAATTCATTGTTAAATCATAGCCTTTTTATGTTAAAATATTTTTAAAGACATAAAAAGGAGCAAACTATGGAAAAATTAAACTATCAATTATCATCAGAAGAAATCATATCACAATTAGACTCAAATATAAAAACTGGATTAATTGAAGCTGAAGTTTTAAAAAGAAAAGAAACTTATGGACTTAATCAACTTGATGAAACTAAAAAAAGACCTTGGATTCTTCGTTTCTTTGATCAAATCAATGATTTTATGATTTTTGTGCTACTTGGCGCATCAGTCTTGTCATTTGTTACTGATGAAGTATCAGAAGGTATTTTAATCTTAATGATTGTATTGATAAATGCGTTTTTAGGGTTATTCCAAGAGGCTAAAGCCGAAAAAGCTTTAGAGTCAATTAAAGCTATGTCTTCACCTCAAGCTAAAGTACTTAGAGATGGTACAGAAAAACTCATTGATGTTAAATATGTAACCGTTGGAGATATTATTATTTTGGATGCAGGTGACTATGTGCCTGCAGACGTTAGAATTATCGAATCAATTAATTTAAAAACTGATGAATCACCACTCACAGGTGAAGCTGTTCCTGTTGAAAAGACAACAGAACCAATCTTAGATGATGAAGTTCCTCTAGGCGATAGAACTAATCTCGGATTTATGGGAACAGTTGTTACTTATGGTAGAGGAAAAGCTATTGTTACTGATATTGCAATGAAAACTCAACTAGGAAAAATTGCAACCATGCTGAGTGAAACAGAAAACGAGACAACACCACTTCAAAAAAGTATGGCTAAGCTCGGTAAAACGCTAGCAATCATTGCTTTAGGTATCACTTTCATTATCTTTGCGATTACGATTGTTGAAGCTTATATCATCGATGGATCTGCATCTTTTGAAGATTGGAAAGAAGCACTTCTTACTTCTGTTGCATTAGCAGTAGCTGCTATTCCAGAAGGACTTCCAGCAATTATAACGATAGTCTTAGCGTTAGGCATGCAAAATCTTGTTAAAAAAGAAGCCATTATTAGAACACTTCCAGCAGTTGAAACACTTGGTTCAACAAGTATTATTTGTTCTGATAAAACTGGTACTTTAACACAAAATTTAATGACCGTCACAAAAGTATTTATAGAAAATCAATTAACTGACATAGATCAAGATACTCAATCAAATGATACACTTGATAAACTAGCATTATTTGGTACATTATGTAATGATACTAAAATATCAATTCAAGAAGAAAATTACGTAAAAATTGGTGATCCAACTGAAATAGCATTTATTGATTTAGCACTAGCACTTGGAAAAGACCCTATAAAGATGATTGAAAATAACAAAAGATTATATGAACTTCCATTTGATTCAAATAGAAAAATGATGACAACAGTTCATGACTTTCCTGATGGACGATATGCGGTAACCAAAGGTGCACCGGATGTCATCTTTAGTAGATCATCATCTATTCACAATCAAGAAAAATTTGATATCAAAACTTATGAAAATGCTAATCAAGATATGTCAAACAATGCATTACGTGTTTTAGCAGTTGCTTATAAAAAAATTGATAAATCAACTACTCTAAAATCTCTAAAATCTGAAGATTTAGAAAACGATATGACACTTCTTGGATTAATTGGAATGATAGATCCTGCAAGACCTGAAGCTAAAGATGCAATTGCACTATGCAATAAAGCTGGTATTAAAACAATTATGATTACTGGTGATCATATCAACACAGCTGTTGCAATCGCTAAAGACTTAAATATCTTAACTGATGGTGAAATCGCAATCACAGGAAAAGATTTAGACAATATGGATGATGATGAGTTTTTTGAAAAGCTAGAAAAAATTAGAGTTTATGCACGTGTTTCTCCAGAAAATAAAGTACGCATTGTAGATGCTTGGAGAAAGAAAGATAAAGTCGTAGCTATGACAGGTGATGGAGTTAATGATGCACCATCAATTAAAAAAGCAGACATCGGTATAGCAATGGGTATTACAGGTACAGAAGTTGCTAAAGGTGCAGCAGATATGGTTTTAACCGATGATAACTTTGCGACCATCGTTAATGCTGTTAGCGAAGGTAGAACCATTTTTGCAAACATTAAAAAAGCAATTCACTTTTTATTAAGTTGTAACATTGGTGAAATCATAACCATCTTCTTAGGGACAACCCTAGGTATATTAGTCATTAGTGGTAGGGTTACTACACTTACTGCTGTACAAATCTTGTGGGTAAATTTAGTAACAGATTCACTTATGGCAATCGCACTTGGCCTAGAACCTAAAGAAGCTAATATCATGGATCAACAACCACGAGATACTAAAAAATCCATCTTTGCTGATGGATTAGGCTTAAAAATTGGTATGCAAGGTCTTATGTTAGGTCTTATTTCATTTGCTGCATATACCATCGGTTGGTACATGGAATCAAGTACACTTAGAGCAGATAAGATGCTAAGTGCTCAAACAATGACGTTTATCGTCTTAGCACTATCTCAACTTGCACACGCATTTAATGTACGTAGTGAAACATTCTCAATCTTTAAATTAAAAAGAAATAAATATATCTATTATGCATTAGCTGCAAGTCTTACACTACAATTATTAGTTGTATTTATTCCATTTACAAGAGATATATTTGGTATAACAACACTACCTTTTAATCAATGGCTTATCGTTATTGGATTAGTTCTACTTCCAATCATCGTTATAGAATTTACAAAGCTGATTAAAAATTATAGATAACTATTTATAAAAAATATCACTACAATGAGTGATATTTTTTTTATGGAATTAATTGGATAAGTTCTTCAATAAGTCTTATTTCTTTTTTAACTTCGTCAAAAAAGGTCTGATCAATCTCTTTAAACATTTTCAAATCAAATGTGTCAATTCTTGTATCTAATGCAATAAATACTTTGTGATCTTTAAATCCAAACATCACTCTTCTTGCCACATTAGAAAACTCTATTAATTTTTCAACAAAAGCAGGTTTTAATAAATAAAATGCTGAATGTTGACTTTCTGAAAACACATCAAAAATTTGATTAAATAAAATGGACTCAATATCAACTCTAACCATGTTAGTAAACCAATTGAACCCAAAACTTCTATTTGGTAAGACATAAACATCACTTTCAAACTTCTTATCAAAATCAATGATAAAAAATCTTCCTTGAAACACTGTAACAACAGTTGTTGATTTACCATTACTTCTTACATCTTGAAGTTTTACATCAGCACTTTCGAATTTTTTATCTTTAATCATGCCTGATAAATAGTCTTCACTATAATATCTATCTTCTTTTCTTAAGATCTTTGAATCATAAACAACTTCTTTTTCGAATCCCTTATCAGGATCATAAAAACAAGACGATATTTCTTTTTCGATAATTTCTTTGATATGAACTCTTTTAAATCCTTGTGATAATTTTTTAAATTGGCTTGTACCAATAACCGCAATCAATCCTCCACCAATAAAACCAATCATAAAAACTGGATTAGTAATAAATAGGAAAAATGAAATTGCAGTAATCAATCCCCCTATTATAGTCAAACCTTCTAAAGCTCTTTTTTTCTCATTAATGCTTTTTAGATCCATTTTGTTTTACCAACTTTACCCACTGATTATTTACAGTTACTTTTTTTATGCTTGCAATAAATTTACCAAATTGTGAAAACCCAAATTCTTTATAACTAAAACCAGGAAAATGTTCATCTATTTCCGATTTCAACTGTGACAATAACATCTTACTAGCTTTTTGTTCGGATACGATATCTACAACTTTTTTAGCTATCTCATCAAAATTTAAGCCTGATTTAAATTCAACAATCATATCATTTTGAATCGTTCTAAGTCCAGAGAACGTATTAACTAAACTTGATAAGTTTTTAACACCATATTTTCTAACATCAAAATCAGAACTTCTATTTCTTAACATATTACCTAAATTACTTAAAGGCATCTTATTACCATGATCAATAATAATATCTTTAATGATTTTTTCAATGTTATCATCATCTTCTTGAACTTCAGATGAATCTTCATCTTCATCTTCTAAATAGTCAAAATATTTAAATTCATTACATGCTGATTTAAAGGCTTCAGTGACTTTCTTTTCAGTCCCAATACCAATAACGGTCATACCACCTTCTCTTAATTTCATCGCCAGTGGTGTAAAATCACTGTCGCTAGTAATTAAGAAAAATGTATTTACTTTCTCTTGATACATCATCTCTAGTGCATCTATTGCCATCGCCATATCTGCTGCATTCTTTCCGGATGCAACATTATATTGGTGCATCGGTTTGATTGCATAATTTAATGCTGTTTGGTGCCATTCTTTAGACAATGTCCAGATATCTCCATAAAATCTTGCAATAACGATTCTCCCATATTTGGCGATTTCATGCATGACTGGTTTTATATATTTTGCTGAAATATTTTCAGAATCGATTAATAATGCGATTCGGTAATCTATTTGTTCCATAAATTCCTCTTTCTTGTTAACGTTTTGTCTATATTAAGTATAGCATATTAGAAATCATAATAAAACTTTGGATCAAAAATATGCAAGAAAAAAGACATCAAAAGATGTCTTCTTTAAACTAATCTATCAACTCATAATTTCTAAATCTTGCAACTTGTTTTACATCCTTATCGCCTCTACCAGATAAATTAACCACTATGATTTGATCTTTATTTAATAATGGTGCTAATCTCATGGCTTCGACAACTGCATGTGAACTTTCAATAGCAGGAATAATACCTTCTATTTTTGATAAGTATTCAAAAGCTTGAACTGCTTCTTCATCAGTTGCACTTACATACTTAACACGTTTTATTTCTTTTAAATATGCATGCTCTGGTCCTACACCTGGGTAATCAAGTCCTGCTGATAATGAATATACAGGTGCAATTTCTCCATCTTGATCTTTTAAAACAATCGTGTTCATTCCGTGTATAACACCTTCGACACCTAAAGTCATTGTTGCTGCATGCTCTTTGGTTTCTATGCCTTTTCCTGCAGCTTCAACACCTATAAGATTTACAGATGGATTATCTATAAAATCATAAAATGCACCAATCGCATTACTACCGCCACCAACACAAGCAATGACATAATCAGGAAGCTTTTGTTCTTCGTCTTGTAGTTGCATTTTAATTTCTTCTCCGATAACTTTTTGAAAATCTCTTACCATAGTTGGAAATGGATGAGGACCTACTGCAGATCCTAGGAGATAAAATGTATCTTCTAATTCTCTACTCCATGTCATTAATGCACTATCTACAGCCTCTTTTAATGTTTTTAATCCATCATGTACCGCTACTACTTTAGCTCCTAATAATTCCATACGATACACATTTAAAGATTGTTTGATCATATCAACATAACCCATATGAATTTCACATTCCATTCCAAAAAGCGCTGCTGCAGTTGCTGTAGCTACACCATGTTGTCCCGCACCTGTTTCTGCAATGAGTTTCTTCTTACCCATGCGTTTAGCTAAAAGCGCTTGTCCAATCACATTATTGACTTTATGCGCTCCTGTATGGTTTAAATCTTCTCTTTTTAAATAAATCTTTGCGCCACCTAAATTATCTGTCATATTTTTTGCAAAATATAACAATGATGGCCTATTCGCATAATTTCTTAAATAAAACTTAAACTCATTGATAAAATCCTCATCTCGCTTATACTTATTATAAGCCTCTTCAACTTCTTTAACCGCTTTAAGAATAGGTCCTAGGACAAATTGTCCACCAAATTTTCCAAACTCCATCTTCTTTTTCCTTTCCGGTCTTTTCCTGGAAAAAGTATTTTTTTTGGGTATAAAAAAAAGCCTCTCGTCTTGGGACGAGATGCTCGTGGTACCACCCAAATTTAAGAAACATTTGTTTCTCCTTCACAAAATACTCCATCATTTAAGACTTTTATATTTTTAGTTTATTAACGGAAACTACCCGGCTCAGGCTACTTATTTCACCCTGCTTCTCAAAAGGCCATTCACTTAGTTATTAAATATATCCATCTTACACTACCATGGACTCGCTTGATATGTTTATCTAAGTTACTCTTCTTTATCTTCGAATTTAACTACTATTATAACGAAATATTTAATTATGTCAACAAGAAAATAATTTTTTTGTCTAACCTCTTGGAATACCATATGAAATAATGTATGAGAGTACATAGATAACGATAGTTGCTAATGGGATAGCACTTATTATATATTTAATTAAACCAATCTTGCTAACCTTAAAGAAAAACTTTAGCATGTATAAAAACGGATAAACAAACAAAAAGATAACAAAAAATCCTGCTGCAAGGTCTACAAGTAGTTGATTACTGCTTCTTTGATAAGCTATACTTATGATCATGAACACAAAGAGTGCGTAAAAAACAACAAACAAAAACCATTCCAAAAAAGCTAAATATTTCTTCATAAAATTCCTTTCTTAAATAATAATACTCTTTCTATGAAAAATCTCGATGCTAACAATAAAAATTGCAATTGCTGTTATCAATGTAAATATAAACCCTAATACGCCATTTCCTCCACTTGCTAAAATATGTTCTATGTCAATTAATGTAAATGGTGTGAAATACTTTAAAAATTCTGTTTGTTCACTAATAGAACTTAGCATGTTTAAGATAAAAAATGAAATAAGTATACCTCCAGAAACACCTAATGATTTAGATGAATCACTAAACAATACAGAACAAAGAAATGTAAGTCCAAAAAGTGCCAAATGAACTGCATATGTCACTAAATTTAACATGATAAACTTCCAAATATCTAAACTTCCTGGAAACATGGATTCTGACATAACAATAATGACTAAAACATTAAAGAAAATAATGACAAAAAGAGATAGTGCAAAAAATACAGCTTGCGTAATGACAATCTTTCTTCTTGTATAAGGCATAGTTAATAAATATGTCATACTGCCTTGATCCACATATTTAGAAACTAATTTGGTTCCTAACATAATACTAAAGATAACAGGAAATAAAAGCATGATAAATCCATAAAGATAATTACTTACATAATGGGTAATATCTCCACCGATTTGATCAAAGCCCATCATTCGAATCATCGCTTCAGGCAAAAGGTCTAACATTGCTTCTAGTGCTTCTGCACTAGATGGATCATACATACCGATACTTACAGTAGCATATAAAGTTCCTATCAAAGAAAAAGCAATGATTAATATTTTGTTTTCTCTTAAGTTAAAAAGAAATAATGATTTAATCATGTTGATGACCTCCATAATATGTCATAAAAATATCTTCAATTGATTGTTTCTTATGATCTATATGAATAACATCATATGTACTCAATGTCTTTAAAAATTCTTTGTAATTATCTTTTACTGATATTTGATAAACGGTATCATTTTTCTTTATAACATCTAAGCCTGATGATAAAAGTTTATCATTAGGTTTTTTTAATGTAATTAAATAAATATCTGCTACTTTCTTTTCTTTTTCACTAAAATCTTCAATAGCAATCATACGTCCTTCTTTAATAATTCCCGCTCTGTCACACACTCTTTCAACTTCTTCAAATATATGAGAAGACATTAAAATAGTTTTCCCTTTTTTCTTTTCAGATAAGATGAGTTCTAAAAATTTATTTTGCATTAAAGGATCAAGTCCACTTGTTGGTTCATCTAAGATCAAAATGTCAGGATCATGCATAAATGCTGCTACTATACCTAATTTTTGTTTCATACCTTTAGACATTTTTTTAATCAATCCTTTAGTGTCTAATTCAAACATTTCATTAAGATTCTCTCTTTTTGAAAAATCTTCTAATTTTCTCATTTTGCAAATAAAATCAAGAAACTGTTTACCCGTGTAATGGTCAAAAAAAGCCATTTCTCCAGGTAAATAACCAATGAGTTTATTGATTTTAACAATGTCTACTCTTGGATCAAGATCGTTAATTCGAATATATCCTTCATTAATATTCATTTGACCTAAAATGCCTCTAATAGTTGTTGTTTTTCCTGCTCCATTTGGTCCTAGATAACCAAACACTTCACCTTTTTTAACAGTAAAAGAAACATCAAAAATACCTTTTTTAGATGCATATATTTGAGTCAAATTTTTAATTTCAATCATATGATCCTCCTCAACTTGCTTATTTACATCACTTGAAAATTATACCTATATTATAAACTTATATATCATCATAATCAAATAAAGAAAAAGACTTTATACAATGCGTATAAAATCTTAATATTTATGATAAGTTTGTTTTTTCTAAACCAGGAAAATGATGCGTTGTTTTATTCGCTATTTTTACTAAAATCAACATCACAGGAACTTCGACTAAAACACCAACTATAGTTGCTAGAGCAACACCTGGATTTAATGGAAATAAAGCTATTGCAACCGCTACAGCAAGTTCAAAGAAATTGCTTGCTCCTATCATGCCTGCTGGTGCTGCTACATCGTGTGGAAGTTTAAGTAATTTTGCACCACCATATCCAATAAAAAATATTAAAAATGTCTGTATAATCAAAGGTGCACTAATTAAAACAATGTGTAGTGGATTACTAATGATTAAGTCACTTTGTAGCGAAAAAATAAGAACAAGTGTTAACAGCAATCCTGAAATAGTAATTTTACTGAATTTAGGAATAAACTTTTCGTTATAAAACTCTAAGCCTTTATGTTTAATCATATAATATCTTGTAAGTGATGCTGCTATAAGTGGTATTACAACAAATAGAATCACTGATAAAAATAAAGTTCCCCAAGGTACTGCTATACCACCTACTCCAAGTAATAAACCCACGATAGGTACAAATAAAATTAATATAATTAAATCGTTAGTTGCGACCTGTACTAAAGTATAGGCTGGATTACCTCTAGTTAAACTACTCCATACAAAAACCATTGCTGTACAAGGTGCAGCACCTAATATAATTGCACCTGCTAAATAGTCATTTGCAAGACCATCTGGAATCAAGTTCTTAAATATCACTAAGAAAAATAGGCTTGCTATACCAAACATTGTAAATGGTTTAATAATCCAATTAACCACCCATGTCAAGTATAGACCTTTAGGTTTTTTACCGACATTTTTTATCGATGTAAAATCTATTTTTAACATCATCGGATAAATCATAGTCCAAATTAAAATACCTATTGGAATATTCACACTATATACTTCAAACTGATTTAAAAAATCAGGAATAGAAGGTATAAATCTTCCAATTAAAACACCCAAAGCCATGCATAATAAAACAAATACAGTTAAATAAGTTTCAAAAAAACTGATTTGTTTTTTTTGCTTAATCATTATAAATCTCCTCTTTTGATTCGATCAATAAGTTCTACCACTTTATCTTTGATTAAATCTCTAGTTTCTTCAAATCCAGATTTTGGACCACCACTTGGATCATCTAATCCCCAATCTTCTCTATGATCGCATGGCACAAACGGACATTCAACACCACAGCCCATTGTAATTAATATATCAAGAGATTCAGGTATGTCATCTAATAATTTACTACTTGCATGACTCATATCTATGCCTAAATCTGTCATTACTTCTAATGCCATTGGTTTAGGACCACTATATCTTTGTGTACCTGCTGAATATGCTTCAATGACATCACTGCCTAAGTGTTTTGCCCAACCTTCAGCCATAATACTTCTACAACTATTATGTACACATACAAACGCTACTTTTTTCTTCATAAATATCCCCTTTAATCATTTATTTTAGTAGTTCTTTTAATTTTTCAACATTTGGAACTTGTCCAGAAAACAATACTTTACCATCAACAACTAATGCTGGTGTACTCATAATGTTATAAGACATGATATCTTTAACTTCTGTTACTTTTTCTACTTCTGCAGTTTTACCTAGTTGATCTAGAGCATCTATAACATTTTTCTCTAGTCTTTTACAATTTGGACACCCTGTGCCTAATACTTTAATATTCATCTTTTATTCTCCTTTTTTTAGATAAACATATTTCCAAAGATATTAAATAAATATCCTGTAATAATAATACCTGCGGTCACTATACCTACAAACATAAACAATAATTTAGGTTTAACAACTTTTTTTAATAAGATGACAGACGGTAAGCTTAATGCCGTTACAGCCATCATAAATGCTAATACAGTACCAATACCTACACCTTTTAATACAAGTGCTTCTGCAATTGGAAGTGTTCCAAAAATATCTGCATACATTGGTATACCAACAATAGTCGCGATAATCACTGAAAATGGATTTTCATCACCGAGTACTTTTTCAATAAAACTTTGTGGAATATATCCATGAATAACAGCACCTATACCAACACCAATTAAGATATATAGCCATACTTTTCTAATGATTTCTTTAACTTGAGTAATTGCATATAGATGTCTATCTTTTCTTGTAAGTTCGATTTCAACTCCATCATCACTTGTTTCTTGATTGACGCCTTCCATGACGAATGCTTCAACATGTTTTTCCATATGAAATTTATCAATAAGTGTACCACCTATAACTGCAATCACTAATCCTACTAATACATATAGAAGTGCGATATTCCAATTAAATATGCTAGCAAGTAAAATCACTGATGCAAGATCAACTAAAGGTGATGAAATCAAAAATGAAAATGTTACGCCAATAGGTAACCCAGCTTTTGTAAATCCTATAAAAATAGGAATTGATGAGCATGAACAAAACGGTGTCACAGTACCTAATAATGCACCAATAATATTTCCAGGAATACCTTTAAATTTGGTTAATATTTTTTTAGTTTTCTCTGGTGTGAAATGTGATTGAATATATGATGATAAATATATCAATACAGATAAAAGAATAAAGATCTTAATTACATCATAGATGAAGAAAGATAAGCTTTTAAATAAATAACTTGATTGATCTAATTTGAAGAGTCTAAGTAGTAATTGATTAGCCAAATCTTCTAGCCATGTCATCTTTAATAATATATCATTTAAGCTAATGAAAAAATCTTTTATAAATTGCATTCGATTTTCTCCATGTGCTTAAGCTGTTCTAAAAAATCAATCATTTCATCAATTTTATCTCTGTTTATGTAGTGTTTAATCCAATTTCCTTCTCTTTTAGCTATTGCCAATCCAGATTTTGTAATAGCTTTTAGATGATATGATAGCGTTGGTTGTGAAATAGGAAGTTTATCAATGAGCGTACACCCGCATGTTTCACCTTTTAATAAGAGCTTTACAATTTCAAGACGATTTGGATCGGATAACACTTTGAAACTTTCTGTTATTTTAGTATGCATATGTCCTCCTTATCTATATTGATGTTTTTCTATATAGATATCTATCTATATTGTAACAAATGAGTTTACTTAAAGCAATAGAACAAATGTAAAGAATAGAACAAAAGTAATATATGCATATTACTCCTTTAAAACGATACTTTCCCCAAATAAGTAAGTCCGTTTAGGCGTGTTCCAACCTATAAACCCTGTCCCTAAGGCATCGGGCTTACATTTTCTAATTATATTTAATGAGGCGTTTAAATCAGCATTGATTAAAATGCCTTTTTTACTTCGATAA
>JBAZCK010000007.1:0-41643 GCA_041654955.1 Acholeplasmataceae bacterium | reverse complement strand
AATAAATTTAGTTAACAAAAAAGTCGATAATTATCGACTTTTTTTTATTTATGCTTCTTCAAGTTGTGAAACATCTGTAATGATATTAGCTTGTGCTTCTCTAGATTCCCCAACTTTTTCTAATGTGAATTTAAAAATAATAGGTCCAACAATTTCAAAGAACAAAATACCCGCTAAAACAATAGTTTTTATAAAGATCGATTGTTCACTAGTGAAAATTGATGACACAGCAACTAACATCCCTATTTCAACCCCACCTTGTGGAAGTAAACAAAATCCAGTCGCGTTTCTAACCACTTTAGGTGATTTAGCAAGTGTCGCACCAACATAAGCCCCACCAATTTTACCGATAGTTCTTAATACAATATATAATATCGCAATTAGACCAGCACTTTTTAAAACAGAAAGTGATAATTGTGCACCAGCTAGTGTAAAGAAAATAATGATTAGTGGTCCACTAAAATTACTAAGTGCAGCACCTTGAATCTCAAATGGTTCTTTTTTAATGAAATTTGTAAATACCATCCCAATCATCATAGGTGTTAAAATCATTGATAGATGATAAGTATGTGCAAGATATACCGCTAGTAAAACACTTGATAAAGAAAACACTAAATAGGCAATATATTTTTCATGTTTTGGCAAATGATGAATGAAAAATTTTGAAACAAACCCTAACAATACACCAAATGCTGAACCTACACCAACTGAAAGTAATACTTCAACGATAGGTTCAATAAGTGCAGTTTGAACACTTAAGCCTTCAGTTCCAATGGTTGCTACTGCGATAGATGTGAAAAGTCCAAATATAATAACCCCAAACATATCATCAATACCTACAACAGGTACAACAGTATCTGTAACAGGTCCTTTAGCTCTTAGCTTTTTGATAATAACCATAATTGGTGCAGGTGCAGTTGCAGTCGCAATCGCAGATAAAGTAAGGGCTAACCATAATCTTCCATCAATCAAGTAAATAAACACAAAGACTATAACTGCTGTTGCAATCGCTTGAACCGATGTAATGGTTATAATCGATTTACCACTTTTTTTAACTTTAGGCATCCATAATTCCGTACCGATTTGATACGCAATGATTCCTAAAACGAAATTTGTAATTAAATCAAAACTTTGTAATGCATTTGTATCAATAACATTTAAGATACTAGGTCCTAAAAAAACACCTGCAATAATATACCCTGTGATTTCTGGTATTTTAGCAAGCTCTGCTAATTTTCCAAAAACAAACCCTAAAATTAGCGTAATTGATAAGTAAAATAAGAAAATATAGATATCCATATAAACATCATCTCCTTCTTTATTTAGTTAATTTGGATATCAACCTTCTAAATTATACGCTTATTTATGTAAAAATCAAGGAAATCTTTCATTTTTTTTCATAAAAACGATTTCATAAAAAAGGAAGCTTGCGCTTCCCTTAAATAGGCTGTGTTTCGATGATTGCATAGTCTCCATCATCTCTTCTATAAACTACATTTGTCTTTTTTGTAACTTGATCTAAATACACATAAAAGTCATGCCCAGCTAATTCCATTGCTGAAATTGCTTCTTCTGAAGTCATGGGTACAAGATCAATTTTTTTATTTTTAACAAGTTGTGCAGCTAAAATATCTTTTTCTAATTGCTCTGCATCAAATTCTTGACTATACGCTTCTTTAATACCTTCTTTTTCTAAATGATTTTTCAATTTATCTTTATGTCTTCTAATTTGAGAGACAAGTTTGTCATTTGCTTTATCGATCGCAGCATACATATCTTCATCAGAGACTTCTGCTCTAACAATCGTTTTACCTGCAAAAACATTAACTTCAACTTTGTGATGATCTTTGTAGACTTTGCAAACAACTCTAATCTCATCAATTACATTTGGGCCAAAAAAGGATACGACCTTATCAAATCTCTTTTCAGCATATGCTTTAATAGCATCAGTTGGATTAAATCCATTTTTACCTAAGACTTCAAATTTCATAGTAACTCTCCTTTTTTTTCTATCATATCATAAAGTGATAATAAATATATATCACCAAGCTTTACTTTTTCTAATAAATCCATAATTTCATCATTTAACTGATCATATATCAACAAAATCGATTGATGATAATTTTTTATAAAATCAATGATAAATGGTTTATAAAAAGACATGTGTGCTAAAGGTGATATATCGTCATAAGTTTGAATCATGCTAGCCCATATCATTTCACCTCCATCAATAGGTATGAAACTCTTTTTTATAATTAATGGGTATTTTTGAAAACAATACTCACAAATATGATGTATTTGTCTTTCAAATAAATTGAATAAATTTCTTCTACTTGTAATTTTTTTCTTACAAATCTCACAAAACATAACAAGCCCTCCTAATGATATTAGGTGGGCTTTGTCATTATTACTTCTTATAAGCTTCGATAATTTTATCGATTAATTGTCCAGGTACTTCGTCATATCTTACAAATTCACGTGAGAAAGAACCACTACCTTGAGTCATAGCTTTTAAGTCAATAGCATATGATACAATTTCTGCTTCAGGAACTTCAGCAACTACAACTTGGAATCCATCAGCTTGATTCATACCTAATACATGACCACGGCGTTTACTCATATCGCCCATGACATCCCCTACATATTGATCTTTAACTGTTACTTCAACTTTAACAACTGGTTCTAATATAGTTGGTTGACATGTCTTTACAGCATCTTTAAATGCTAATGCTGCAGCAAGTTTAAATGAAATTTCATTTGAATCTACAGGATGGTAAGAACCATCATATAATGTCGCTTTGATATTAATGACAGGGAATCCTGCAAGAGGGCCATGTTCAAATGTTTCAATTAAGCCTTTTTCAACAGCTGGGAAGTAATTTCTTGGAACTGCTCCACCAAATACTTCTTCAGCAAATTCAAATGGTTTATCAGATGGTTCAAAGCGAATCCATACGTGACCAAATTGTCCAGCACCACCTGATTGTTTCTTATGTTTACCTTCGGCTTGAACTGATTTTTTAATTGTTTCTCTATATACAATCTTTTGGTCTTCAATATCGACATCGACTTTAAACATGTTTTTCATACGCTCTAACACATATTGAAGATGGGTCATACCTTGACCACCTAATAAGAGTTGAGCTGTTTCTTTATTACGTTTAATTTCAAATGTTGGATCTTCAATATTAATTCTATGAAGTGCCATTGAAATTTTATCTTCATCATTTTTATTTTTTGGATGTACAGCTATATAAATAACTGGTGTAGGTTGCTTAACTGGCACATACATAATTTGATTTTTTGGATCAGTCAATGTATATCCAGTTTCTAAACCTTCCATTTTAGCAATCGCACACATATCTCCTGCATGGAATGTTTGTAACTCTATTTGAGTTTTACCACGAACTGCAGATAAATTTGCAATTTTCTTAGTTTCTGAAGTATTTGGAATAAAAACTTCTTGACCTGTTGTTAAAATACCTGAATTGATTTTAACTAAGTTCACTGTGCCTAAGAAAGGATCTACAACCGTTTTAAAAACATATGCAGAAAATGGTTCATCATCATGTGTTAATCTTGTAACTTCTTCTTTTGTTTTTTGATCAATTGCCTTAAGTGGTGTTAATTCATCTGGTGCAGGTAAATAATCAACTAACATATTTAATAATGTTTCAGTTCCAATATTTTTTGTTGCACTACCAACGATTACTGGAGTTAACTCACCTTCAATAATACTTGAATGTAGTGTTTCTTTAACTTTAGCATCAGGAATTTCTTCACCTGATAGATATAAATCTAATAATTCTTCTGATGTTTCTGCAACACTTTCAATGATTAAGTTGTGTAATTCATCAACTTTTTCACGTTTTTCTTCCCAAATTTCAGCGTCTTTGCAAGAATCACCATCGTAAAGTCTTGCTTTCATGTCAACGACATTAACAAAACCTTCAAAATTTTCATCATGTCCAATTGGCCAAGCAAATGGCACTGCTTTTTTACCAAGCTTCTCACGAATTTCTTCTAATACTTCTTCAAACTTAACATTTTCTTTGTCCATTTTATTCACATATAAAATGGCTGGTATATGACGTTTTCTTACCTCATTCCAAACACGCTCAGTGCCGACTTCTACACCTTTTGATGCATCAATCATAATGATTGCGCCTTTAACAACTTCAAGTGCTTGATTTAAATCGCCTACAAATTCATCACTACCTGGTACATCTAGGAAATTAAGTTTATAATTTTTCCATTCACATGGAATCAAACTTAAAGATAAACTTGTCAGTTTGTTTTGTTCTTCTACTAAGTAGTCAGAAACAGTCGTTTTTCTTTCAACTTCTCCCTTTTTATCAATACCGCCAGATGCATATAATAATGCCTCTGACATGCTAGTTTTACCAGTGCCCTGGTGCCCTAAGATGGCTATGTTGCGAATTTCTTTGGTGGTATACTCCTTCATCTTTTACCTCCTGTAATCGTTTTCAGTTTCTATATGTTTATTATAGCATAAAAAATAGTAAGAATATACACTATGATATGTGAAATCGAAAATTTAACATAATCCTATGAAAGTGATATAATATACATGGTGATTTTATGAATAAAGTAGCAATCAAATTAATCGAATGGTATCAAAAAGATGTTTCTCCACATTCAAATCATAAATGTAGACACACACCTACATGTAGCCAATATGCTAAAATATCATTTGAACGTTTTAATTTTGTTAAAGCGTCTTTTTTAACGACTAAAAGAATATTGACATGTAATCCATTATTTAAACCAAAATATGATCCAGTGCCTGAAAAAAAAATTAAACAACATAAAGATAAAAATAAAAAAGACAATGAATGAGTCAGTGTATAGCCCTCAATTAACCATTGTCTTTTTTTATGTAATTCTTTTATTCATTATTTTTTATAAACGATAAACGTATGTTCTTTTTCTTTATGGATCATATTAAAAACATTAACTGTTCCTAAGATCATGCCAACTAAAGATAAAAATGCAATAAATTCTATCATAAACACCAACTCCTTTTCTTACCTGCTATACACGAAGTATTATCTTATCATGAACTATTTCATATATCAAATATTGCACGTAAGAAAACGTTTCCGAAAGAAATATGGGTTAAAAATATAAAAAAACTGCACTACTGTGCAGTCTTTTCTTCTAAAGCTTTTTTCTTATCTTGCGTATTTTTAATAACTTTTTGTCTTGTGAATGCTTCTCTTTCTTTTTCTTCTAAGACTTCTGTAATATATTTAATATTTGTTTGAAATCTTGGAATAACTACATTTTCTAATGCATTCGCTCTTTTTTGAGCTTTACGAATCGCATTTGCTAGACGATATGCTGCATTATCAATTTCAGAAAGTTTAATCGTTAAGTCTCTAACTTTTTGAAACATTTTATAAGCATAGTCAAATTTCGTATTTGTTGAACCAATGCCATACGTAATTTTTACTGGTTTATACTCATGAGATACTTTTGGAATTTCAACACCCATCACAGATCGATATGTTACTGACACACCCGTATCAATAGGGATAGATTTTGCAATATCAGAAACGATACCTAAGGTGATATTTGCTTCTTGCAATGCTTGATAAGCTTTAGCAAATGTTGTTGAAATTTCATCACGCATAAGCTTTACATCATCTAGTAAACTCATCATTTCTCTAATTAAGATATTTCTCTTACGATCCATAAGTTCATATCCTTTTTTTGCAAGTTCACTCGATTTTTGTAAGATCATCAAATTTCCTTTCGTTGGGAAAACTTGATCATTCATATCTTTCATCTCCCTTTAATTCGGTGATGATTGGTTTTGTAACAATATTAAATCTTTCAATAGCACGTTGATGATGATAATGTTTTTCTAATATTTTTTCATCAACTCTATGAAGTTCTTCTTTTGGCAATACAGAAAGTAGATCCCATCCCAAATCAAGTGTATCAACAATACTTCTATTTGTCTCAAAACCTTGATTTAAGAAATGTTTTTCAAATAGTCTACCAAATTCTATATATTTTCTATCGATTGGCGAAAGTTCATCTTCACCAATAACTGAAGCTAAGCTTCTTGCATCTTGAACTTGAGCATAAGATGCGAATAATTGGTTACTTACTGATGAATGATCACTTCTCGTATAACCATCACCAATACCATCTTTCATTAATCTAGATAATGATGGTAAAACCCCAACAGGAGGATAAGTGCCTATTTGTGTTAAATCTCTACTTAATACAATTTGTCCTTCTGTAATATATCCAGTTAAATCTGGTACTGGATGTGTAATATCATCATTTGGCATCGTTAAAATAGGGATTTGTGTAACAGATCCTTTTGCCTCTTTAACAATACCTGCACGTTCATATAAAGATGCCAAATCTGAATATAGATATCCTGGATAACCTTTACGACCCGGAATTTCACCTTTAGAACTTGAAAATTCTCTTAGTGCTTCACAATATGAAGTGACATCAGTTAAGATTGTTAATACATGCATGTTATGTTTATAAGCTAAATATTCAGCTGCTGTTAATGCAAATCTAGGTGTTAATGTTCTTTCAATGATTGGTTCATTTGAAAGATTTAAAAACATAACAACTTTGTGCATAACACCAGCTTCTTCAAATTGTCGTCTAAAATAGTCAGCAACGTCATTTTTAACACCCATTGCCGCAAACACGATACAAAAATTATCGCCATCTTCTTCAGCAATTTTAGCTTGTTTTACAATTTGAACAGCAAGTTCATTATGTGGCATCCCTGATCCTGAAAATATCGGTAATTTTTGTCCACGAATTAAAGTGGTTAGCGCATCGATACTAGAAATTCCTGTTTGAATAAAATTTCTTGGATAAACTCTAGCTACAGGATTTAGTGGATGACCGTTAATATTTCTAAGTTCATCAATATAAACTTCACCTAGTCCATCAATAGGACGACCTGAACCATTAAAAGTTCTACCTAAAATCTCTTTAGATAACGCCATTTCAACAGGATGGCCAGAAAATTTAGTTTTTGTGTTTGTTAATGAAATTTCTTGTGTCCCTTCAAATACTTGAATGGCAACTTTCTTGCCTTCGATTTGAACAACGCGACCATATCTTGATGCTTGATTTGGTAATCTAATTTCGACCATCTCTTCGTAACCGACACCTTCAACATCATCTAAAAATATAATTGGTCCATTAATTTCATCTAATCCAATATATTGGAGATTCATTTTCTACCTCCTTACTTAATACGTTTAATCATTTTATCAATAGATTTAAAGTATTGATCAAATAGATTTAACTCATTATTTGGTACATCATATTTCATTTTAATAACATCATCAAAAATTGATGTTTCGATTAATAGATTTAATGATTTACCTTCATCAACAAAGTTTTTTGCTTTTTTATATAAGTATAAGATAACTTCCATCATGTGATTTTGTTTTTCTAGTGGTACGTATGTATCATCTTTGTGAAATGCATTTTGTTGAAGATACCCAAATCGAATCACTTTACCAATTTCAATAATTAGTTTTTGATCATCAGGAAGTACATCAGCACCAATAAGTTTTACAATTTCTAAAAGTTTATTTTCTTCTGCAAGAAGTGCCATGATTTCTTTTCTTTGAAGAAGAAATGATGGTCCAACATTTGTGTCATACCATTTTGTTAAATCATTAACATATTCTGAATAACTTGTGTTCCAATTGATTGCAGCATAATGTCTTGCATAAGCTAATTGTTTATCAAGTGCCCAGAAACTTCTAACAAAACGTTTTGTATTTTGAGTTACTGGTTCAGAAAAGTCAGCACCTTGAGGTGAAACTGCACCAATAATACTTACAGAACCTTCTTTTTTATTTAATGTTTCCATATATCCAGCTCTTTCATAAAACTGTGATATACGTGATGGTAAATATGCTGGAAAACCTTCTTCAGCAGGCATTTCTTCTAAACGTCCACTAATTTCTCTAAGTGCTTCAGCCCATCTTGATGTAGAGTCAGCCATAACAGCTACATGGTACCCCATGTCTCTATAATATTCTGCAATTGCGACACCTGTATAAATACTTGCTTCTCTTGCAGCAACTGGCATATTTGAAGTATTAGCAATCAATACTGTTCTTTCTAATAAAGGTTTATTCGTTCTTGGATCGATTAACTCACTAAATTCTTCTAAAACTTGAGTCATCTCATTTCCACGTTCACCACAACCAACATAAACGATAATATCTGCATCACACCATTTTGCGAATTGATGTTGCATCATCGTTTTACCAGTTCCAAACCCACCTGGAACAGCTGCTGTTCCACCTTTAGCAATCGGAAACAATGTATCAATAACTCTTTGTCCACTAATTAATGGTTTTGAGATAGTTAATCTTTTTGATACTGGTCTTGGTGTTTTAATTGGCCATTTTTGAAATAAGTTAAGTTCATGAACATTACCATGTGAATCTTCTACTTTTGCAATCACATCTTCTAATTTATATGAACCATCTTTTTTAACTTCAATCACTCGTCCATCAAATCCTTTAGGAACTAAAAGACGATGTTCAATCATCGCTGTTTCTTGAATAGTCGCATAAATTTCACCAAATTTTACGTGATCACCTTTTTTAACAGTTAGTTTAACATCCCATGCTTTTTCTTTATCAAGAGGTTCTACATCACTACCTGTTGGTATATAAATACCTTCATTCTTAGCAATCTCTCTTAAAGGACGTTCTATACCATCAAAAATGTTAGTGAGTAATCCAGGTCCTAAAATAACTGAAATAGCCTCTCCAGTAGGAAATACAGGCTCTCCAGGCATAAGACCAGTCGTTTGTTCATAAACTTGAATGGTTGTTTTATCTTTACTAATAGAAATGACTTCACCAAGAAGTTTTTGGTTTCCTACGTAAACCATTTCTAACATTTGAAAATCTACAGCATTCTTAACGGTAACAACAGGACCGTTAATCGAATAAATTTGATTTTGTGCCATTGTTACCTCCTTATGATTTAATGAAAAGTTTAGAGTTCTTATAGAACCATGCTTTTCTTTCTTTTAATTTTGTATCAATCGTTTCATCAATTTCAATCTTATCTGATGGAATTTCAGCTAAAAAACCACCCAAATGGATCTCATAAGTAACTTTGATCTCATAACTTGATGTCATCACACTTTTAATAACATCAGTGATACGTTCATCATTTTCAGAAATATTAAAAATGACTTTTTTGTTTTTTACAAATTGATTGATCTTCTCTAATTTTTCTTTTAGGAGTTTATCATAATCTTTAGTTTGAATAAAATCACCTAATTTTACTAAAACACCTTGGAAAATAATATTAACCATAAATGTTCTTTCATTAATAAGTTTTTCATCAAAACCAACTCCTATTTGATTAATTTGATCTTGATATTCAATTTGTAATTCTCTTAAGTCTTTATTGAGTTGAAGATTTTTCTTTAACTCTAAATCTTCTTTGACTTTTTTCATTTCTTTCGCATATATATAATCGATTTCTTTTCTAAGTTGATCGATTTTTTTACCTGCTTCTTGTTTTATAGCCTTATCAAAATATCGGTAAAGCTGGTCTTCATTATAGTATGCCAATGTCCTCACCTCATAACTTGACGCCTATGGCTTCACTGACATATCGGTCAATTGCTTCACCGATTTCAGCACCACCATGTCTGTCTGGAATTTCGACAATGAGTTGTCTAGGTTGTGTAAGCTTTAATTCTGAAATGACACGAGGTGCTAGTTCAACAAGTTTTGTCGTCACTAAAATAATCGCAATAGATTCATCTTCTAACGCGTCTTCCAGTGCTCTTAAAAACTCTTTTTTCTCTTTGACAACTACACCTTCAATGCCAATAAGTCTCATGCCTACAAGACTATCTACATTGTCGCTAATTAAGAAAAACTTCATAAAAATCCTTCTTCCGACTAACCTAAATTATTGATAATTAGAATTGATATAAGTAATCCGTAAATCGCAACACCTTCACCAAGTGCAACGAAGATCAATGATTTACCAAAGTTCTTTTCATTTTCAGAAAACGCACCAATAGCTGCTGGAGCAGCTGCAGCAACGGCAACACCCGCACCTAAAGCTGACATACCTGTAGCTAGTGCAGCACTAAGAAATCCTAAACCTTGAGCCATTGTGCCTACGATAGATACTGGATCACCTTCAGCAGCAAATACTTTAGGGCTTACAAACATTTGTAGTACTAATACAAACACGATAACTGTAAAAAATCCTGCAATGTGTGTAAACAATCTTCTTTTCGCTGACTGAACTGTCACTTTACCTCTAAATACTTTAATCAGTGGTAATGTGATTAATACAATTAATAATAGTGGTAATAAAATTTCAATTAATGTTAAATTCATCTTTCCTAATCCTCCAAATTTATAAATTTAAAGCGTTAAATGCAACGCCATTTCCTTCGTAATAACGAGAAAACATTTCATAAAACTCAAGTCTTAATACTTGAATTCCTACAATCATACCCTCAAGAGCCATGACAAATATATTTCCGAATACTAATACAATAATACTTCCTGTACCGCCAACCATGGTCATCAAACTTGTAACAACTAACATCATACCCGCATGGGATAAAACGAAGCCGCCGACACGTAAGAAACTCATAGTATTGGTTACATAAGACAATACAATTTCAAATAATTCAAAGAATCCTTCTACAAAGAATCCACCAAATCCAGTAGGAAACATTTTATGTCCATGGAATTTTCTTTCAATCGGTTCTTTTAAGAATATTAGAAATAATGGAAGTCCTACAAAAATACCAATCGTTAATCCATTAAATACTGGTATTTGTAATCCCATTTGCAAGACAACACCGACTAAGATAAATCCATAGAGCATTAATCCAGCAAATCCATTATGGGATGCAATGACTTCTGCATACTTTTTCTTCTTTAATAAAGTAACAATATTTAAGATCATTGCAATGACAATTAAGAATGCTCCAATACCAATGGCTGCTATCAGCAAGGTCATCGTAAATCCAGGATCCATGACATGGATGGGTTTATGATCAAACCCTAATGCATGAAACATTGGATTGAGCAGTTCTTCGTTACCAAAGACCGATCCATAAATTAATCCAAAGATTGCTGATGATAGTCCGATTCTCACACCGACTGCACCTAGTCTCATGTTCTTATATTTATAAAGTAGCCAACCAAGTAACATCAGTACAAGCCCTTGTCCTAAGTCTCCAAACATAATACCGAATAATAATGAATATGTAATCGCAACGAAAGGTGTTGGATCAATATCTTTATATCCAGGTAGCCCGTACATTTCTACAAACATTCCAAATGGTTTTGAAAACCAACCATTTTTTAATTTTGTAGGTGGTGTTATACGTTTATCAGCATCTGCTTCTTGAACTTCAAGTTTTATGTCATCATTCATATCTTCAAATGCAACTTTTATTTTTTCGACATTATGCTCTTCCACAAAACCCGAAATCGTAAATTTATCACCAAGACCAACAACATATTTTTTAGCTTCAAATGTTCTATTTAAGAATAACAACTCAGCTTTAATACATGACAACCTTGTGCTACAACCACAAGTAATATCATAAATATCAGATTTATAAGCATCAATCATCTTTTGCCCTTGTTTGATTTCTTCCTCTAATGCTGAAATTGCTTCTTTAGGTCGCCCATGAACAAAATCTGGAATGAATATTCTTTCGAAGAATAATGAAGAAAATATATTATCAACTTCACGTTTATATTCATCTGTTGTGTAATACATACACCAACTATTATTTGCATCTTGTGTAAATGATTTGAACACAAATGGTCGTGATTGGAAAAATCTTAATTTTTCTACACTATCATTTGGCAATCTACCAAACCTTATTGAGATAAACTCACAAGCAAATAAATCATTAAGTGCAATATCTAAACTTTCAATATTTTTTACTTGTATTAATGCATCTTTATATTTTCTAATATGCGCTTCAAGTTCTTTAATATTATTAACTTCAGTGCTTAAGCTTTCTTTGATTTGTGCCATGTAATCGTACATTTCGTTAAAATCATAATTGTAATCTCTTTGTTCAGTCGCTGGAAGATTCAAATCATATTTCTTTTCGATTTCATCTAACTCCTGAAGTAAAGGTTGACAAGGATTTTCTGCAACAAATGACGTAGATCCATGAACACGTTCTAGAATTTCGCTGGCTAAAACTGGATGAAAGTCTTTTAAGTCAACGAACCTAGATAAAACAGGATCTAAGTTGGCTGTATTAGACGTGATATCTACAAGTTTTATTTTTGCTATACCCATCTTTCTCCTCCTAATAAATTAACATTTGTTTCATTTCGCCTTCACTAACTTGGTATCTAATACCTTCGATAATGTTGGTTATGTTTTCTACTTCTATTTCAGCTAGTGTAATAAAAGCAGTGTATACTTTTGGTACTTCTGTAGAAAAATACATAAATTTTCTTGCTAAATCATATCTAATTTGACCAGCATAATATTCGATAAAAACATAATCTTTATCGTTAGTAAATCTTTGATATTCTGATTTGGCTAAATATTGTAAGATTTGATCAGGATCATTTAAAGCTATCATCTCATCAATTTTCTTTTCTTTTAGCCTACTATGTTTTCTAATCAAAACATTTTTAATAGTCACTGGATCTGCTTGATAAAACTTTTTAAGACGATATATCTTTGTAATATTCGCAAGTTCTATCTTTGTTTGATAAATGCTTTCTAAATCTTTTTTAAGTGATCCTTTATAGTGTTTTTCTATTCTTTTAAATGCCTCATCATAATAATATGCCTCTAAAGCATGTTCGATATCTAGGTAACGGATATTATCTTTGTTTTTTGTATAAAACGGTTTAATAAGTGTTTCATATCTTGTGTTTTTAACAGCTTCTAAAAGCTCATCAAAATTAGTTACCTTAATAATCTTTTTAATATCTAAATCCGTATGCACATCAAAAAAGTATGGAATCTTGCCTTTTTGATCTTCAGTATCATCAGATATGAAAGTTCTTATGACAGATAATATGATCTCATTTTCTTGTTTAACAATATTTAGTTCATAATATTCGGAATCTTTAGAATACACTGTTTTAATCAATTTGATGACATGATCAAATACATTTTTTTTAATAAGCGCTTCTAAATTACCTCTATGAATCGTAGATTCTGATACATCTTTTAAGATGTCTTGATAATGTGGATGTTTTTTAAGAAAACTAACTAAATCTGGTAAACTATGATATTTAATTAATTTTTCATAGTCATCCGGTTTTAGAAATTGACCATAGATTGATTTGGCTTTTGTAATAATTGCATTATTTGACCAAGAACTCATTTTTTCACCTTCTTGTTATTACTTAATGCAAGCTTCATATATCTCATCGATCCATTGATCTTTATTTTGCTCGTATTGTTTTTGTATTTCATCAAGAGCTTTTGTGTATTTAGCTTGTTCTTTTTCTTGACGTGTTGTTATTTCTAATTGATAATTATCTTTACATTCTTTTAAGATTTTCTTATTTTCTTTTTGATACGCATTTTGTAGTTCTTTAGCTTCTTTTTGAAGCAACTCATCAAGATGATCTTTTTCTTTTTTTAATGCTTCAATTTTTTCTCTTGCTTCTTTGTCTAACTGTATCGTAGATTTTATAATTGATCCGTGCATGAAATCACCTCATTATATTTTTCAAACATTTTTTATTATATCACATAGTCAATTAATATGCACGCGCAAACCAAACAGTTTGTGTCGCTTTTTTACCAGTAACAGGACAAATGTCAGTAATAACCTTTTGTTCAAACGGTATAACACGTGCTGTAGCAGTGGTATCATCCTTGATTTTTATTTCAGCTTCTTCACCTGAAATGCTCATCGCAACATATCCACCTTTTTGAATATATGATTTAAATTCATCATATGTTTTCGCTTCATATGTGTTCATATTTACATGATTCATAGCATTTTGATACATGGTATCATGCATATCTTTTAAAATAACTGGTAATTGATTATTAACATCGTCAACTTTTAATGAATGTTTTTTACGGTCGTGTCTTGTAACTAACACAACTTCATCATTTTCTAAGTCGCGTGGTCCAATTTCAATTCTAACTGGAATACCTTTCATTTCATATTCACTAAATTTCCATCCAGGAGATTTATTAGAATCATCGATCATCACTCTATAGCCTTGAGCTTTTAATGATTGATAGATTTTCTCAGTCGCATCTTTAACAACATCTTTTTTAGATTGAATTGGAATAATTACAACTTGTGTTGGTGCAATGTATGGCGGAAGTACTAAGCCTTCATCATCTCCATGAACCATGATGATTGCGCCAATTAATCTTGTAGAAACACCCCAAGAAGTTTGGTATACAAATTGAAATTTATTTCTTTCATCTTGGAATTTGATATCAAATGCTTTAGAAAACTCTTGTCCAAAATAATGTGTTGTTCCTGATTGTAATGCTTGTCCATCATGCATCAATGCTTCAATAGAATATGTTTCTACAGCACCAGCAAATTTTTCTTTCTCTGTTTTTCTACCTGTTACAAAAGGAATCGCAAGTAGATCTTTTCCTAAATCACTATAAATATCTAAGATATCTAATGTTTCTTTTCTTGCTTCATCTTCTGTCTGATGGACTGTGTGTCCTTCTTGCCATAAAAATTCTTTTCCGCGTAAAAATGGACGAGTTGTTTTTTCCCATCTAACTACACTACACCATTGATTATATTTTTTTGGTAAATCTCTATAAGAGTTTACTATTTTTTGATAATGTGTACAAAACAATGTTTCAGAAGTTGGTCTAATAATTAGCCTTTCAGCTAACTCTTCAACACCAGTTGTCGTAATCATCGCTGTTTCTGGAGCAAATCCTTCCACATGATCTTTTTCTTTTTGAAATAAAGATTCAGGAATAACTAATGGCATATAAACATTTTCATGACCTGTTTCTTTAAAACGATTATCTAAATATTTTTGAATACCTTCCCAAATAGCATAGCCATAAGGACGGTAGATAATAAACCCTTTAACATCACTATAATCCATTAACTCTGCTTTTAGGCATAAATCTGTATACCATTTTGCAAAATCTTGATCTCTTGATGTAACGTTTTCTACTAACTTATTTTGATTCATATTTTCACCTATCTATCATTATTTATATTTTAATTTTTTGAGAATACTTAATACAATGCTTGCAAAGATTACAAATAGGACAGCAGATGATAAAAACGATTGTATCGTTGCTGAATTAATTCTAGAAACAATGATAAACATCATAAAAAGTCCAAAGACAAATATCGTCGCTGAACTAAAGAAAAATTTTTCAATCATTTTATTATGACGATATTTATCTCGATCAGAACGACTCATCTCTTGAAAACTATTTATTTTTTTATCTTTAAAGTAATCTTCATCATTTTTTACATCTTCAGTTTTATCGAGTTCATCCCAAAATTTATCATATTCTTGGAATGGATCTTTTTCTACATGCTTACTCATATTATTTCACCAACTTTGTTTTACCGTCGACAAAAATAATTTTTCTTTCTTTATATAAATGTCCTAAAGCTCTTTTAAATGCTTTTTTACTCATATCAAAAATTTCTTTGATTGCTTCTGGAGAACTATCAGAATCTAAATCTAGGTCTCCATGTCTAATCAAATATGATAATATGATATTTGCATCATCAAAAATCTTAACTTCTTTTTGTTCAATTAACGATCCATTAATACCTTTTTCTGAAATATATGTAATCGTTACATGAACTTTTTGACCTAAACGATATTTACCTTGATACATGGATTGATGCACAAACACCAAATGACCTTCTTCTGATAAAAGGTTTAAACCATTTTTACCAATATTTTGAACATAACAATCAAGTTCATCTTTAACATTTAATGTTTCTTCTGGTTTTAATATAATATCTGATTTAGATGCTAGTTTTGCGACCATTTTACCTTTAATGTGTAGTACAACATAAATCATGTCGCCAACCATTGGCCATAGATCATAATCAAAAGGCAAATCATCTTTAGATAACAAAACATCTTTTGAAATACCCATATCTAAAAAAACACCTAAACTAGAAACAACATCCTTAACTTCTAAGAATGCCGGTCGTTCAACTGAAATAAACGGTATTTTCAAGGTTGCAGCAACCCTACCTTTATGATCTAAATATAAAAATGCATCAACTAAATCACCTGGATTTAATGTTTGATGCAAACTTTCATTAAAATGAAGAAATACTTCATCTTGTTCGCTTGTAAGCATATAGCCTATATCGGTCTTACGATCAACAATTAATTGTTGAGTTTCACCTATTTTTATTGACATCTAATCACCTTCTTATATTTTATCACATATGTTGATAAAAATCACTAAAAAAAAGAGTGCTCGTAAGCACTCAAATATCTAAATCTTTTAGAACTTCTTCATAACGTTTAATTAACAAATCTTTAAAGAAATCTTTTAATGGGTTTAAGTCTTTTTCAGTCTTAAATATTTCAAGTTTTTCTATATATGTTTCACGTAATTCTAGCGGGATGGATATTGGTAAAAAATCATGACTGATTAAGAAATAATTTAAAACCAATTTAGCTAATCTACCATTTGCGTCTACAAATGGATGAATTTTTGCGATACTAGCATGTGCGTATGTTGCTTTTTCAAGTGGTGAACCTTCAAAATGATTTAAATTCTTAAAGAATTTAGCCATACGGTCATAGACTTTAACATGATCTGGCGGTTGATGAGATGCACCAAATATATTAATGTTAACATTTCTATAACATCCACCTTGAAAAATACCTTCTACTAAAATTTCATGGATATCTTTTAATTTTTCTTCATCGAAGGTTTTACCTTCCATAGCTTCTTTTTTTACGAACTCATAAGCTTTTAAATGATTAAGAATTTCTTTTTGTTCTCTTTCACTATACTCGAGTAGAGCTTTTGCTTGGCTTAATCTTTTTACATCTTCATAAGGGATTCTATTTTCACCCATACCAACTGCATCATAAGTATATGCCAATGCGAATCTTTCATCATTCTCTTTAATTTGTTTTTCATCGCATTCTTTAGTGACATTACTTAGATGTTTACGCTCTACTTCTAATAGATCTTTCTCCATATTATCATCGCTCCCATCTTTGTGTTAATTATATCATAAAAGCGCTCACATAAACAACAATTAAAAATAAAAACACTTTTTCACAAAGTGTTCTCAATTTTTACAAATCTTTTTAAAAAGGCTTGTGTTCTTTCTTCTTTTGGTTCTTCAAATATTTGTTTAGGAGACCCCATCTCAACAATGATGCCTTGATCCATAAATACAACACGATCTGATACTTCTTTAGCAAAACTCATTTCATGAGTAACAATGACCATAGTCATACCTTCTTTGGCTAGATTTTTGATGACTTGTAATACTTCACCAACCATTTCTGGATCAAGTGCAGAAGTAGGTTCATCAAAAAGCATGATTTTAGGATTCATCGCAAGTGCTCTAGCGATTGCGACTCTTTGTTTTTGTCCACCAGATAACTGTGTTACAGGCAGATGTGCAAAATCTCTCATACCAACCTTATCTAGAAGTTTTAATGCTAGTTTGTCTGCATCTTCTTTTACCATTTTTAGTAACTTGATCGGTGCTAAGGTGCAATTATCTAATACAGTTTTATTGTTGAATAAATTAAAAGATTGAAAAACCATGCCCATATGCATTCTTAATTTATCAATATCAGTATGTTTATCCATTAAATCATCACCTAAAAAATAGATATGTCCATCGTCAGGTTCATTTAATAGATTTAAACATCTTAGTAACGTAGTTTTGCCTGATCCTGATGATCCGATTATGCTCACAACTTCTTTTTCTGATACATGCATATCAATACCATTTAACACAAGTTGATCATCAAATTTTTTATGTATGTTTCTTATATCTAAAATCACATTAGACATGAGATGTCACCTTCTTTACACTTGGTTTTCTATGTTCTAAATAATGAATAACTTTAGATGTTATATATGTTAGTGTTAAATACATAAGTGCTGCAATAAAAAATCCTTCGGTTGTTCTATAATTTGGAGCAGTAGCCAGTTGAGTTGCTCTAAATAATTCTGCAACCCCAATGACTGATAACACTGCTGTATCTTTTAAATTTACTATAAATTCATTACCAATGGCTGGTAGTGAATTTTTAATTGCTTGTGGCAAAACAATTAAAAACATCGCTTTTCTTCTTGAAAATCCTAAAGATCTAGCAGCTTCCATTTGCCCTTTATCAATCCCATTGATACCACTTCTAATAACTTCCGCAATATATGCTGTCGTATTTAATGTCACCACAACCAAACCTGCAACTAATGGCGTCCACCATGATAATCTCATTCTAGATATCCCATAATAGAAAATCATCGCTTGAACAATCATCGGTGTGCCTCTAAAAACTGTAATATAAATTTGCGCAAAATAATGTCCAATTTTTTTTACGACTTTCTTCGCAAAAGCATCTCTATCTCTATCTATTTCTGATGTTCTAACAACCGTCAAAAAGAGGGATAATATAAATCCCCCTACGGTTCCTACAATAGAAAGTAATAATGTAAATAATATACCTCTGATAAAAAATGATGAGTATGTATCAACTAAATACCATACCGTTTCAAAAAAGGCATCTCTAGCAGGAATAACGGACAAAATCATGACGCTGTTTGTGGTTGACGAGTTAATGCATCTTCCATATAACCATTTCTAGTATCACTTGAAATAGTTGCTAAAATATCATTGATTAAACCTAATAAAGTTACATCTTCTTGTCTTAAAGCAATTGATACTGCAACATCTTCATCACTCGCTTCAAAACCATTTCCACTTTCAAACATAACAATCGAAAATTGATCAGGATTTGATTGTACGACACCTTGTGCTACTGGAAGTTCTGCAACAAATGCATCAGCTGCATCATTAATTAAAGCTGTAGTTAATGTTGGATAATCATTTAAAGGATCTAGGTGATTAACACCTTCAATTTGATCAATGAGATCATCTTGTAATGTACCTAGTTGAGCTACAACTCTAGCACCGTTAAAATCATCTAAAGAAGTTGCATCTGCATAATTACCATCTACATTAACAACCATGACTTGTTCACTTCTATAATATTCTTCTGTAAAAGCTACAGTTTCTGCTCTTTCAGGTGTTGGAGACATACCAGCGATAATTAAATCAATTTCACCAGATAATAACGCAGGAATTAATCCATCCCACTCAATGGCTTTAATGACTAATTCTAACCCCAACTCATTTGCAATTTCAGTTGCCATAACAACATCAAATCCATCTGCATATGTTCCAGGTTGACCACTGATTTCTACAGTGTAATCATTACTCTCAGCAGTTGCCCAATTAAATGGTGCATAAGCTGCCTCTAATCCAACAACAATCTCTGTTTCTACCTCGACATCAAACTCAGTTGACCCTGCGCATGCTACTAAACTAAATGTAGCTGCTATAATTAAAACTACGATGAAAAATCTTTTCATTCTCTCTTCCTCTTTTCTTTGTTTTTTTAAACAAAAAAAGCACCCAAGAGGACACTTAACTATAAAATATAAAAAATTTTATTAGCGCCTCTACTAAAGTAGGAGTGTCATAAGTATTCCTTATAACCCCACAAACATCTTATGCCTAAGAATGTTCGTTCGGCGATGATTACCTTTCCAACTCTTCATAGTCTGCCGACTCCAAATTGTACTCATCTACATCGCTACCTCTAAATGCTCTTAAATTGTATGAAACTATTGTAACATAGATAAAACTCATGTCAATAAAGTTATGCTTGTAAAACGTTTTCACTAAAATATAAAAGAAGAGGGAACTCAACTTAATGAGTTCCCCTAACTACCTAGATAAATTTTTTTAATTATAATTTAACTACGTTTGCAGCTTGTGGGCCACGATCGCCGTCTTTTACTTCAAATTCGACTTGGTCGCCTTCAGCTAGTGATTTGTAACCTTCAGTTTGAATTGCTGAAAAGTGTACAAAAATGTCTTTGTTGTCTTCTGATGAGATAAATCCATATCCCTTATCAGCGTCAAACCATTTTACAGTGCCTTTCATTTACGATACTCCTTTTAAAAAATCTAACAATTTAATGTCTAACTATATTATACATCATTTAAACGTAATTACAAGTCATATGAAGAAATTATCTGTTTAAAGATGTCATCATATTTAACGATATTAAAAACATACTTAAGAAGTTAATTGATTTTCAATATACTTGATTGCTTCTATATAACTATCTATTTTTTTACCCATGAAACGCATGTGACAAACATCTTTTATATAGTCTTTTTTTCTAAAATCTTCTCTTTGTTCAATGTTTGAAAGATGAACCTCAACTTTAATCAAGTCGATAGCTTCTAGTGCATCTCTAATCGCGATAGATGTATGTGTGTATGCACCTGGATTAATCAATATTGCGTCATAATTATCTTCTTCAGCTTGTTGAATAACATCGATTAATTCACCTTCATAATTACTTTGAAAAAACGAAAACTCAATATGTTCAAAATAATCAGCTATTTCCTGATATAGTTCATCTTGAGTAAAAGTACCATAATGTTTTTCATTACGTTTTCCTAGCATATTTAGATTAGGTCCATGAACAACTAAAATATTCATTTTTCTACCTCATGTTTTAAATAATTAAGGATCACTTTGACAGTTTGATCTACATCAAAATTGTTATTAATAATCGCATCAGCAAAATCTTGATATTTTAAAAAGCGCTCATCAAAAAGTTGTTCTAATGTTGTTTTTCTTAGTAAAGGTCTTTGATAATCGTGTTCTAATCTTTCTTTAATAACATCTAAGTCTGTATCAAGATAAAGTTTTAATCCATCCATGAGTGCTTTGTTATCTTTGATGGTTACTACACCACCGCCACAAGAAATGATTGCGTGATCATCCTTAATTGATTTTAGCGCTTGTGTTTCTAGTGTTCTAAATTTCTCTTCACCATATTTATCAAATATTTCTTCAACATACATAAGTGCATCTTTTTCGATTAATCCATCAAGATCTATATATGTGTAGTCTAGTTTTTTTGCTAAATGCCTTGCAATCGTCGTTTTTCCCGATCCTGGCATGCCTATGATATATATTCTCATCTTAATCCTCCTTGTTTAAAAAAGCTTTTACAATCTGATATGCTTGATCTAGCACATGTTCGCTTAATGCATCAATCATATGGATTTGCATTTGGTTTTTAAACCAAGTTTTTTGTTTTTTTGCTAGTTGCCTACTTTTCTTAATAATATCTAGTTTCATTTGATCCATATCAATTTCTTGATTTAAATATTGTTCGATTTCACGATATCCAATCGCATTGATGGATATATGATCTTTTTGAAGTGATTTCACTTCATCAATAAATCCTTCTTCTAATTGCTTATCTAATCTTAAGTGTAGTCTTTCTTCTAAAATTTGACGATCTAGATCAAGATATATTATACAAGCATCGTAAAGAAGTTCATCTTTACGTTTCTTTTTAGATCTTAGATTTCCTTGTTTAGCGAGTTCTAAAGCTCTGATAAGACGTCTTCTATTTTGTTTATCAATCTTAATATTTGGGTCTAAAATTATAAGTTTATTATATATTTCTTCATTGGTTAAATCTTTAAATGCATCATAAGATATCTTTTGATTTTCATCTTCAAACTCATAATTATAGAGTGCTGCTTTAATATAAAGTCCTGTACCACCAACGATCATAGGAACATCAATCTTATCGATCAAATGTCTTACATCTTTTTGAAATTGATAAACTGAGTAACTATCTTTTGGATCAGCAACATCAAATAAATGATGCTTAACGCCTTGTTTTTCCGAATCTTTAATTTTGGCAGACCCTATATTTAATCTTTGATAAACCTGAACAGAATCTCCGTTAATAATTTCAGCATTTATTTTTTTTGCAAGTTCAACAGATAATTTTGTTTTCCCTGATGCGGTAGGTCCTACAATAACAATAACTTTTTTCATTATACAACCCTCTTAAACATACGTTCAACATCATAATGTGACAGTTTGATGATTGTTGGTCTGCCATGTGGACAAGTATATGGATTTTTACATAATCTTAAATCAGACATAAGTTTCATCACTTCTTGTCTAGAAATATGTTGATTAGCTTTGATCGATCCTTTACAAGAAATATCTTTTGCTAAATGATCACGGAGTATTTTTAAATCAATAGTTTCATGTTCTTGGAGTTGTGAGATCATCTCTTCAATAGCCTTTTCGATTTCTTCTTCTCTTAACCATGTCGGAAGACCTACAATTTTTTCTTGATCAAATATAAACTGATATGATTTAAACACATGCTCATATTGTTTTACAATTTCAAGATCTTCTTTTGTTAAGTTTAATTCATACGGTACTAATAGCTGTCTTGTATGTGTATTTGGATTTCCCAGTTTGTTAAAATAATGTTCATATCTTATCCGTTCTTGTGCTGCGTGCTGATCAACTAAATATAAACCTTCTTTATTTTGAAATAGCAGATAAGTTCCTGAAAAAATACCAATATAATCAAAATCAGGTATTTTAGGTGCCTCTTGGTTGGTAAACTCTGTTTTTTCTTCTTCAATGTTTTCAAAGTCTAGATGTTGAACTTGATATGATTCTTGTTCTGGTTTTTTAATCTCTTGATATCTTTCTGGGATGTGATGTGTTTTTTGTTCTAATGTTTCTTTGATATAATGTTCTATTTGATAGGCAATTAATAGTTCATTGATAAACTTCACTTCATATTTTTGTGGATGCACATTAACATCTAGCAGTTGTGGGTCCATCGTTAAATGAATTAAAGCTATCGGATATTTTTGCGTCATCAAAAATCCATGATAACCATCAACTACCGATTGAATCAACTTATAATTTCTTATATATCTATGATTGACAAATATTGAAATGTCTTTTTTTCTTGAACGTGTAATTGAAGGACTAATTAAATATCCTGTCATATCGATGTTTTGAAAAGTTTTATTAAAAATCACCATATCTTTAGTGATCTTAGCACCATAAATTTGATCGATTAGTTGATGAAAATCATTGTTTCCATATGTCTCTTTGACAAGTTTATCATCCATAATTAATTGAAATCTAATACTTGGATTTGCAAGTGCTAAGCGATCAAAGATATCGATAATTGCATATCTTTCAGCTTGTTCTGATTTAATATATTTAAATCTTGCAGGTGTATTATAAAATAAATCACTAACAGTTACAACAGTACCTTGATTCATACTTGTTTTTTTATCTTCAATGAAATGACCACCTTGATAGATTACTTCAATACCCGTTTGATCTTTCATTTTCGTTTTTAAAGAGACTTTTGCAACTGATTGAATCGCAGCTAAAGCCTCACCTCTAAAGCCTAAGGTTTTAATATGACTTAAATCATGTTCATTTTTAATTTTTGATGTCGCATGACGCTCAAAAGCTAAATGGGCATCAGAAAAATCCATCCCTGATCCATTATCAGTGACAGTGATTTTTTTCATGCCTACATTTTCTATCTCAATAGTGATGGATGTCGCATGAGCATCAATGGAATTTTCAGTGAGTTCTTTTACGATAGAACTTGGTCGATCAACTACTTCACCAGCTGCAATCATGTTAGCAAGTCGTTGATCCATCTTAGTAATAATAGCCATATAAACCTACTTTTTATTTAAAATTGTTTGTAAATGCTTAATCAGTAATAATGCATCAATAGGAGTCATTTGATCGACTTGAATGTTTTTAAGTTCTTCTAAAACTTCAACATCAACAGAATCAATGACATTTGAATTATTTTCTTCAAAAGCTTCATAATTAAAAAGATCAAGTGCAACTTTATTTTCTTTACCTTCTAATTTAGATAATATTTGTTTACTTCTGGTAATCAGTGATTTAGGTAAATGTGCAAGTGATGCTACTTGTATACCATATGACTTATCTGTTGTGCCTTTTTCAACATGATGTAAAAATACCATTGTTTGATTTTCCTCTTTAGCTTTAACACATAAATTAGTTAATCTTTCTAAGGACTTTTCTAATACAGTAAGTTCATGATAGTGTGTTGAAAATAGCGTTTGGCAACCAATCTTTTCGTGGATATACTCAATCATACCTTGAGCAAGTGCCATGCCATCATATGTTGCAGTTCCTCTACCGATTTCATCAAATAAAATAAGTGAGTTATCTGTTGCATGTGTTAATGCATCATTTGATTCAACCATTTCAACCATAAAAGTTGATTTCCCACCAGATAAGTCATCTGAAGAACCTATTCTAGTATATAATGCATCATATATTGGAAGTCTAGCTTCATCTGCTGGTACAAAACAACCGATTTGAGCCATATAAACAATCATCGCAAACATACGCATATACGTAGATTTACCACTCATGTTTGGCCCTGTAATTAAAAAGATTTCTCCTTCATCCATCACAACATCATTTTTTATAAACGTCGTAAATTTTTCAACAACTGGATGTCTACCTTGAAGAACTTTTACATCTCTTTTGTCATGAAGGATTGGTCTTTGATATTGATTTTTTTCACTAATAATCGCAAGATTTAAAAAGACATCAATCATCGCAATTTGTGTTGATAATTCTTGTAAATCATGTGTATATGTTTCTACTTTTGTACGAATATCTTTAAAAAGATCATATTCAAGTTGAATCGCTTTATCTTTAGTATGTAATATTTGAGCTTCTTTTTCTTTAAGTACTGGCGAGATATATCTTTCACTATTTGTTAGTGTTTGTTTACGATCATAGCCAAACTCATCTTTGACATATTGCATACTACCTTTAGATACTTCTATGTAGTAGCCAAATACACGGTTATAGCCTACTTTTAAGTTTTTGATCCCTGTTTTTTCTCTTTCAGAAATCTCAAATTCATTAAGCCAAGTTTCACTTGAAATATTAATGTTTTTAAGTTCATCTAACGCCTCATTAAAGCCTTCTTTAATCATGCCGCCTTCTTTAAGGGTAAGTGGTGGATCTTCAGCAATCGCTTGATCAAGATAGTTAAATAAATCTTGATGATCTTTTATCACTTGTGTTAATGATTTAATTTTTGAATGTTCATATTTTTTTAATGTTTCAATAATTGCTGGTATATGTCTAAGCGTCTCTTTTAGTTGATATAAATCTCTTGCGTTAACGGTATGAAATGAAATTCTACCTACAATTCTATTGATATCATAAATGTATTTTAAATGCTCTAACATGTCTTCTCTTGGTAAATAAGGCATGAATGCTTCAATATAATCATATCTTTCATTGAGTGCTATTTGATCTTTTAAAGGATGATTTAAATATGATTTTAATAATCTAGAACCCATAGCTGTTTGACAATGATTTAGCCAATATTCAAGCGTTGTTTTATGATTCAATGTCAATGATTCCATGATTTCTAAATGCTTTTTCACACGATAGTCTACGTGCATTTGTCCAACTTTCATCACATGTTCAAACGGCATTAAGTGATTTAACATTTGCATCTGTGTTTTACTTAAATAATTAATTAAAAATGATGCTGCTCGTTTTTGTTCTCTTTCTAAATGACGAACATAAACATAATCATGCATTTCATAATCACTTGCGTATGAAATTAATATCCCATTAGATTTGAGTTCTTCTGTAAACCATTGATCAAAATTTAGTGGTATAACAACCTCTTTAATATCAAGAGATAAGATTAAATCAAATGCTTCTTTCTTCTCTAGGCTATCTGTGATAAAACTTTCACCTGTTGAAATATCAATATAGGTTAAAGCATACCCTTTTTCTGTTAAAAGGATACTTGCGATAAAGTTATTAGAATTTTGGTCTAATATACCTTCTTCAAACACTGTACCTGGAGTAATTAATCTTGTGACTTCTCTTTGTACAAGTCCTTTGCCAGGTTCTGTTGTTTGTTCTGCTATTGCAATTTTAAATCCTTTTTCAATAAGTTTTTGAATGTATGGTTTTACTGCATGATGTGGTACACCGCACATAGGTACCTTTGCCCCTGCATCTCTTGAAGTTAGGGCGATTTCTAAAACTTTTGATGCTAAGATTGCATCATCAAAGAACATTTCATAAAAATCACCTAATCTAAAAAAGACTATCGCATCAGCGTAGTCTTCTTTAATTTCAAGATATTGTTGCATCATTGGGGTGTATTGTTGTTTATCCATAGGTGCCCCCTATTTTCTAATTTTTTTATCTACATACCAAGTGAACTAAATAAGTTGTGAATAAAATCAAGCAATCCTCTTTGTCCAATTGATAAAAGATTATTGATTGCATTATCAACACCACTTAAGAAATCTAAGTCAGTATAATATGATAACAATCCATATAATATTAGTACGACAATCGCAATCACACCAACGATTAATGCGATCTTGAGTAATACTTTAAGTAGTTTAAATAAGAATTTGCCTAAGCCTTTAAATATTTTACCTAAAAATCTTGCTTCTGCTGGAAGATCTGAAACTTGTTGACCTTTATCAGTTCCAATTGTAGAAGCATCTTTTTTATCTTCAATAAATTTTTCACGTTCATCAGCTTCATCTTTTTTATGTAACTTTTTATATTGTTTAGCATCACCATAAAATTCAGCTGAATTTAAAACAACTGCATCTTGTTGACTAACTTCAAGTTTTTTTGCATCATTTAATTCATCTGCATTAATAGTTTCAGCTTGATGTTGTTCTGGTTTTACTTCTTGTTGTGGTTCTTGTTTTATTTGTGGTTCAGCCTTATTTTTTTCAATAGCTTCCCTAAGTTTTCTAATTTCTGTGACTAGCTCATCTAAATTCATTCCAGATTGTACATATTGAACTTGAGCTTTTTCTAGAGGTTCAACTTTCGTTTCAACATCTTCAATTTGTTCATCAACGATGATTTCCTCTTCTATAATTTCTTCAGGTTCAACTTTTTCTTCAGTAACTACAGGTTCTTCTTTTTTAGGTTCTTCTTTTTCAGGCTCTTTAACAACCTCTTGTGAAACATCATGAACCTCTTTTTCATAATCTTCTATAGATTCAGGTACAAAATATGCTTCTTTAGTTTCTTCAGCATTCTTTAAAATATATTCAATAATTTCTTCTTTTTTAAGTTCAGTTGAAGCTTTAATATCGTGATCAATCGCAAATCTTTGTAAGATAATAACTGACATGCCTTGGATTTTCTTTTCAAGTTCTTCAGTATATTTACCTTCATCTTTTAATTCTTGAATGATAATATCTGCGAGTTGACTCTTCTTAAGTCTTCTAGGTACACTAACACCATATTTTGATCCTAGGTCTCTAATTTCACCTAATGTTGAGCTCTTATATAATACAGGTCTTAGCTTTTGAGGTGCAAGACCATCAATTCTACCAAAACTATCATAGAAAATATCTTTTAATTCTCTATTATACGTTTTAATATCAGGTAAAGTTAATCCTACAGCTTTAACATGATTAACACTTAACTCATAAAGACGTTTAAAATCTTGAGGTGGAACGTGTTTTTCAACCATGTAGCCTAATACGTCAGTCCAAAAATCCTCTAAGAAATTTTTAAAAGTTCTTTCATCATCAAAAAATATTAACAAGTTTTCAAGTTGTGTTTCAGAAAATTCAGTAAACCATGATAGACGATAATTAATTTCATCTGCCATCGTTAATCTAGACTTTCTAGTTTCAACCACTTTTTCTCTTAAATTTTCTTTTAAGACGAACATGCGTAGTTCTCTAGGAATAGTTAATCCAAGATCCATAAAATAAGATTTGACTTTTGGTGCGGGTAAATAAATGATGGTCTTAATTAGATCTTCGACTTTATACTCCTTATTTCCAACCATAATATTACTGTCTCGTGTCAATCTTGGCATAAGCTACCTCCATTAAAACTCTTTACTTAATCATACAATTTTTTTTAAAATTTATCAAGTTTTTACTATCAAAAAGACCCTAAATATAGGATTTAGGGTCATTTGCTGTTTAATTCTTTATTAATACCATCTTCTATGATTTCCGCAACCGCTTGGATCATCTCGTTGATATCGCCCTGTAAAGCGAGATAATCAGACATTAAAGGATATGTTTCTATCTCTTCTAAAAGCTCATCATAAAGTGCTTGAAAATGCTCTATAGATTTTTGTTTTTGAATCTCTTTTGCATTCACTAATTGTTTTTGAATAGTCTTTAATTTGTTTATTTTTTGTTTTAATATTTTATTGCTATTAATAACTTTTTCAATGGCTTGATAACGTTTAATACGCTCATCATTTTGAACCATTTCTAATAATTTTTCTTTTTCAGTCAATGAGTTCACCCATTAAAAACCATGTCTTAGCAGTTGTTATTTTTACATTCACAATTTTACCAATTAATGATTTATCCCCTTTGAAATTTACTAGTTTTTGATGTTCTGAATAGCCTGCTAATACAGTATCATCATTTTTAGAAACACCATCTACTAATACTTTTACAGTCTGATCTAAAAATCTTTTTGATCCTCTTAAATAGCCTTCATTGATTTTTTCATTTAATCTATACAATCTTTGTTTCTTATCTTCTTCTGGTGTAGAATCTTCAAACTTAGCTGCTGGTGTGCCTTCTCTTTTCGAAAAAACGAATGTAAATGCCCCTTCAAAATCAGCTTTTTCAACTAGATCTAATGTTTCCATGAAATCTTCTTCAGTTTCACCTGGAAATCCTACAATGATATCCGTAGTGACTGAAATGCCAGGAACTGTTTCTTTAAGTTCATTTAATACTTTTAAGTATGATTCTTTCGTATAATGACGATTCATTTTCTTTAAAACTGGATTAGAACCTGATTGAACAGGTAAATGGAAAAATGGCATCACATGTTTACAATCTCTCATGGCTTCCATCGTTTTTTTATCTAAATCGTGTGGATGAGATGTCGTAAAACGTATACGATCTATACCTGTTTGGTCTAAATCTCTTAAAAGATCACCAAATGTATAGTCATCTTCTTTTTTATCTTTTCCATAAGCATTAACATTTTGACCTAAGAGTGTAACTTCCTTATAGCCCTGTTTAACAAGTTGTTTTACTTCCTCGATAATTTCATCTTTTGATCTTGAACGTTCTTTTCCTCTTGTATAAGGAACGATACAATATGTACAAAACTCATCACAACCAAACATGATATTTACCCATGCTTTAAATTGATGATGTCTTGTTTTCGGTAAGTTTTCAACGATTTCGCCTTCTTTAGAAAAGACTTCAATCACTCTTTCTTTAGAAAACATAGCTGTTTGAACATATTCTGGAAGTTTATGTATATTATGTGTACCAAATACTAAGTCCACATGTTGATATTTTTTTAAAACACGTTCAACGACATTTTCTTCTTGTGCCATACATCCAGCTAATCCTAAAATTAAATTTGGATTTTGTCTTTTAAGCGCTTTAAGTCTTCCAAGTTCTCCCCAAATTCTATTTTCAGCATTCTCTCTAATCGCACATGTATTAATTAAAATGACATCACTTTCTTCTTCTGAGTCTGCAGGAGTAAACCCCATCAACTCTAAAATACCGCCCATAGTTTCACTATCGGCTTCATTCCCTTGACATCCATATGTATGTATTAAATAGGTCTTATCTAAACCTATTTTTTTATGTGTCTCATCTAAATCAAACTTAACTTCTTCAATTGTTTGTTTCGTTCTTTTTCTCGCCTTGTTTAAATCTGGCGTAAAATACTTTTCTATGTCTATTTTTTTGCTCATATCATCACCTGCTTCTATTATACATGAAAAAACAGTATAATTTATACTGTTTCGCTTTCAATATGAATACGTTTAATTGTTTTTTTATTTAAATCAACAATGACTCCATTTAATTGTTTAGGACCATCAGCTACCCTATTTGGCGTTGAAAATCCATTTAAAAATCTGTTTAAAACAATGTCCCTATCAACACCAATAATACCATCTAATGGACCAGTCATACCGACATCAGTAATATATAATGTACCTTTAGGTAGTTTTCTTTCATCAGCTGTCTGAATATGTGTGTGTGTTCCTACAATAACATCAGCCATACCATCTAAATAATGACCAAGTGCAACTTTTTCTGATGTGGCTTCGGCGTGAAAATCGACAAAGACAACATCAGCTTTTTCAGCTTCAATAATCATCTTTACACCAGTAAAAGGATCATCTAAATTAGCATTCATAAATGTTCTACCAAGTGCATTGATAACTAAAACCTTTTGACCATTGTAATTCACTGTCATATAACCTTTACCTGGTGCTTCTTTATAATTAAATGGTCTTACGATATTTGATTCATCGATAAACTCAAATAATTCTTTATTGCCCCAAGTCCAGTTTCCCATAGTAATTACTGATACACCTAAATTCATCATTGTTTTATAAATTTGTTTTGTAATCCCTCTACCATGTGCTGCATTCTCAGCATTCACAATGGTAATATTAGGTTTATGTGTTCTTTTTAATTCTGGTAAATGAGCTTCAAGCATTTCAATACCTGGAGTCCCATAAACATCTCCAATAAATAATATTTTCATACATAACCTTCTTTTCTAACAAAAAGAGGCCTAAGCCTCTTATTTTGCAACGTCTGTAGCTCTAGTTTCACGAATAACTGTTACTTTAATAGTTCCAGGATAAGTCATCTTCTCTTCAATTTGTTCTTTAATTTCACGAGCAACTTTGAATGTCGATAAATCATCAATTTCTTCCGCTTTAACTATAACTCTAACTTCTCGTCCTGCTTGAATAGCATACGATTTTTCAACACCTGGAATTTCATTTGAAATGGCTTCTAATTGTTCAAGGCGTTTAATATAGTTTTCCATAGATTCGCTTCTAGCACCTGGTCTTGCAGCACTTAGAGCATCTGCAGCAGCAACTAACACAGCGATTATACTTTCAGGTTCTTTATCACCATGATGTGATGCAATCGCATCAATCACTTCTTTTGGTTCTTTATACTTGCTTACAAGTTTCACACCAATTTCAACATGTCCACCTTCAACTTCATGGTCAACTGCTTTACCAATGTCATGAAGTAATCCTGCACGTCTTGCTAAAATTTCATCTTCACCAATTTCAGCAGCTAACTTCCCAGCTAGGAATGCTGCTTCAATAGAATGTTTTAATACATTTTGACCATAGCTTGTTCTAAAACTTAATCGTCCTAGTAACTTCACTAGATCAGGATGAATTCGACCAACGCCAACTGTAAAGACTGCGTCTTCTCCAGCTTCACGAATAAACATGTCAACTTCAACTCTTGCTTTTTCTACGACTTCTTCAATACGTCCTGGGTGGATACGTCCATCAGATACTAGCGTACTTAAAGCACGTTTGGCAATTTCTCTACGGACAGGATCGAATCCACTTAATACGACAGCTTCTGGCGTATCATCAATAATAAGGTCAACACCGGTTAATGCTTCTATTGTGCGAATATTACGTCCTTCACGTCCAATGATACGACCCTTCATTTCATCGTTTGGTAAATCAACAACAGATACAGTTCTCTCAGTCGTTGTTTCACTAGCATATTTTTGCATAGCTAATGCTAACAATTCCTTAGAGCGGACATGAACTTCATTTTTAGCTTTTTCTTCTTCGTCCTTTATGTAAGTTGCGATTTCATCTGAAATACTTTCTCTTACTCTACCCATAATAATTTCTCTTGCTTGTTCAACTGATAAACTAGAGATCTCCATGAGTTTTTGTTCTTGTTCTTTTAATGTCTCTTCCACTTTGCTATTTAATTGTTCAAGTTGTTCTTTTCTTTCATCAAGTTTTTCTTCGCGTGCAGATAAAGATTGCTCTCTTCTGTCTAAATGAATTGCACGATTATTCAAATTTTCATCACGTTGTGAAACTTTATTTTCTAAGTTTACAACAACTTGACGACGCTCGCGCATGTCATTTTCAAAATCTTTACGTAACGCAAAAATCTCTTGTTTTGCTTCTAAAACACTTTCTCGTTTCGCTTTTTCAGCTTCTTTTTTTCCATCTTCAACAATTTTTTCAGCCTGAGCTTTAGATGCTTTGATACTTTTTTCGTGTTGCCAAACACGAATTAAATAACCAACAATAAGTCCACCTAAAAGGGCTAGCAAAATGGAGACGACTTCAATAACACCGAATGCTATAGGTAATAACATTCTAACACCTCCATTTAGTTTTATTTGATTGATACATATTTCAACAATTAATTTTCTAATTGTTAGATACACAATACTTTATTATTATAACTTATTTTTGCTTCTTAAGTCAATGTATTAAGCATGAAGAAATTGTTTCATCTTTTAATTTCTAAAAAAATGTGTATAATAGAAAATGTAGACATGAAGAGGGGTATGAGACAAATGAACAAACAAAATCAAAATAAGCAAAAAACATTATTATCTTGGATACATAAAAATAGAGTTAAAATCGGCATATGGCTGTTTTTAATTGTTTTACCAATCTCATTATTGATTACTGCTTATATCGGTAGTTATACCGCAAATAAATCTGTGTATTTTGATAAAGAGATCACTGAAGAATCTGTAAAAATCAATGATTTCGTAACAAAAGATGAACTAAAAGCATTAACACTAAATATCGAATGGAATTCACTTAAAAAGCCTTCACTAAACGATGAAGGTGACCTTGTAGGCGGTTTTTACGGGTTTAATGTGTCTTATACACCAGATGCTAATTATCAATTAGAAAACGTTAAGATCACACCTGTTTTAAAGACTGATTGGAAAAATTTAAGTTCCGTTGGTAATCAACGATATATCGCAATCAATATGACATCATTTGTGATAGATTTTAATTATGAACTTCCGACTTCTCCATTGTTATTTGTAACGATTGAAGAACCAAACTTATATGTTAAAGTGGAATACTCATATGAATCAGCAGGCCAAACTGTAACTGAAATAGAATATGTGAAATTTCCGTTAAGTGATTTAAATCCTAAAACAGTTATTCCAGAATAACGATTTGACTACATGAAAATGTAGTCTTTTTTTATGAAAAAAGACCATCTTTATAAGATGGCCGTTGTATTATGCGTTTTTGTAAATATCTAAGTGGATTCTTCCGTCTTTAATTTCGATGATTCGATCAGCTTTTTCAGCAATATGTCTATCATGGGTTATCACAATAAAAGTCGTTTGATATTTTTTATTGATCTCTCTTAGTAATTCATAGACTTGATCTGTTGTATCACTATCAAGGTTTCCTGTAGGCTCATCTGCTAAAATGATTTTCGGATTGTTGATCAAAGATCTTGCGATAGCAACTCTTTGTTGTTGACCACCTGATAGATTAACCGCTAAATTATTTTTCTTATCTTTTAATCCTACGATATCTAGTAATTCATTTGCTCTGTCTAAGATCTCTTTGTTTAGAGGTTTTTTTGTTATTTTGTAAGGTAATAACACATTTTCTAAGGCTGTAAATTCAGGTAATAAATAATGAAACTGAAAGATAAAGCCAATTGATTCATTTCTTAAGTTTGAAACTTCATCTTTTTTCATTTTTTGTGTATTAATGCCATTAATAAAGACTTCACCTGAAGTTGCTTTATCTAGTGTACCCAAGATATTAAGTAGTGTTGATTTCCCACTACCTGACTGTCCTATGATTGAATTAAATGTTGATGCTTCAAATTCAAGATCTAAGTCAAATAACACTTGTGTAGGATTTGGAGTATCTTCACCATATATTTTATTGATTTGTTTAAGTTCTACTATTTTAGGCATTTCTAATCACCTCAATTACTGTCATTTTTGATGATCTTATTGCAGGAAGTAATGCTGATAAGATAGATGCAAATAAAGCTATACCTGCTGATAATGCTATAAATCCAGGTTCAATGTTTAATGGTACGACAGGATCTCCTGTTGTTGAATCAATAGCAAATGTAACAAATGATAATGATAGACCAACACCAAATAAAACACCAACAATAGCTCCAAAGACTCCTAAAATTGCACCTTCAAACAAAAATACTAAAGATGCGTCTTTGTCTTTTAATCCCATAGCTTTTAAAATACCGATTTGTTTAGATTTTTGAATAACCGTAATCGCTAATGTAGATGCGATCCCTAAGACAACTGCAACGATTACAAAAACTTGAATCATAATCGATGAAATCGATTGTCCTTGCAACCCTGATAATAATGACGCTTGTTCAACCATCCAATTACTTGTCTTATAAGTATCACCAATTTCAAGTTCTAAAGAAAGTGCTAATTCTTCTGCTAAAAATGGATCACTCATTTGCATTTCAATCGATGATATCATATATGAATCGATACCGTAAATTGATTTAGCCCCTTCAATAGTTCCAATCCCCCAAGTATTATTTAATGCTTTAACACCTAAGTCAAAGAAACCTACAATTTTAAATGTGTCTATTTCAGTTGAACCTTGTCTTCTAACATCAACTGTTATTGGATTGTTTTCATCAAATAGATCAATATCATTTTCTTCATACTCATTTAAAAATTCAATACCTAGTATCATTTCATCAGACGTCTCAGGTAATCTACCATAAACTATTTTTTCATCAGTTTCAAGCTTATAAATACCTTCAGCATTTTCTAAGTCAAGACCTCTAAAAACTACTTGTTTTTCAATACCATCTTTTTCAACAAAACCAATAACATCTAATGCTTCAGTCACATGTACAAATACATCAGAATGATTTTTGATATCATTGACAAGTTCTTGATCATTGATAATTGGAATCTCAACAGTAAAGTCATTAGAAAGTTCAACTTCACGATCAATATCTGATTGAACCGTTAATTGTGATGTTGAACCAATCGCAGTATTAATTAAATCTTTTTGTAATCCTGAGATTAAAGATCCAATAAAAACTTGTACAGACACACCTACTGCTATACCTAAAACAATCACAAGTGTTTGTTTTTTCGCAGACATTAAAAATCTCCAAGCAATACTAAAAGCTAGTTTCATGGTCTCACCTCATCTGCAAACTTTTTAATTGCATCGAAATCTTCTAATAAATAATCATATGAAATACTAGACAACGCTGCTTGACTCTTAAATGCTTGTCCGCCTAATATAATTTTAATGTTAGGAAAAAATCTTCTAATTTCACTACATATTTGTTCAGTAACCACGATGTTATAAGGATTAGTCACACTTAGTGCTATATAATCAGGTTGATAAGCTCTTAGTGCTGATAAAATTTCAGTTTTAGGTGTGTTTGCTCCTATGTATGAAGCATCAAAGCCTTGCAGTAACATAAAATGGCTAACCATCAACGCACCAATTTCATGATATTCAAAAGCTGGTGTTAAAACGACTATTTTTTGATTAATCTTTTCTATACCGGATTTTCTTTTCACAATATATGGGTATACAGATTCCAATATCGTTCTAATAATTGAAGTTGTAAGATGTTCTTTCCAAATGCATATCTCTTCATCTTCTACATCACATTTAAAAAACATTAACGCTGGCGCGATAATATCTTTATATAACGCTTCTATACTCATCTTTTTGTCTTCTAATAAAGATAAGGCATATAATACACTTTGATCTTTATCTTCCTTTTTTAAATACTCACTAAAGGTTTGATATTCTTTTTCATAATTCATAAAAACCCCTCATTTCTTTATATGGTTTATAAATTTAACTATATTATAACAAATAATTTATATTAGCATAAGCAAAAGAGCTTTAAAAAAGATTTATGCATGAAGATACATAAATCTTATGTCTATATCTATGCTTTTTCAATAACATTAACATATCTATATAATGTTAACTCACCATCATTAATCATATAAGTAATCACATATTCACCAGCAATATTAACATTGACGTATCCTGAAACACTTACATCAACCTCTTCATCACTATCTATGCCAGCATCAATCCAAGGATCACCAACAAAGATTGTATCAAGGCCAACATTTAAATAGACATCGGGTATTTGATCATCGATAACTGTGACCTTCCTAGTGATTGTTTTTTCGAATCCTAAATATGTCGTATAATAAACAATCTCATAAACACCTGGAATCGATACATCTACGTTATCAGAAATAACTTCAACATCTAATCTTCTTAACCCATATGATGCTTTAGCACCTTCATCAATAAATTCAGTGTTCAAATCTATCGTATCAATACCAGTATCTATAACTGCAATTAAATAATTGGGAACTCCTTCTTTTATACTCCAAGCAAGATCAACATCCATCATATCAATAGCATATTGATCATCTAGATATGGATCCTCATCAGAAAAAATTGGAAAATTTGCAGTTGTTTTAAGTTTTTGATTTAACTCAAATCCTTCATATAACAATTGTTCTTTTCTTTCTGGATCACTTGATTCAAAAATTGAAAAACCATAATTTGTGTGTTCGACTAATGACAAATCAAAAACAGATGCAAGCTCATGTGCATCTTCTATCGTTTCAGTTTCATGAATGAGTTCATATGATGTATAAATCTCATGATTTGGTTCTAGCGCCATAGTTATTGCTAAAAGGGTTAATAGAAATGATAAAATAAACCATCTAGATAAAATCTTCACTTCATCACGACCTTCTTAATATATCTTTCATATATTATACATTAAACATACCTATATTATTGGTATTTTGATTAAAAAAGAAAACACTATGATTGCCATAGTGTTTACACTTTAATTTGTATATGAAATCTTATAATGTTCTAAAACCTTTTTGTATACTTGATCATAAACATCTTTGTGGTCTAATAAGAATTGTTTTGCATTTTCTCTACCCTGACCAATCTTATTACCTTCATATGCATACCAAGCACCACTCTTACTGATCACATCAATGTCAGATGCTAAATCAACAAGTTCACCAACTTTTGATATACCTTCGCCATAAATAATATCTACACTGACCACTTTAAATGGTGGTGCAACTTTATTTTTAACAACTTTGATGTTTGCCTTATTACCGATAATATCTGTCCCATTTTTTAAAGCTTCACTTCTTCTAATTTCTAATCTAACTGACGAATAGAATTTGAGTGCTCTACCACCTGGAGTTACTTCTGGATTCCCAAACATAACGCCAACTTTTTCACGAATTTGATTAATAAAAATCGCAGTTGTGTTTGTTTTAGAAATAGCACCAGATAATTTTCTCATTGCTTGGCTCATTAATCTTGCTTGAAGTCCTACATGAGAATCACCCATTTCACCATTAATTTCAGCTTCTGGAACTAATGCTGCAACACTATCGACAACAATTGTATCAACTGATCCACTTCTAATTAAAGCTTCTGCAATTTCTAACGCTTGTTCACCAGTATCTGGTTGCGATAAAATTAAATTATCGACATCAACACCTAAAGCTCTCGCATATTTAGGATCAAGTGCATGTTCGGCATCAATAAAAGCTACAAATCCGCCATTTTTTTGAACTTCTGCAATCGCGTGAAGTGCTAATGTTGTTTTACCTGAACTTTCTGGTCCGTAAACCTCAATAATTCTTCCTTTTGGATATCCACCAATACCTAATGCGATATCTAATCCTATAGATCCAGAAGGGTTTGCTGCTACATGACGATCTGCCTCGTCACCTAAGCGCATTACCGAACCTTTACCATATTGTTTTTCTATTTGTTTCATTGCAGCCTCTAAGGCTTGTGCTCTTTTATCTTTGTCCATTGTGCACCTCCATGTTATTGTACAAAAATGTATAACTTTTTACTTTAAATACTTTCAAAAACAACTTTTTTATTTTTAATGAGATAATCAATACCACTAATTAATGTAAATAAAATCGCAATATAGAATATCACATTACCAATCCATGGTGTTAAACCAAAATCATTAAATAGCATAATGACTAAAGCAATCATCGTTGATGCAGTCTTAAATTTACCGTAAGGTGAAGCCGCTATAACTGAACCTTTATCAACCGCAAGTAGTCTAATGCCTGTAACCATAAACTCTCTCATAATGACGATCATGACAGCCCAAATTGGAACTCTTGATGGATCTAATATCATTAAATAAAGCAACGCTACTAATACTAATACTTTATCAGCAATTGGATCTAAAAATTTTCCAAAAGTTGTAATTTGATTATATTTTCTTGCCACATAACCATCTAATAAATCGGTAAGTGATGCAAGTACAAATAATAATGCAAATACAAACTGGTTAATCGTTAAACCTAAAAATCCTATCAACTCATCTAGTGGTTTTATATAAAGAAAAATGATCATGATAGGAATCATTAAAACTCGTAATATCGTTAATTTGTTCGCAGTGGTCATATTTAGTCTTTCCTTTTTGATGATTATACATCTATTTTAACATATTTATGCGTTAACTGTTGTTTTTTTAATTGTCATTTGATATAATTAATTGTGCGTAATTAGGAGGTGAAACTGTGGCAAATATCAAACAACAAATCAAAAGAAATAAAACGAATGAAAAACGTCGTTTACGTAATGCATCATTTAAATCTTCTGTAAAAACTGCAATTAAGTCAGTAGAACTAGCAGTTCGTGCAAATGATAAAGAAAAAGCTGTTGAAGCATTATCATTCGCTCATAAGAAATTAGACAAAGGTCAAGCTAAAGGCATTTATCATAAAAACTTCGTAGCTAGACATAAATCACAATTAACAAACTTGGTTAACAGCCTTTAAAAAGAAGTCGCATCGTTGATGCTTCTTTTTTTTTATAGTCTTTCTATTTCCTTTTGTCCACCATATTGTGCAACATATTTTACATGTGGTAATCTTATCCCACTGACTCCATATTTTTTATTGTAGCCAATGACATTCACATATTTTTTAATATTTGGTAATTCTTCATTCATGTTAACTAAAACATCAAATGTAGCTCTGATGTCATCAATCGCTCTATGTGTGTTTTTTACATTTGCTTGATAAGTTTCTACAGCTTGATCTAGGCGATGTGGAAATTTGTGTCTATCTTTATAAATTGCCATAACATCTAAGATGTCGTTTGTAACTACATAATTTTGATTGAAATATCTTCTAATAAAAAAATGTAAGAAAGATAGATCAAACTGAATATTATATGCAATCAACAATGGTTCACCTTCCATCATTGCCATAAATTTTTGACAAGCAACCTCTTGTTCAATACCATCTCTAAGTAACATTTCATCAGTAATATGCGTAATTTCAATAATTTTTGGAGATAAGGGTTTATCTGCGATTAATAACTGGTCAAAACTATCAATTTCTACATATTTACCATCTTGTTTTTCCATTAGTACTGCGCCAATCTCGATGATTTGTTCTTTATCTGGATATAATCCTGTTGTTTCAAAATCAAATAATAATATTCTCTTGTGATCTAACATAGTCACGCTCCTAACAAATATAATTCTAGACCTAATTTTTTATCTATTTTACCGCTTTTTATATCGAAATCTAATTTACTTAATTTTTTTAGATGAGTTTCTAGTATATTAAAGTCTGCTCTTTGTGCATTTTTAACTAAATAATAAGCTCTACCACTTTTAATATTAAAATGTTCAGCAATTTCATCTTGTCGATACCCTTTTTCAATTAATAATTTAGCATGAATAAGTTCTCTAATTTTATTAACAATAAAGTTTAAGATTCTAATAGGATCTTCATTTCTAGCCACTAAATCATAAAAGATTTCAATCGTTTTTGATTGATCTTTAGCGAGTAAAGCATTAGTTAGTTCAAAGATGTTTTCTTCTAGGTTTCTACTAACTAGTAATATGACTTCTTTTTCTTCAATTACTTTACTATCATATGAAAATAACATTAATTTTTCTGCTTCTTGAGATAATAATTGAAAATCAAAATTTGTTCTTTCTAATAATGCACTAATCGCATCATCAGTAATTTGATAATTAAATTTTTTAAACATATTTTTGACGAATTCTGGATATTCGTCTTTTTTCATATCATCAATTTTTTCGATAAATGCATAAGTCATTAGTAATTCTTGAGTTTTGCTTGTTTTAGGAAGCACCTCTAGTTGTTCTATAATCACAAAGACATCAGGATTTGGTTTTTCAAAATATTGAACCCATTTCTTAAATGTTTCATCTTCCTCTTTGTCTAATAACTGGATGTTTTTTATCACAATAATTTTTTGTTCAGAAAAAAATGAAATAGTTTGCATATCTTCTAAGATATCTTCGCTTTTACTTTCTAGCAAATCATATCGCATGATATTAAATGGATCTACATTTAATTTTTTGATCTTCTCTTCCACGCCATGATGTAATAAATATTCGTTTTGACTTTGAAAAACATAAATTGCCTCAGCCATAATCATGCCTCCTTATTCGATAATACTATTATACTAAAAATAGCTCTAAATTGATAGATAAAGTTGCCACTTTTCTTTCCTTCTTCTTCTATGATATGTGATCGTTCCATCTACATCTGTTCGATAGATCACACATGATCTTTCTAAATACCGATTGATGACATCAGATGATGGAAAACCATATGCATTAGGTGTTTTTAAAGACATTACAGCATAAGATGGATTTACATGATTCATAAACTCTTTTGTAGATGATGTGATAGACCCATGATGTGGAACTTTAATCACATCACTTTTTAATTTATCTTTATATGTTTTAATAAGATCATATTCTGCTTCTTTTTCAATATCACCAGTAAATAAAAAGATTTTATGATCAAAGACAAATTGCATAACTATTGAATTATTATTATCTTTTTCATATGAAGTTAATGGCGCTAAGATATCTATGCTTATATCTTTACACGTCAACTGTTGACCAGCACTAACGAATAGTGCTTGTTGATGATACTGAGGATAATTGTGATCATATTTACTTAAAACCAAATATTTCACATTTATGTTTTCTAAAATATCATTAGCTTCTTTTATATGATCTTCATCACTATGCGTTAAGATTAAATAATCGATGTTATAAAAACCATGATTCTTTAAATAGTCATATGCACCATTAAAACTATCTATAACTATCTGACAGCCATTTGATTGGATAATGGTAGTATCTCCCTGTCCAACGTCTAAAAATGTGATTGTGTCCTTATATGTGTTTAATTGAAAAATAATGGAAAGTATTATGACCATGCATGCACAAAGTGCTCTTTTAAATGTCATCCTATAACTCTTTGACATGAAAATCCACCCAAGTAATCCGTAATATATCAATGATATCCATATATTAAATTTAGGCATGTAATGATACGTTTGATAATTTGTCAAAAATTTGATTAATAATTCAAACTTATCAATAACAAAAGAAAAAATTAAATTGAAATTTTTAGAAATTAAAGCCATGATTGAAAGTGGATATAATAAAAAAGTGACTATTATAATTAAAACAGGCATTAAAAACAATTGAAAAATATAGATATTTGGATAAAATGGGATGATCACTAAAAAGACAATCGATGACATTAAAAGTTTTTGTATGTACCCATTAAACCTTTGCATGATTGGATG
>JBAZCK010000006.1:0-46200 GCA_041654955.1 Acholeplasmataceae bacterium | reverse complement strand
AATTTATTTAGCAGCTTTATATAATTCAGCTACTTTATCCCAATTAACTACATTAAAGAATGCAGAAATATAATCAGGACGACGGTTTTGATAATTTAAGTAATATGCATGTTCCCATACATCTAATCCTAAAATTGGAGTGCCTTGATCAAGTGGTGTATCTTGATTTGGAGTAGAAACTACTTTTAAACCATCTTTAGTTGAGATTAACCATGCCCAGCCACTGCCAAAACGAGTTGCTGCTGCATTAGCGAATGTTTCTTTGAATGCATCAAATGAACCGAAAGCATCATTGATTGCTTTTTCTAAATCACCACTTGGTGTTTGTCCATTGTTAACTTTTAAGATGCTCCAGAATAATGAGTGATTGTAATAACCACCACCATTATTTTGTACAGCGCCACGAATGTCAGCTGGTACTAATGATAGGTCTGCTAATACTTTTTCTAAAGGCATATCAAAATCTGGATGTTTAGCTAAAGCATCATTTAATTTTGTTGTATAGCCATTGTGGTGTTTTGTGTAATGGATTTCCATAGTTCTTGCGTCAATAAATGGTTCTAATGCATCGTATGCATAAGGTAATTTTGGTAATTCGAATTTCATAATAAATTCCTCCTATTTCTTTACTATCATCTTACATGATTTAATTACTATTTTCAAATGATTTGCTTTATTTGATTAAAACAATTATAAAAATCAATTAAAAGGATTATAAATAAGATTTGATTAATTCTTCATCGATATCTATGTACATAGTTTTTTGATTTTTTAGTAAAACTTTAAATCCTGGAGTTTTAGGAATCTTTTTTACGTTTCTAATTAGTGTGTAATCTACGGGTATACTAGATGAGTATCTCATAGACGAAAAATATGCTGATAGCATTGCTGCTTTTCTTAAAACAGGTTCATCAAGTTTTTCAGTTTTAACTATTAAATGTGAGCCTGGTGCATCTTTAACGTGAAAGAAGTAATCATTAGGTTGTGATAGCTCATGGGTTACATATGCATTTTGAATATCATTTTTACCGATGATGTATGTCGCTTTTTCATCCTTGATTTTGATAACATTTGGTGTGTGTGTTTTCTTTTTCTGAGTTTTTTGTTTTTTGGCTTTATATCCAAAAGCTATAAGATCATTTTCTAGATCTTCGATATCGTCTTCAGTTGATATGTCTAAAAACAACTTGAAAGATTGAAATAGTTCGATTAAATTAGCTGTCTCATGAATTTGTGTATCGATATGAGAAATACCACGTTTAGCTTTTTGATAAGCTTTATAAAAAGTTTGTGCATTATCACTTAATGAAATGGTAGGATCTAAGTCGATAGTAGTATCATAGACTGTGATTGATGACATTTTAGATGTTAAATCATATCCGGATTGATAGATTAAATCACCTTTTATGCGTTCATTTAATTTTTCTTCTGATTCTTTTAGACTGATTTCTAATTGTTCTTTTTTATGAATTAGTTTTTTAAGCTGCTTATCGATAAAAATATCATAAGACTGTTTGAATTGAGTGTTTCTCTTTTCGTCATCATCTAGAAGATTTGATAAAAGAGTATATGTTTTCTTTTCGTGATCAGATGGGAATATATCTGTCCAATAACCAGTGTTTTTAGTCAAATCTTTTGTTGGACTAAACACAATATCTTTTATTTGAACTTGCTTTTCATATAAATAAGTAGCTAGTTTTAATGAAATGCCCATATAAGTACTTGTGATCATTTTTGGGTGATCCATGATTTTGTAATCTATATGATCAAAAGGTTTTTTATCTGATGGGAAATATTCAAAAGTTGCACCTGGAATAAGCTGTCTACCTGTTTCAAAAAACATTTTTTTATAAGTATCAACAATTGTTTGATCGTGAACTAAAATTAAATTTGAGTGTTTACCCATTGCTTCAAATATAAGTGTTTTGGCGATAGGTCCATCAATAAAATCATATACTGTAAAATGAAAAAGCATCACGCGATCTGTTTGATATTGAACAATTTGATCTAAAATACCACCTTCAAGTTGTTTTTTTAAACTTATTAAAAATTGAGTATTTTTTATTTGATGAGTTTCCTTTTCAGTAAGATATACACTAAATTTATTAGGACTCAAATCGATGATTAATTTATGTTTATTGCCTTGATAATAAAATTGAAAAACAAAAGCATCTTCCTCAATTTGGAAGATTTTTTCTAGTCTTGACTTTTCAAGTTTTTGATGAAGTTCTTTTGTTAAATGAGAAATAAATGCGCCGTCTATAATCATAAGCCACCTCTAATCTATTTTAACATTAAAAAAAGAATAAAAATGCTTTTTTCCGAAAATAAATTACATTCTCTTTACTTAAGCCATTTTATCGTATATAATAAAGAGTAAATATAGAAACGAGGAGGCGCTTATGAAACTCAATGAACGTGGACTGTTAGTTGTCCTATCAGGGCCTTCTGGTGTAGGTAAGGGCACAGTTAGAAAAGCGTTGTTTCAAATGCCAAATCACGATTTAGTATATTCTGTATCCATGACGACTAGACCACCAAGGGTTGGAGAAGTCGACGGACAAGATTATTATTTCGTATCAAAAGAAGAGTTTAAAAAGCGAATCGAAGAAAACCGTTTTCTAGAGTGGGCTGAGTTTGTAGGCCAATACTACGGCACACCAAAGGATAAAATTGAAGAACAACTTGATAAAGGTAAAGAAGTTGTTTTAGAAATTGAAGTTGAAGGTGCACTTCAAGTTCGAAAACAAATGAAAGATGCTGTATTTATCTTTTTAGTACCTCCAGGGAAAAAAGCACTTTATGATCGCTTAAGACAAAGAGGTACAGAACCTATAAGTATTGTTCAAGAACGTATGAAGAAAGCTGAATCAGAGTTTTTGCTTGCGCATAAATATGATTATATCGTTGTTAATGATGAAGTAAACAATGCAGCTGATCGTATCATGGCAATTATACGTGCAGAACATGCTAAGACAGAAAGAACCATCCATAACTACTTAAAAATGATAGGAGAGTGAGTATTTAATGAAGAACAAAGACGGAATGCGTTATCCATCTATAGATAAGTTGCTAGAAAAAATTGATTCAAAATATAAATTAGTTTATGCAGCTAGTAAAGTTGCTAGAATTATTGAAGATGAGAAACTACAAATCGAAAATGCTGCATGTGTAAAAAGTATTGGCATGGCATTAGAAGAAATATTAAATGGAAAAGTCGATATAGATTTCGAAACTTAAAAGCGAGTTATCGCTTTTTCTTTTAAAGCTTCTTTTAAAGTATGTTAAAATAATAATGGTGATTTTGTGAATCTAAAAGAGAAAATAAAGCTATGCCCAACTGAACCGGGTTGTTATTTAATGAAGAATAAACAAGGTGATGTTATTTATGTTGGGAAAGCGAAAAATTTAAAAAATCGAGTAAAAACATATTTTACTGGAGCTCATAATGAGAAAACAACACGATTGGTTCAAGAAATCGATGATTTTTCTTATGTACTTACCAATAGTGAACAAGAGTCACTCATTTTAGAAAACAATCTAATCAAGCAATATGTCCCTAAGTATAATATTAGACTCGTTGATGATAAAACCTATCCATATATAGAACTTACTGAAGAAGAACATCCAAAGCTTCAAGTTGTCAGAAAAAAACAACCTAAAGGTAGAATATTTGGACCTTATCCAAACGTTTATGCAGCAAGAGAAACAGCAAGACTTTTAAATCGTTTATATCCACTTAGAAAATGTGACACGATGCCAAAAAAAGTATGTTTATATTATCATATCGGACAATGTTTGGGGCCTTGTGAGTTCAAAGTTGACTTTAAAGATGATATCAATGAGATTATCCGTTTTTTAAAAGGTGACACGAAAGAAGTATTAAGAAAATTAAAAAAAGAAATGGATGATGCATCAGAAAAGATGCATTATGAAAAAGCTATTGAATATCGAGATATGATCAATCATATCGAATCAACAACTGAAAAACAAATCATTAATTTAAGTGATTTTAAAGATAGAGACGCGATTAGTTTTGCGTTTAATGAAGATGATATCTCCATTCAAATATTGAAAATGAGACAAGGAAAAATTGTTGATCATGATCAAATTGTTTATGCCTATGTAGGTCATTATTTAGAATCAGTTTTAAGTTACCTACAACAATATTATGAAGCACATATACCTGATGAACTCTTATTTAGTGATCGTTTTGAATTTTCTGATCTAGAAGCTTTATTTAAACATAAAGCATTAATGCCACAACGTGGTGATAAGAAGAAGTTAGTAGATCTTGCATCTAAGAATGCTGATTATGATTTAGAACATCATTACATGTTATATCGACATAAACAAGAAAAAATAGAGCAAGCCATTGATGATCTATCGCAAATGATTGGAAAAGATGTCAATCATATTGAGATTTTTGATAATGCTCAACTTTTTGGAACAGCGCCAATTTCTGCATTAGTGGTTTATAAAGATCACGATTTTGATAAAAAAAGTTATCGTAAATATCATCTTAAAACAACAACAAATGATGATTATCAAGCGATGAAAGAAGTTACTTATAGAAGATATCAAAGACTTTTAATTGAAAGTTCAACCATGCCTGATTTAATCTTAGTGGATGGCGGAAAAGGGCAATTAAATGCGGCTAAAGAGGTTTTAACACAACTAAATCTTGACATTAAAATTGCTGGTTTAAAGAAAAACAAGAAGCATCAATTAGAAGCACTCGTATACGAGAATCAGACGATTCCATTATTAAAAAATAGTGAGGTTTTTCAATTGTTATTGAGTATCTCTGAAGAGGTACATAGGTTTGCGATTAGTTTTCATAGAAATACAAGAGATAAAGTTGCAAACAAATCAATTTTAGATGATATAAAAGGTATTGGACCTAAGCGTAAATTAAAACTTCTAACTGAATTTAAATCAATTGAAGAAATTAAAGATGCATCAGACGAAACACTTAAGAATCTTGGATTAACTGATGATGTTATTAAAGCATTGAAAGAGGTATTGACATGACAAAAATTATATACGACATAGATGGTGGTTTAAAAGTTTTTTATTTAGTGATAGAAGGCAGAAAGATAGGATTTTATTTATCCAATCGTTTAGCAAAAACATTTTTTGATTATTTAGCTAAAGGTGTTTTAGTTGATTTTGAAATTTCATCAAAAAGAAAAAAAATTCATCATCGTGTTTTTTATCAAGTTGCCCATTTTAATCGAATCATATCTTTAAAACCTTATGTAGTGCATTATGATTTATTTAAATTAAGAAAAGACATGCAACAAGTTCTAAATCAACATAAGTATTATTTATTTATTGACTTTGAAATGACGATGCCTGGATATTCAAAGACAACATTTATCCCAGAAATAATTCAAGCGGGTTATGTCGTATCTAAAGCTCAAGGACAAGTGATTGAACAAAATGGTTATTATGTTTTACCAAGTCCAGAAACGAATTTATCAAAACGCACATTAAAATTTTTAAAATTAGATGAACTTAAATTTTATGAAGAAGCTATTCATTATGAAAAGTTTTATGAAGATTTAGCAAGAATCATTCATAAGTTCAAACCTAAATTAGTAGTTTGGGGTAAAAATGACATTTCGGCATTAAATGATTCTTATAGATTGCATAATAAAAAACCATTGACTAAAGATAGTGATTTTATTGATTTATTAAAATTACATAAAGATTACTATAATTTAAGAGATGATTTAGGTTTATTTAAAGCATATAAAACATATTTTAATATAGATGAAGATCAATTACATGATGCGAAAGATGATGCAGTTGTCACTAAATATGTATTTGATGCATTTATGAGTTATATGGCATAAATAAATCCGCGAAAGCGGATTTTATCTTTTATTATGCATTTTTTAAATCAACAACGATTGGAATAATCAAAGGTCTTCTTTGTGTGATTTCAAAAATTTTATCACTTAAGTGGTCAATGACAGCTTGTTTTAAATGTTGCTCATTGATTTGTTTTGCTTTTAACTCTTTTTCACAAACCATCTTAGCTTCGTTAGCAAGTTGTCCTGTAAGTTCTTCATTACCTCTCATGTAAATAAATCCACGTGAGATAATCGTCGGATCATTAATCATTTTTCTTTTATCTGTATCAATAGATAAAACAACAGAGAACAATCCTTCTTCACTTAATAATTTTCTTTCTTTTATAACTGCTGAACCAATATCACCAATTCCTGTACCGTCGATATAAACTTCACCTGAAGCAACTTTGCCAGCTAATCTGATAGTATCAGATGTTAAAGCAGCAACCTCTCCATTATCCATAATTAAGATGTTTTCAGGATTAACACCACATTCTATAGCAAGTTGTTTATGATGTTTAAGCATACGGTGTTCACCGTGTACTGGAATAAACATTTTAGGTTTCACAAGACTTAAAATCATTTTTAAGTCACTTTGGGCACCATGTCCAGAAGTGTGTGTGTCTGCTAATGGACCATGAGTGATAACATTAACATCTAGTCTAAATAATTTATTAATGGTTCTATTTACGCCTTCTTGATTTCCTGGAATTGGAGAAGAAGAGAAGATAACCGTATCTCCAGCCATAGCTTGAACTTGTCTATGTGTGCCATTTGCGATTCTACTTAATGCAGCAAGTGGCTCACCTTGAGAACCAGTTACAAGTAAACAAACTTGTTCAGGTTTTAAACGATTGACTTGATCTCCGGTAATTAAAACATCTTTAGGAGCTTTAATATATCCCGTTTGCATACCTGCTTCAATAGCTCTTTCCATAGATCTACCAAATACAGCAACTTTTCGTTTATTTAACACAGCAGCTTCGATAATTTGTTGAATTCTGAACATGTTTGAAGCGAATGTCGCAATAATGATTCTACCTGTCATTCTTGAGAATAATTCATTAATTGATTTTCCGACTTTGCTATCGGAGATGATTAGTTCATCTCTTTCTGCATTGGTTGAATCACTTAGCATACATAAGACACCTTCGCTGCCTATTTTAGCAAGTTTATCAAATTCAGCAGGTGGACCAACTGGTGTAAAATCAACTTTAAAGTCTCCTGTATGAAATAATGTACCTTGTGGTGTTTTAAATACAATTCCAAACATATCAGGAATTGAGTGATTCATACGAATAAAACTAATTTCTACATTTTTGAAATTATATTTATAATGACTCTTATATGCTTCTATATGTGGATGTTTAACATCTTTATGCTCCATAAATTTATATTCAATCAAATCTATGGCTATACCAGAAGCGTAAATTTTTGGTATTTGTACTTGTCTTAATAAATAAGGAATACTACCAATGTGGTCTTCGTGACCATGCGTGATAAAAAGACCAACAATACGGTCTTGATTTTCTATTAAATATGTGTAATCAGGGATGACATAGTCAATACCTAATAAATGTTCATCTGGAAATAATATGCCCGAATCTACGATAAAGATTTGATCTTCGATTTCGTAAATATACATATTTTTCCCGACTTCACCAAGGCCACCTAATGCAAAAATGCCGATTTCCCCGGTTTTCAATAATTGATTTTTCATGTAAAAATCCTCCAGCATCGAAATTATACATTTCTATTTTATAATAAAAAGGTAAAAAATGATAGTCAAATACAATATATGCTATAATATTTTTGAGGTGTATGATGAAAACCATAATCTTTTTTGACGTCGATAATACAATCTATAACAGCATGACTGGTAAAATACCAGATCAAACTTATAAGCTTTTAAAGCTTCTTAGTGAAAAAGAAGATGTTGTTTTAGGTCTAGCTACTGGTAGAGGTTTAAAAAAGCTAGAAATTATCGAAGATATTCTTCATTTTTTTACTTATAAAGTGTTGGTTAATGGATCATATGTGTTAAAAAACGAAAATGTATTATATGATATGCCAATGAAGAATAAAGATATCATTGAAGTTTTGAATCTTACTAAATGTTATGACATCAACATCGGTATGGTGGGTATTAATGATGAGGCTGTTAATTATTGGGATGATCGTGTTGGTTATGGCATGAAAGCTTTAAGAGGTGTTTTTCCTAAAGTGAATGAAAACTTTTATAAAGATCAAAAAGTTTATCAATTATGGATGTTTGCGGATTCTGAATCATTAGTATTGGATATAGCAAGTAAACTACCTAAATTTAGAGCTATACCATGGCATAAAGGTGGTGTAGATTTCACGTATCCAAAGATGAGTAAAGCTTTTGGTATTAAAGTTTGTTTAAAACAAGAAAATGATTATAGACTTATTAGTGTTGGCGATGGCGCAAATGATATCGAAATGATAGAACTCGCAGATATTGGTATAGCTATGGATAATACAAGATTTAGCGAATTAAAAGAAAAAGCCGATTTTATTGCCCCTCATATTCATGAGGATCAATTATACGACTTTTTTAAAAAACTTAATCTAATTTAGGTTTTAATTTTGATTGAACAAGTTTAATGATTTCTTTTGGAACATAAGGTGAAATATCTGCATGATGAACGACAAGTTCTTTAATTGCAGAAGATGAAACAAAGTGATTTTTAGATGATGGAAATAATATTAATGTTTCAATGCTTCGATTGATATTTCTATTAAATTGATAAAGTGCATATTCATTTTCATAATCTTGAATGTTTCTAAGTCCACGAATCATTAATTCTATGTCATTGTCTTTAGCGTATCTCACAACTAAATCATCAGTAGATGATACAACCACATTATCTAAGTCTTCAGTAACAAGTTTGATCATCTCTATACGTTCTGTAGTTGTAAATGTTGGAATCTTTTTATAATTATCTGCAACTACGATATGTAATTGATCAACAATGCGTGCTGCACGTTTAATGATATCAAGATGGCCAATAGTGAGTGGATCGAATGTTCCTGGATAAACAGCTTTTTTCATAAATTTACCTCGCTTCAATATTAGTATAACAAAAAAAATTAAAAAATAGCATAGGAGATGTTAAAAATGAATGTATATCGTAAAAGTTTAATTGTGCAACTGTTAATGTTTATCGTGTTTATTATTATGGGTGTTAATGTTATTGTACAATATTATATTGGTCAAAGTTTTCCAGTATATAATTTTTTAGTCTTAGGATTATTAGTCTTATTTGGGATTGGTGGGTTTCTTATTTACAGAAAAGCATCTAATGAGATTCAAGTAATCACACCAAAAGAGTTGAAAACATTAAAGATATTACTTTATGTGTATCTATTTGCATATATTGGAGAAATGCTTTTATCAGGGTTAGAACAAATACCAACTGAAATTATAAAAATCAGTTTTGGAGCGCTTTTGATTGTGGTTGCGCTTATTGGAGTATTCATCCAATATCAACTTTTAAAGAAGAAATAAAGAACAGCAATGTTCTTTTTTTTAGGTCTAAAGATAGGCATATGGTAAAATATAATTAAGATAAAGAAACAAAAGGAAGTGATCTAATTTGAGTAAAACAATCTTTGTATCAAACAGATTGCCGGTGACTGTTTCTGTAAAAAGACACAATATTAGCTATCATGAAAGCATTGGTGGATTAGCAACTGGATTAAAAAGTTTTCATGAATCATCGGATAGCCTTTGGGTTGGTTGGCCAGGAGTTGCTAGTGACCGATTAAGAAATGAAGAACAAAAGAAGATCGAAAAAGAATTAAATAACACGTATAAATGTCATCCTGTGTATTTAACAGAAAAAGATATTGATTTATATTATGAAGGATTCTCTAATAAAACAATTTGGCCTCTTTTTCATTATTTTGCGGATAAAGCAGAATATGAAGTTAAAACTTGGGAAGCTTATAAAAAAGTAAACCAAAAGTTTTATAAAAATATTAAGCCATTTATTGAAAAAGATACTATGATTTGGGTTCATGATTATCAATTAATGTTACTGCCCGAGTTGATTAAAAATGATTTTCCAACTGCGAAAATTGGATTTTTCTTACATATTCCTTTTCCGTCTAGTGAAATATTTAGATTGCTTGTTTGGAAAAAAGAAATTTTAACTGGATTATTGGGAGCTGATTTAATTGGTTTTCATACATATGATTATGTTAGACATTTTCTAAGTAGTGTAAGAAGAATATTAAATATCAATCAAAGTTTTTATAAAATTCAATTCAACGATCGGGTCATTGATGTTGATGCATTTCCAATGGGTATAGATTATGAGTATTTTTCATCTAAAAAAGATATTAAAATCGATCAACCAAAGGATTACAAAATTATATTATCGGTCGATAGATTAGATTATACAAAAGGGATTATTGAACGTATTAAAGCTTATAGAGCATTTTTAATAAGATATCCTAAATATCGTAAGAAGGTAAAACTTCATTTGATTGTTGCGCCATCTAGACAGTCTCTACCTACTTATGATGCACTTAGAAGAGATATTGAAAAACTTGTGAGTGAGATCAATGGTGAGTTTGGAACATTTGAATGGATGCCAATTTGGTATTTATATCAATCGTTTAATCAAGATGATTTAATTAAGTATTATAAAGAGGCATCAATCTTATTAGTTACACCACTTAGAGATGGTATGAACTTGATTGCAAAAGAATATATTGCATCAAGAACAGATCACGAAGGTATGCTTATTATTAGTGAGACAGCTGGTGCGGCAAGCGAATTGAGTGAAGCAGTATTGATTAATCCGAATGATGAAATGCAAATTGCTGAAGGTATTAAGACTGCTTTAGAGATGAATAAGTCTGAAAAAGTTGATCGTAATAAAATCATGCATGCTCGAATTAAAAGATATAATGTTAAGTTTTGGGCAAAAGAATTTATGAACCGATTATCTCAAGTTGAAATCTTAGATCAAGTGACTATGAATAAAGATGATATGATGGATAAAGATCATATATTAAATAGCTTTAAAAAAGCAAAATCTTCAATATTATTTCTAGATTATGATGGTACATTGGTGGATTTTCAATCAACACCAATGCAAGCTTATCCTTCAAGAAAACTAAAAAACATTTTACAAAAATTATCTCAACTACCACATACAGATGTTGTGATCATCTCAGGAAGAGATCATCAAACATTAGACAGATGGTTAGGTAAACTTAATGTTGGTCTTATAGGAGATCATGGTCTATGGTATAAACGAAAAGATAGCGATTGGAAAAAAACAATATCTATTGATAACCAATGGAAAGATAGAATTAGACATGTCTTAGAAATATATGTTGATAGAATGCCAGGATCATTTATTGAAGAAAAAACACATTCTATCGCATTACATTACCGAAAATGTGAACCTGAAATGGTTGCGGTTAAAATGTCTGAAATTAAAGATGCATTATTTTCAATAAAGGGTACACATCCAATTGAAATTCAACAAGGACATATGGTCTTAGAAGTTAAAGATCAAAGAGTAAATAAAGGCAATGCAACATTCTTATTTACGAATCAAGCATCCTATGATTTTGTTTTATCAGCTGGTGATGACGTTACTGATGAAGATATGTTTAAAGCATTAAATGAAGCACACACGATAAAAATCGGATATGGGTCGACGTTAGCAAATCATAGAATGTTATCGGTTAAAGCATTAAGAAGTTTATTAGAAGAACTTATAAAAATAGGAGGAAATAAAAAGTGAAATTATTAAATGATGTTTATGTATTATCAAATGGCATCAAAATTCCAAAAATTGGATTTGGTACATGGCAGGTACCAAGCGGAGATGTTGCTTACAATTCAGTAGCAATGGCTTTAAAAAATGGCTATCGTCATATTGATACAGCTGCAGCTTATCAAAATGAAGAAAGTGTTGGACAAGCGGTAAAAGATTCAGGTATTCCTAGAGAAGAAATCTTTGTGACATCAAAACTGCAATCACATATTAAAACTTACGAAGGTGCTAAAGAAGGATTTGAAAAAACGTTAAAAGCTTTAGGTTTTGAATACTTAGACTTATATTTAATTCATGCACCATGGCCATGGAATGAGATTGGTAAAGATTGTGATAAGGGCAACGTTGAAGCTTTTAGAGCAATGATGGAATTTTATGAAGCAGGAAAAATTAAAGCGATTGGTGTATCTAATTTCTCACCTAAAGATATTGATAACATCATTGATCATTTAGGTTTTGTACCACATGTAAACCAAATTGGCTATTTTGTTGGACATAATCAAGATGAAACAGTTGATTATTGTCAAGCTAAAAACATTTTAGTAGAAGCATACTCACCACTAGCAATTGGACATGCGCTTAAGACTCCTCAAGTAGTTGAGATGGCTAAAAAATATGATAAAACACCAGCTCAAATACTTATTAGATATTGTATTGAAAAAGGAACCCTACCTTTACCAAAATCAACACATGAATCAAGAATCATTGAAAATACAAAGGTAGATTTTGAAATTAAAAAAGCAGATATGGACATCTTAGATGCAATTAATGATGATCCAAGAAAATGGAATTAATAAATTGATGAAAAAAAAGAGAAAACGAAAATTTTCTCTTTTTTGTTATTTAAAGATTTAATGAAGCTTGACAAGCTTTACAATATCCATAGACGGTCATATCGTGATGTGTGATTTTAAATCCATGTTTATCAGCGATATCATCTGCAATGTGATGGATGTGACAATTAATTTCATACATTTTTTGACAATTGATGCATATCATATAATGATGATGTTCTCTCTGGTTTAGATAATAGTAGGTTGTATGATTCATATAGCTTTTTGAAACGATTTCTTGTGCAAAAAATAAATCAAGTGACCGATATATGGTTGATAGGTTTAATGTATCTTCAGGTAATTTATTCATAATCATTTCTGCACTGAGGGGATGGTTAGCTTGTTTTAAGATGTCTAGTATTTGTTTTCTTTGAGCAGTCATTCTCATAATTTTACCTCCTTAATAGTTTTTTAGTAACTAATAGTAAAATGAGTAATATCGTATATAGCACAACGATTGTAGATCCGACTGGTATTTCAAGTGGATGGGCGATAAAGATACCCATAATGACTATGACAAAACTTGATATCACTCCAAAGATTAATGTCATCTTAAAGCTTTTAGTCCATTGACTTGAAATAATAGATGGAAAGACGACTAAAGCAGATATTAATAGTGTGCCTATAGTTCTTACACCTATGACGATGAAAAATGCTGTTAAAATAGATAATCCATAACCTAATATATTTGTTTTAACTTTTGAGAATTTTGCATAATTTAGATCATAAGTCATTAAAAATAATGGTCTATAAAATAGAAATACAAAAATTAATATTAAGATACTTACGATGACAGACAAAATGATATCAGCTCTTGTTGCAGTAAAGATGTTTCCGACTAACATAGATTCAACTGATATATTAAAGCCTGAACTCTTTTTAATTAAGATTAAACCAATAGCAAATGAAACACTGGCAACTAATCCAATGGCTGCATCACCATTCATCTTATCGGTTGCAGCTAGATATTTTATTAGTAAAGATGCGATCATCACAAATGGTATTGCGATGTATAAAGGTTCATTGGTAAGAAGAACACTTAAGACAAGTCCAGCAAAACTAACATGTGCAAGTCCATCAGCAATCATAGCTTGCTGATTTAAAACTAAATAAGGACTTAAAAGTGCTGCAGATAGTGCAAGGGTAATGCCTATAAATAATGCGTTGATAATAAAATCATATTGTAGTAACTCAAACATGATGATGCCCCCTATGTTCAAACTCATGATATGCATCATATGAACCTAAAAATCTGATGGTTTGATCAACATACATGATTTTACAATCATCTTTAACAGCATCAGTTAAATCATGGGTTACGTGAATGATGGTTGTTTGATGCTCTTGTTGAATTTCGTATAATAGTTTATAAAATTTTTCTCTAAAAGAAGGATCTAAAGCACTGGTTGGTTCATCAAGGATTAAAACTTCTGGATTTGAGATGAGTGCTCTAATTAAATAGACTCTTTGTTGCTGCCCACCAGATAGAAAGTTCATAGATTGATTAAACAATTCAGGGATTTCCATTTTTAACAACCATTTTTTTATGAGTTGACAATCATCTTGTGAGGGGATTAATTTTTGTTTATTAAAACCGCTGTAAATGACTTCTTGAACCGTCATTGGTATTTGATTTTTTAAGTTAAGTTTTTGTGGTAGGTAACCCATATTTTTAGTATTGATATGAATGATGCCATGTGTAGGCTTAAGCAGGCTTACAAGTGTTTTAACCAATGTTGTTTTCCCGCTTCCGTTTGGACCTACAATATGTAGGAAGTCGCCTTTTTTTACATGAAAACTAATGTTTTTTAAAACTTCAAAATCACTAAATGAAACACCAACATTTTCGTATTTAATCATTTGATTCAGATACACCTAAAGCAATCTTTATATGTTCGAAATTTCGTTCTAAAAGATCTTTATATGTAACCTTCGCCTCCCAATCTGCTTGATTTACATTATGATATGTATGTAATTCTAATATATTAAGTTGATAATCATCGCTTGATTCTAAACTTTCTTTAATTGCGATTGCAGCTCTAGGCTCAATCAAAGCTTCTGTAAATAAATAATGAGTGCTCGCTTCTTTAACAAGGTTAGAAAATGTGATGATCTCACTACTTGTTAAATCATCATCTGGCTTAAATTCACTAAATAATGATTCAATGTGGATATGATATCTACTTGCAAATGCACCCATTGCATTATGTCCTGCAAAATAGATTTTAGAATCTATGTATGGTTCATGTGCAAGAAGTTCATCGATTTTCAGGTGTAGTGCATATATTTCATCTTTATAGATGTTTGCATTAGATGTATAGATGTCTGCGTTATCTGGATCTATCAAGATGACATGTTCTAATATATAATCAATCATTTGTAATGTGATGAGTGGATCTACCCAATAATGTAGATCATCATGCTTAGCGTGGTCATCTTCTATTAATGTAGTTGATGAAAGTAGTTGTGAGTTTGATAACTCATGATCATGTTCAACTTCTATATAGCTTTCTGACATATTGATAACCATTGTATCTTCGTCACTTATTTGATCAACGTTTTTTAGCCACTGATCAATCTCTGCACTTGTATAAATAAATAATTTTGAATTATTAATATCTACCATATCTTTACTAGATGCTTCAAAACTATGAATATCAGCTCCTAATGGAATAAGTAGTTCAACAGACATATTGTCTTTAACTATCTGTGAAGCTAAATCATAGTGAGTATACATGGTAGTGACAATATCTGGCCTATCTTGTTCATCTTGACAAGACATTAGTAAAAAACCTGTTAATAATATAATGAATAAAACTGTAATTTTTTTCATGTATGTAAATCCTCCTAATTGCGAATGATTTGCAATAAAATTATATCACAAAAGTAGCTAATTGCAAATCATTCGCAATTTTTTGTTAAACCTCTTATAAAAGCGAGAAAAGCAGTATAAAAAATTGTATTTATTGGTAAAAAATGTTATAATAAAAACCTAAACGTGAGTGGGATGATGATTTCCACTCATTTTATTGAGGTCTGATGATGAATTTAGAAAAAATGAAACAAAAGTTAATACCTATCTTAAAACGCTATGATTTAGATATTTATAGTATAAGAACTAAAAAAGAGTTTGGTGAAAAAATTGTTGAAATCCTTATTGATATAGATGTCATGGATATTAATGATTTAGAAAAAATTCATTTGGAATATGTTGACTTATTAACAGATGAAGACATGGATCCCAACTATTATTTAGAACTTTCATCATTAGGGGCTGAAAGACCTTTAAAAACGAAAGAAGAAGTCTTAAAAGCTATTGGGAAATATATTTATCTTGAATCTGATAAATATAATGGAAACGGATATATCATATCGTTTGAAAATGATATAATAAAACTAGAGATTAATGATAAGGGACGCATTCGAAAGATTGATATCAACTACACAGATGCAAGACACATGCGTACTTCAGTTAAGGTATAAAAAGGAGGATATCATGATTAGTAAAGTATTTTTTGATAATATTGATGCGGTTGCACAAGAAAAAGAACTTAGTAGAGAACAAGTAATGGAAGCATTTATCCAAGGGTTAACAGCTGGTTGTAAAAAATCTCATGACGTACGTTCATGCAGAGTTGAACTAAAAGAAGACCGTAATGAAATATTAGTATTTACACAACATTTGGTTGTTGATGAATTAACATTAGAAGCAGATAAGAATTACTCACAAATGTTATTAGCTGATGCTAAAAAAATTAATTCAAGAATTAAAGTAGGTGACATCTTAGAACAAAAGATTGATCCTAAAGATTTTGGACATTTTGCGGTTAGAGATTTTAAATCTAGATTAAACGAAAGTTTAGTATCTAGTCAAAAAGAAAATCTTTATAATCATTTTAAAGCTTATGAGCATGAGATGATTAACGCAAGAGTTATTGATGTTGCAGATGATCATTATCGTTTGGATATTGGTAAAGATTTAACGACGCTTCTTCCTAAAAAAGAAGCATTACCTAAAGATTTATTTCATGTAGGTGATCACGTTAGAGTTTATGTATCTGATGTTGAAATGAAAACGAAATGGCCAAAAGTGTTTGTGAGCCGTTCACATCCAAGTTTAATTATTAGATTATTAGAAAACTATATTCCTGAAATTAAAGAAGGTATCATTGAAGTTATGGGTATCTCAAGAGATCCAGGTGATCGTTCTAAAATCGGTGTTAAATCTAACGATCCTAAAGTAGATCCGATCGGCGCTTGCGTTGGTGAGGGAGGATCTCGCATTAGAGAAATTGTAAAAGCTTTAAGTGATGAAAAAATAGATTTATTTAGATGGAGCGATAATGAAAAAGAATTAATCGCTAACGCATTACAACCTGCTGAGGTTGTTGCGGTAACCCATGTAAATCCAAAAGATAAAAGTGCGCTAGCAATTGTACCAGATACTCAGTTATCACTAGCAATTGGTAAGTTAGGACAAAATGTTAAACTTGCCGTTCAAGCATGTGGTTGGAGTATTGATATTAAATCAGAAACCATGGCGCAAGGTGAAGGCATTCTTTATTAATCAAAGTAAAGGTGGTTTATCACATGAAAAAAGTTAAAAAAGTTCCACTTAGAACATGTGTTGTTTCAAAAGAAGTTTTACCTAAAAAAGAATTAATACGTATTGCTGCAACTAAAGAAGGTGTAGTAAGTATTGATTTAACTGGTAAAGCTCCTGGACGAGGTGCATATTTGAAACTAAGTGAGGATGTAATTATATTAGCAAAAAAGAATAAAGCGTTAGATAGAAAACTTGAAACAGAAGTGCCAAATGAAATTTATGAAGAACTTTTAAAATTGATTCATGGATAAGACGATTGGTTTGGCATATCGTGCAAGAAAAGTCGTGCTTGGCACGGAAAACACGATAGAGCATTTACGTAAAAAGAAATTATTCGTCATTATTTTGGCAAATGATGCTTCACCATTAACTCAAAAGAAAATCAGAGATAAAGCAAAAACATATGAGACACCTGTGATTGATGATTTATCAGCTTTTGAATTATCTAATGCTGTAGGAAAAAACGACATCAAAGTCATTGGTATAACTGATCAAGGGTTTACTAGACTATTGATGGACCAGAAAAGGAAGTGATTATATGCCTCAAAATCAAAAAAGACATAATAATAACAACAATAACAACAGTAATAACAACAACAGAAACAATCATAAGAAAAGAACGGATTCAAGAAAACCTGTGGCTCCTAAGAAACCAAAAGTTGAGGAACCAAAAATCTTAACATATAGACCAGACATGACGGTTGCTGATGTAGCACAAGAATTAAAAATCAGCAATGCTGCAATGATTAAAAAATTGATGAGTCAAGGACTTATGGCAACTGTCACTCAAGTCATTGATCGTGATACGATTGAAGTCATAGCACTTGATGAAGGTTTTGATGTTCAAGATGAAGTGATTACTGATGTAACTAGATTTGATGAAATGGAGATTAATGACGATCCAAAAGATCTTGTTAAAAGACCTCCGATTGTAACTGTTATGGGTCACGTTGACCATGGGAAAACTACCCTACTTGATACGATTCGTAAATCAAGAGTCGTTGAAGGCGAAGCTGGAGGTATTACCCAACATATTGGTGCATACCAAGTAGAAAGAAATGGTGAGAAAATCACATTTATTGATACACCAGGACATGCTGCTTTTACTGAAATGAGAGCACGTGGAGCTAAAGTTACAGATATCGTTATTTTAGTGGTTGGTGCTGATGATGGTGTTATGCCACAAACGATTGAAGCACTAGACCATGCGAAAGCTGCAAAAGTACCTATCGTTGTAGCTGTTAATAAAATCGATAGACCTTCAGCAAATCCAGATCGCGTAATGACTGAACTTTCAGAACGTGGATTGGTACCTGAAGCTTGGGGTGGAGATACACCATTTGTACAAGTTTCTGCTTTAAAAAACATTGGTATCGATGAACTTCTTGATGTTTTACAATTAATGAGTGAAATTCAAGAATTTAAAGCGAATCCGAAAAGACTTGCAAGAGGAACAGTTATTGAAGCTAGTTTAGATAAAGGTAGAGGACCGGTTGCAACCTTAATTGTTGAAACAGGAACACTACGTATCACTGATTATATTGTTATTGGTAATACTTACGGTAAGATCAGAACAATGAGTGATGATTTAGGCAATAGATTTGATGAAGCAGGACCTTCTCAACCAGTTGAAGTTACTGGTTTAAATGAAGTGCCTCAAGCTGGTGATATTTTCATGGCATTTACAGATGAAAAAATGACTAGAAGTATTGCATCAGATCGTCAATCAAGACAAAAAGAAACAGAGCAAAAACAAATGAAGAAAAGATCTTTAGATTCATTATTCGGACAAATGGAAGAAGAAACTAAAGAATTAAATATCATCATCAAAGGTGATGTACAAGGATCTATTGAAGCATTAAAAGGTATGTTGGAAAAAATTGATATTAAAGGTTTCCATGTAAATATCGTTAGACATTCAGTAGGTGCGATTACAGAAAATGATGTGACATTAGCTTCTGCATCAGATGCTATTATTATCGGATTTAATGTAAGACCTACAGCAGCTGTTAAAAAAGTTGCAGATAATGAAGGCGTTGAAATTAGATTATACTCAATCATCTACCGTATTCAAGAAGATATTGAAGCAGCGCTTAAAGGTATGTTAGAACCAGAATTTGAAGAAGTTGTAACAGGCCAAGCAGAAATTAGAGAAACTTACAAGATCTCAAAAATTGGTACCATTGCTGGTTGTATGGTCACTGATGGTGTTATCAAACGTGATGCACTAGTCAGAGTACTTAGAGAAGGAATCGTTGTTTATGAAGGTAAATTAGCTTCATTAAAACGTTTCAAAGATGATGCTAAAGAAGTTAGAAATGGCTTTGAATGTGGACTATCTATTGAAAACTATAACGACCTTAAAGTAGGAGACGTTATAGAGGCATCACAATTAAAAGAAATTGAGGTGTAATATATGTCAATAACAACTGAACGTTTAGCAAGTTTAATTCAAAGAGAACTTGCGCCAATCGTTAATCAAGAAATCAAAGATAAGAGTTTTGGATATATTAATTTAACAGAAGTTAAAGTAACTAAAGATATCTCTTATGCAACGATTTATTATACAATTTTAAATGATGAAGAAGAAGTTCTTAATCGTGCAAAAAAAGCGATTGAAGAAGTTAAAGCTACCATTCGTATGGAATTAGCTAAAAAAATAAGAAATGTTAGAAAAATACCAGATTTGGTTTTTAAATATGATGAAGCTCTAGCTTATGGTAATCATATTGACCAACTTCTAAAAACAATAAAGTAACCTCGGTTACTTTTTTTGCATGATATAGAGAAAGTAAGTGATTAAATGTTTGCTAAAGTCATCTTAGATATTAAACATGAAGAAGTTAACAAAGCTTATGATTATCATATTCCCGATAGCTTAGTTAGCGACCTTAAAAAAGGCATGAGAGTCATCGTGCCTTTTGGTGCGCAAACTAGAATGGGATTTGTGATTAGTATATTTGAAATAAGTGAGTCAGCAACAAAAGATATCATTGAAATTCTTGATGTCATTCCAACGATTTCTGATGAATTATTTTTCATCATGGATTATATGATAGAAAACTCTTTAAGTCTTTATAGTGCGGTTTTTGACACAGTTATACCAAGTGGATTAACGATGCATTATGACAAGGATATTTATTTACTTGATGAAGTGTTGTTACCTGATGAGTATCGTGAATTTTTCAATAAAAAAGGCGTATGGCATTTAAAAAAAGGTGATTATGAGTTACTTCCTAAATTAAGAAGATTACACGATAAGAAGATTATTGAAATCAAAAATGCATATAAACAAAAAACAAACGAAAAGACAGTTTTTGTTTATAGATACAATAATAATCATGCGTATGAAAAAATAAGTAAATACCCTCAAATAGAATCATTAAATTTTAATAAGTCTTATGAGAAAAAAGAGTTAGAAGATGTTGGTTTTTCAACAAGTCATATCAATACTTTAGTTAAACATGGTGTTTTTATTAAAAGAAAAACACAAATAGATAGAGATATTAAACATTTATTTGATGATCGTGATAAGGTTGTTGTATTAACAGATGAGCAAAAGCAAGCTAGCAATCAAATTAAATCATCATTATCAACACATCAAACTTTTTTGTTAAAAGGTATAACCGGTTCAGGAAAAACAGAAGTTTACCTAGATGTGATTGAAAAAGTTGTGAAAGACTCTAAAAAGGTGTTAGTGTTAGTACCAGAAATTATGTTGATTGCGCCAATGGCTCAACGTATAAAATCTAGATTTGACCTTGTTGCTATATACCATAGTGCCTTATCAAGTGGTGAAAAATATGATCAATATCAGCAAATTCTTAATGAAAAAGTTGATGTTGTTATCTCTACAAGAAGCGGTATATTTTTACCTATTCAAGATTTAGGGTTAATCATCATTGATGAGGAACACGATCAATCTTATATGCAAAAAGAAGGTGTCATCTATGATGCAAGAAAGATTGCAGAACTAAGAGCAAAGTATCATCAAATACCACTAGTCTTAGGTAGTGCTACACCATCTATAGTAAGCATGTATCAGGCTAGCAATAAAGAAATTACACTTTTAACACTTCATAAAAGACCTTTTGAGCTCAAAGAACCACACATATATTTTGTGGATATGAAAAAAGAGTTAAAAGAAAAGAATACTTCTATATTTTCTAATGTTTTAAAACAAAAGATCGATGATCGTTTGGCAAAAAAAGAACAAACTTTAATGTTATTTAATAGAAAAGGTTATGCACCATTTGTTTTGTGTAGACAATGTGGTGATGTTCCTAAATGTCCTGAATGCGATATCTCATTAACGTATTATAAAGATAAAAACATTTTAAAATGTCATTATTGTGGTTATGAAAAACCATTTAGTCCGACTTGTGAGATATGTCATCAAAAGACAGTTAAGGAAGTTGGTGTAGGCATTGAATATGTTGAATCACAACTTAAAAAGACTTTTCCTGAAGCAAGAGTGCTTAGGATGGATAAAAATGTAACAACTAAAAAAGGAAGTCATGAAAAAATTTGGTATCAATTTTTAAATGAAGAAGCAGATATATTATTAGGCACACAAATGATATCAAAAGGACTAGATTTTCCAAAAGTTACTTTAGTTGGAGTATTGATGGCCGACCTTTCTTTAAAAGTTCCATCTTATAAAGCTTCTGAAGAGACATATATGTTACTTTCGCAAATATCTGGTAGATCCGGTAGACATCTTCCAGGTGAAGTGGTTATCCAAGGCTATCAACTTGACCATTATGCAATAACAAGTGTTAAAAAGGGATATGACACTTTTTATAAAGAAGCTTTATATGACCGTAAGATTTCTAGATATGAGCCATTTTATCACGTGTCACAGTGTATAATTGAAGGACCTTCTTATTTAAAAGCATATCAAAAAGCTTTTATGCTTAAAAAAAGACTACATACATTAAATGATGTGATTGCTTTAGGACCTGTACCTGCTTTTATTAAGAAAATTAAAGATCAGTATCGATTTGTCGTAACCATAAAATTTAAAGATATAGATATAAGTGAAATTAAATATATCATTGAATCTTTAAAAGAAGATTTAATAAGTATTAGATATTATCCAAATTTAGACAATATGTAGGTGATTATATGAAAATAGTATTTATGGGAACCCCACTGTTTGCAGCTGAAGTATTAGAAATGTTGATCAAAGAACATCAAGTTGTTATGGTGGTTACTCAGCCTGATAAAGCTGTAGGTAGAAAAAAAATTAAAATGCCATCTATCGTTAAAGAGATTGCTTTAAAACATCAGATTGAAGTTTTCCAACCTGAAAAAATCAAAGAAGATTATCAAAAAATCATAGATGTAAAACCAGATTTTATCATCACTGCCGCTTATGGACAAATCTTGCCAAAAGCTTTATTAGATCAAATAAAAGCCATTAATGTCCATGGATCTCTACTTCCAAAATACCGTGGAGGAGCACCAATTCAATATGCACTATTTAATGGTGATGAAAAAACTGGTGTTACGATCATGTATATGGCATATAAAATGGATAGTGGTGACATCATAAAACAAGATGAAATTCGTATAGAATCTGATGAGGATTATTTGTCTTTAACAAAAAAATTATCAACCTTAGGTACAAGATTATTAAAAGAGGTTTTAATAGATATAGAAAATGATAAGATCATCTCTATACCTCAAGATGAATTAAAGGTGAGTTTTGCTAAAACACTTACTTATGAAGATGAGTTTCTAGATTTCAATCTAAAAACTGATCAAGTGATTAACAAAATTAAAGGTTTATCACCAGAACCTGGAGCTTATAGTTTCATTAATAATCAGAAGATCAAAGTCTATAAAGCCAAAAAAAGTGATATAATAATAGATAAAGTAGGGACACCTGGACAAGTCATCAAAGTAAAAAAACAATTCATTGTTAAAACGCAAGATGGTGCAGTAGAAATCTTAAGCGTTCAAATACCAGGCAAAAATATTATGCCTGCAAAAGATTTTTTAAATGGACAAAACTTTATATCAGAAAATGATGTATTTAACAAAGGAGATTCCAAATGAGCAAGGAAAAGAAAAAATTAATATTTACTAGACAAGAAATGTTTGAATTAAACAAAAAGATGTTACTAAAGCGTGGTGTAAGTATTGAATCGATTGCAGAAATATCATATATGCAACAATCTAAATACTCTGATAATGTAAGCCGTGCGATTTGTATTGAGTCTGTAGAAAAAATTTTATCATTAAGAGATGTATTCCATCATGTTCAATTAGCTGCTGAAATTGACCGTTTAGCAGAAGATAAAATGTTTCAAGGACCTATACAAGACATTATTTTAGAAGATTTAGGGTTATTTGGTGTTGATGAAACATTAGGTTTAGATGTTTCTGGATTATATGGAACCATTGGACAAACAAATTTTGGTGACATTGATGTTAATAAACATGGTATCGTAAAAAGATTAAATGATGCTGGAAAAGAAGAAGGCATTTGCCATACATTCTTAGATGATATCGTAGGAGCTATAGCTGCTGCAGCATCAACAAGAGTTGCTCAAGTATTAAATGAAGATTTAGCGCATGAAGATGTAGATGTTAAAAGATTTAGCATCTTTGACTTATAACAACAAAGGATGATCTTTAGTGGATAGTACGAAAAAAAAGAAACGAAGATTTTGGGATTTAAAAACACTTGGCAAAGATATATTTGCTAAGTTTTTTGGATTTGAACAAGGTGTAGATATAACAAATGATGTAGCAGTTTTATATCGTCGTAATATTGTTATAAAAAATATAGTCTTTGTCTCTAATATCATGTATACCATTATTTTACTTGTCTTATCTTTATCAAGTAATAGTCAAGTATCAGATTGGGTTGTAACAGTCATGGCGTTTCCAATCACTTATGTTATCAATAAGTTGTTAAATAAATTAATCCATTTAGATCCTGAGGATAAGACAAAACAGAATGTAGCAATGTATGTTGCGGCATTCTATATTTTCTTTTCATCTGTCTTAATTTACGCAAGATTATACACCAATGAATATTTTGAAACTGGTGCTTATATTTTAATGTATTATGCAGTTGTCGTTATTTCTTTATATCAAGAAAAAAAGCTATTAAGCAGTAGTTTTCAAGGCTTACTTGCACTACTTACAGTGATTCACTTAATTTGGACTTATAACTTTCATGGTCTTGTTAATGGACAAACAATTGTAGAGTTTTTACCTAATTTCTTAAGACTACCGGAGTTTAGTGATATTTTGCTTAGAACGTTATTATTTATTTTATTTTATTTTGTAGTTTATGCCATCGTGTCGATGGGGCAATATATGCAAGAAGAAAGAAAAAAAGAACTAATCAAAAGAAGACAAGTCCAAACTGATTTTTCTCATATTGTAGGTGACTTATTTACAGTAGTTTTTTCATCATCATATACGCTGATGGATAAAAGACATGCTTATCAGGTGCAACAAATGAGCCAAAAGTTGGCTGATTATTATGGACTGAATCAAGAATCCATGACAAAATTAAATGAATATTCGATGATTCATCTACAGTATCAAGAAATTAAGCATTTGTTAAATGATATTAATACCGATGATGAAAAGACCTATGATCTTTTAAAAAATCAAACTGAATTGGGATCGAAAATTGCTAAACGTATTCAGTTAGCACAAAAGTGCGAGGATATTGCAAGAGCACATATTGAAGATACAGCAAATGAAAAATTCTTAAAAGAAATGCTTTTAATACAACCAGAAATAGAGGCTCAAATTATCTTATTAAGTGATCTATATATAACCATGAGATCACATAGATCTTATAAAAGACCGATGGCACATTCAATTGTCTTAAAACAATTTCAAGGTGAGTTAGGTAATTATTTTGATTATGATTTAAAAGAAAGATTTTTAAAGTTTAATGACGAATTTTCTGAGATGTATAATAATTTTTAATCTCAAGGATATCAATTGACATTTGATATGAAATCATGTAAGATTAGATAGAATAATTTATAAAAAAATTATCTTATTAAGAGCTATCGAGGCTAGTGACCGAAGACGTAGCAGCAACCTATTTAATTAGGTGCTCATCACGAGGGGTTTATCCCAACAATAAGGAAAAAGTGCCGCTTTCCTTATGGGAAGTGGTTTTTTTAATAAAAAGGAGTGTATAAAAATGTACAAATTATTTAGTAGTGAATCTGTCACAGAAGGACATCCAGATAAATTATCAGACTATATTTCTGATTCTATATTAGATGCATGTTTAGAACAAGATCCTGAATCTAGAGTAGCGATTGAAACAGCAGTGACAACCCATTATTGTTTACTATTTGGTGAGATTACGACCAAAGCAGTTGTTGATTATAAAAAGATAGTCAAACAAGCGATTCTAGATATAGGCTATACGAAAGAGGTTTATGGTTATAGTGTAGATACAGTTGAAATCGACATTAAGATTAAGGAACAATCACCTGATATTGCACTAGGTGTGAATAAAGATGATCAAAAATCACTTGGAGCGGGTGATCAAGGGTTGATGTTTGGTTATGCAAATCAAGATACTGATACCTTTTTACCTTTACCTATATACTTAGCACATCGTTTAGCAGAAAGATTGAGTTATGTTAGAAAAACAGGTATTGTAGAAGGACTTCGTCCTGATGGAAAAACACAAGTAACTGTTGCATATGATGAAAATCATAAGCCAAAATATATTCATACTGTTGTTTTATCAACACAGCATGATGAGTTTTGGAATCAAAAAGATCTTCATGAAGCTATGTTAGAGCATGTCATTCGTCCAGAACTAAAAGATTATGATACAACAAAGACTGTTTATCAAATTAATCCAACAGGTCGTTTTATTATTGGCGGTCCACATGGTGATGCAGGTTTAACAGGTAGAAAGATTATCGTTGATACATATGGTGGTTATGCAAGACATGGTGGTGGAGCATTTTCTGGAAAAGATGCGACTAAAGTAGATAGAAGTGCTGCATATATGGCTAGATACATTGCTAAAAATATTGTTGCTAGTGATGTAGCAACCGAATGTGAAATTCAAATAGCATATGCGATTGGACTATCAGAGCCTGTTAGTTTTTCAATTAATACATTTAATACAGAAAAAATAGATATAGATAAGATATATGAAGCAGTATATGCAAATTTTGATCTAACACCTAAAGGCATTATTAAAACGCTTAAACTTAATAGACCAATCTATAAAAAAACTGCGGCATATGGCCATTTTGGGCGAAATGTTGATGATTTCACTTGGGAAAGTACAGATAAGATTGAAATATTTAAGAAATTATTATAAAATGAAAGCGGTGATGAATAATGAATGAACAATTAAAACAATTAGAAACAAGAAGATTGGCAATTGCAAATGCGCATAAAAAGAATACTTTAATAGCAGGTTTATTTTTTATACCTTCGATTATTTCTTTTATTTTTGGACTAACTGAAGGCTTAACTGCTTTATTAATTGTTGGGGTTGTCTTATTTATTGTTGTTATCGTTTTTGCTGGAAGAGCTGCTGCTCAATCAAGCAAATATAGAAGAATTATTAAAACTGAATTGATTAATGTACTTTTAAGTGATCAATTCGAAAATGTTTTATATGATCCAAATAGTTCTATATCTGTTTCAAAGATTAATGAAACAGGTACAGTTAGAAGACCAGATAGATTCCGTGGAGAAGATTATATCAAAGGTAGTTATAAGGGTATTGATTTTGAAGTCTCTGATGTTGATTTAAAACAAAGAGTTGAACATAGGGACAAAAATGGAAATGTTCATGTCACTTATGAAACTTATTTTAAAGGTCGCTGGTATATTTATACCTACCAGAAACAATTTGATAAAGTTTTAAAAATAGTTGAAGGTAGAGGTAGTCAAGTCAATAAAAAGAATTTGGAGAAATTTGACACCGAAAGTATTGAATTTAATAAAAAATTTGATATCTTTGCTTCAACAAAAGAGTTTGGCTTTTATTTAATTACACCATCTATGATAGAAAAACTACTCGAACTAGAAAAACTTCATAGAGGATCAATCCTATACTGTTTTATGAATAATCAGCTACATATTGGTGTTAATGATCGTAAAGATTATATGGAATTTAAACTAAAAACACCAATAAATGAAGAAACACTTGGTGTGTTTATGTCAGATATTGAACTTATTCCAGCGATTGTGAATGAGTTTAGATTAGATAGTACAAAATTTAAATAAATCATAAAGGGAAGGAGAAAACATATATGCCAGATCCAATTGTATTAGTATTAATTATTGTTGGTGCCGTTGCACTTATTATCTTAGCTTGGTACATATCAACACTTAATTCATTTAGACGTATGCTTGTTAAAATCGATGAATCAGAATCAAGTATTGATATCGCACTTACAAAACGTTTTGATATGTTAACTAAAATGTTTCAAGCAACTAAAGGTTACATGAAACACGAACAAGAAACACTTCAAAAAGTTATCGCTATGAGACAACCTGCTCATTCAGCACCAATGGAACAAAAACAAGAATTTGCTGATCAAGTATCAAGAGGTCTTCAAGCGATTAATGTTGTTGTAGAACAATACCCTGAGCTAAAAGCATCAGAAAGTATTACTAACTTACAAAATGCGACAGTCGAAGTTGAAGAAAACCTTCAAGCATCTAGAAGAGTTTATAATTCAAATGTTTCTATATACAATCAAAAAGTTGTAGTATTCCCTACAAACATCGTTGCAAACATGAAACATTTTGAAAAACGTGCATTCTTTGAAGCTGAAGCTGCGAAGAGAGCAGATGTAACATTTGATTTCTAAAATAAAACGCCAAGCGTTTTATTTTTTTTGCTTTATATTGCCTTTTTTCATAATTATGGTAAAAATCATGAATAGCTAAAAATGCTTGTAAAATCGGCTCTATTATAGTAATATAATAGAGAACGAAAAGGATGTGGATGTATGCTAAAAAAATGGTTTGATCCAAGCAAACGAGAACTTAAAAGAGCTAAAAAAATTGCTGAAGATGTGTTTGCATTGGAAGAAACAATGGCAAAATTATCGGATCAAGATATAAAAAATAAAACAGAAGAATTTAAACAAAGATACCTTAATGGAGAAACACTAGATGAGCTTATGGTTGAAGCTTTTGCAGTTGTTAGAGAGGCATCTAGAAGAGTTACAGGACTTTTTCCTTACTTTGTGCAAGTTGAAGGTGCAGTTGCGATTTTTGGTGGTAATATCGCTGAAATGAAGACTGGTGAAGGTAAAACCTTAACTGCAGTTATGCCAGCTTATTTAAGTGCAATTAATGGCGAAGGTGTTCATATTGTTACAGTTAACGAATATTTAGCTAAACGTGAAGCTGAAGGAGAAATCGGAGATTTATTCCGTTTTTTAGGCTTAACAGTTGGTCTTAATTTAAGAGATATAACAAGAGAAGAGAAAAAAGAAGCATATGATTGTGATATTTTATATTCAACAAATTCAGAATTAGGATTTGATTATTTAAGGGATCACATGGTTTTATATGCTAAAGACATGGTTGCTAGACGTGGACTTAATTATGCAATCATCGATGAAGTTGACTCGATATTAATTGATGAAGCTAGAACACCACTTATTATTTCTGGTGGTTCTAAGAATAATCAAAATTTATATGCAGCAGCAGATCGATTCGCAAAATCACTAAGAGATGAAGATTTTGAAATTGAAATAGAAACTAAAAGTATCGCTCTTACCCAAAGTGGTATTGAAAAAGCAGAGCGTATTTTTCAAATAGATAATTTATATGACTTATCTCATGTATCTTTAGTTCATCATATCAATAATGCACTTCGTGCTAATTATATTATGTCTAGAGATAAGGAATATGTGGTAAGTGATGGAGAAGTTTTAATTGTCGATCAGTTTACAGGTCGTATTTTAAGAGGCCGTCAGTTTTCTGAAGGATTGCATCAAGCATTAGAAGCTAAAGAAAATGTACAAATTAAACGTGAGACTGTTACGGTTGCGACCATAACATATCAAAATTTCTTTAGAATGTATAAGAAATTATCAGGGATGACTGGGACAGCTAAAACAGAGGAAGAAGAATTTAGAGACATTTATAACATGGATGTTATTGAAATTCCAACCAATGCTCCAGTCATTAGAAAAGATGAACCAGATTATATCTACGCATCTTTAGAAGAAAAATTTAAAGCATTAGTTGATGAAGTCGAAAGAAGACATCAATTAGGACAACCAATTTTGATTGGTACAATCGCAGTTGAGACATCAGAAGATTTATCTAGAATGTTAAAAGCTAAGCGTATTCCACATGAAGTGTTAAATGCTAAGAACCATGAAAGAGAAGCTGAAATCGTTGCGAAAGCAGGATTTAAAGGTTCAGTTACGATTGCGACGAACATGGCTGGTCGTGGGACGGATATTAAACTAGGTGAAGGCGTTGTTGAATTAGGCGGTTTAGCTGTTATTGGTAGTGAACGCCATGAATCAAGACGTATTGATAATCAGTTAAGAGGTCGTAGTGGTCGTCAAGGGGATCCAGGATACTCTAGATTCTATTTGTCAGCTGAAGATGAACTGATGATGAGATTTGGTGGCGAATCATTTAAACGTAGAATTGAAATGCTTGAACGCATGAACACAACAGGTGAGCCACTTGCATCTAAAATATTTACAAGATTTGTTTCTAGTGCACAAAAGCGTATTGAAGGAAACAACTATGATTCTAGAAAAACAGTATTAAAATATGATGATGTATTACGTAAACAAAGAGAAATCATTTATCAAAATAGAAGAGATGTACTTATTTTAGAATCAATTGAAGATCAAGTAAGACAAACAATTACCAATTCACTTTTAGGTCAAGTAGAACAGTTCATACACCTTGTTGGTAAAAATGAATTTAAAGTTGATTATGATCAAATACTTACACATTTTAATGGTAATATTTTTTATCAAGATACGCTTAAAAAAGAAGAGATTGAAAAATTAAGTCATGATGAAATTAAAGATCATATTTTAAATATAGGATTACATTCAATCGATGATAAGAAAAACAACTTCCCACCAGAAGTGTTTAATGAATTTTTAAAAGTTGTTATGTTAAGAGTCATAGACACTTATTGGATGAGACACATCGATGCGATGAGTGAACTTAGACAAGGGGTATCTCTACAAGCATATGGACAACAACAGCCACTTACAATTTATCAACAAGAAGGGCTACGTATGTTTAATGAAATGATTGCAAATATTTCTAATGATGTAACAAGATATGCAATTAGAGCACAAATTAAGTATGATCAAGAAAGAGAAGCAGTTGTTAAAAACACGCAGACCAATCAAGGGATTACTGATAATAAACCAAAGAAACCAAAAGTTAGAAAAAATAGAGGGCAAAGAAACTTACCTTGGCGATAGGAGAATAATTGATGGAACGCTATGATGTAAACAAGATGATCAATGAACTCAAACAATCAATTGAAGACTTCAAAAACGCAATCCAACCAGAAAAGTTGGAAAAAAAATATGTAGAACTCAATCAAAAAATGCAACAACCAGATTTTTGGTCTAATACTAATGAAGCCAAAAAAGTTACAAAAGAAGCCAATCAAATCAGACAAAGAGTCGATCATTTAAATCAATTAAAAACTAAATTAAAAAACATTATTGATTGGGCAGATCTATCCGAAGAGCAAACAGAAGAATGGGATATATTAGAATCTGATCTTGTTCAACTAGATAAAGAATTTAAAGCATTTGAATTAGAGACAATATTAAATGGCACGTATGATGAAAATAATGCGATTATTGAAATACATCCAGGTGCTGGAGGTACTGAATCACAAGATTGGGCTGATATGTTATATCGCTTATATTCTAGATATGCACAAAGAAAGAAATACAAGATAGAAATTCTTGATTATCAATCTGGTGATGAAGCAGGCATTAAAAGTGTAGTGATGCTTATTAAAGGTGCTTATGCGTATGGATATTTAAAAGCTGAGCGTGGGGTCCATCGATTGGTGAGAATTTCACCATTTGATTCAAATGCAAGAAGACATACATCGTTTGCTTCAATCGATGTTATTCCAGAAATCAATGATGAAATTGATATAGAGATTAAAGATGAAGATTTAAAAATTGATGTATATCGTTCAAGTGGTGCTGGAGGCCAGTCTGTTAACACAACAGATTCAGCAGTAAGAATTACACATCTACCAACAAATATTGTTGTTACATGTCAAAATGAACGTAGTCAGTTAAAAAATAGAGAAACAGCGATGAGTCTTTTAAAAGCAAAACTTGCTCAAGAAGAGATTAAAAGACAAGAAGCTCAAATTAAAGATATAAAAGGTGAGCAAAAAGATATTGCTTGGGGTTCACAAATTAGATCTTATGTATTTCATCCTTACCAAATGGTTAAAGATCATAGAACAAATTATGAAGTTGGTAATGTCGATTTAGTGATGGATGGAGATATCGATGGATTTATTAATGCTTATTTAAAAGCAGGTGATGTGAATGAATAAAATGAAAATGTTGGAGATTTTAGAAATCACAGGAGGAGTTATCCTCCTGACTTTAGGTTTCTATTTTTTCTTATTGCCGCAAAATTTAGTTATTGGTGGTGTAATGGGTATATCTGTTTTACTTAGAGATGTGATACCTGTTTCAACATTTGTGCTAGTAGCAAATTTGGTTTTACTTCTTGTAGGACTTATTTTTTTGGGAAAAGCATTTTTTTTAAAAACTGTTTATGCTACATTACTACATCCACTCATTTTATTAGTACTAGAATTAACTGTAGAAGCGAATTTCTTCATGAAGTATATGAATGAGAGCCCTTATATGGTTTCTGCACTGTTTGGAGCTTTGTTTGTTGGCGTAGGGCTGGGCATGGTGATTAGAAATAATGCGACTACTGGTGGTATTGATATTGTGCAAAATATCATGCATAAGTTTTTGCATATCCCTTTTACTTGGGCATTATATATCATTGATGGTACGATTATTGCAATTGCGTTATTTGTGGATTTTCAAGCAGGACTTTACGCATTTGGAGCCATGTTACTCAGTGGAATGATCATTGACAGATTATCTATTGAAGGTAAATCTGGATTTACTGTCTTTATCTTAACGGATAAAACCAAAGAAATGCAGGCTGAAATTTATGATAAATTAGACCGCGGACTTACAAAGATTAAAGTTGTCGGCGGATATACCAATAAAGAAAAAGAAATGATTTTATGTACGATTGATCGGATGCAACTTTATACATTTAAACTCATCATTAAACGAATTGATCCAAATGCATTTACATTTGTCACAAGAACTAAAGAAGCATTCGGATTTGGATTTAGTAAAGGAAGTGCGACATGGAAAATAGAAAATTAGGCATTATTTTTATCTTGGCAGTAGCTCTAGCTTTTTTTGCAGGCTTTCAAGTACAAACATTTTTTGTAGATAACGAACCGGAACCATTTGTAGATGTCTATACAGAAATAACTGAAGCGCTTGACAGATATTATTTATATGATTTAGAAGATGCTGAAAAAGAAGCGGCTTTTCTAGCGCAAATGCAAGGTATCGTTTCATCATATGCTGAAGCAAATGATGATCCATACACACGTTTGTTTTCAAATCCAGTAGGATTTGCACCTACAGATGCTGAATCTTATATAGGCATTGGTATTACTATTCAAAATGAGTTTGATTTTTTAAGAGTACTAGATGTCACTTATCAAGGACCAAGTTACCAAAAATTGTATCCTAATGATATGATTGTTGGACTTGTGATTGATGATCAACAGGTGTATTTTAAAGATTTAGATCAAAATATCAATATCACATCTTATCTTGCAGGCACTAAAGATGAAACAAAATCACTGATTGTTGTTCATCCAGATGAAACTGAAGAAGTCATTGATATTACTTATGATGAAATCTTAACACCAACAGCTTATCACCAAACGATTAGTGATGGTATAGGTTATATAAAAATTACTGAGTTTTCTAGCTATATCGAAGGTGTTACTGAAGGTACAGCTAAAGTATTTTCTGATTCATTAAATACACTTGAATCAGAGTTGTTAAAAGATGAAACAGATACGTTGATCATAGATTTAAGAAATAATCCAGGAGGCGCATTATCTGCACTTCATAACAATAACGAAAGTGGTGTTATACCTGGCATTTTACAATTACTTTTACAAAAAGATGTAGAAAGACCACTCTTTTCTATGATTAATAAAAATGATGTGACGACAAATTATCTTGGCGGTCTATCTACACCTAAAGCCTACGATATCAAAGTATTAGTCAATGAGTATTCTGCATCGGCAGCAGAAGTTCTAGCTGCTGCATTAAGCATTAATGGTGGATATGAACTTTACGGTATGCCTACATATGGTAAAGATGTATATCAAAATACCGTATCATTAACGACTATTAATTCAATGACTTATTATTTAACATATACAGAAGGATATTGGTTATATGACCAAGGTAAAAAAATATCTGAAAATCCATTAAATGTAGAGTTAATCATTCAAGAAGGATATCAAGCAATTGAACAAATGATGTTTGAAGAAGAGCTTAGTATCGATATGGTTGATGATTCTTTAATTAATTATCAAGCGTTTTTAAATCTATATTTTGAATTAGATGACAATAATTTAATACGCACAGACGGATATTTTGATCAAAAAACTGAAGATTATCTCTTACAGTTTCAACAAGAAAACAGTTTAACTGAGAGTGAGAAACTAGATTTTGAAACTGCAAGTCATATGTTTGATTTACTTAAACAATATCAAAATGATTTGCAATATGATTATCAACTTCAGGAAGTTATAGGAATGATATAACAAATGAGAACTTTGATGGAAGTTAAAAAACTAAAAAGCGGATATAAAGTGTTTTTTGACGATGATACAGAATCTATCTTGATTGAACAAGATATCTATTTCAAATTTCATTTAAAACCAGGATTAACTATCGATGAAAAAACTTATCAAAAGATGGTGTCAGAAAATAACGAGCTTTTTTACATGCGTCTTGGAATCTTAAAGTTAAAACGGATGCAGACAGAAAAAGAACTTTATACATATCTTGTTGAAAAAGGATGCTCTAAATCATTAGCATTGAAGTTGATTAGTTATTATAAAGATAAAAAATATCTTAATGATGAAGAGTATGCAAAAATTTATGTTGAGTTTAAAAAGCATCAACAAGGTCCTAGTCTATTAAAATCTAACTTAGAGAAGAAAGGCATTGACCAAGATATAGTTAATCAAGCAATTCAAAAAGTTGATCAAGAAGAAATATTAGAAAAACTTATTTTAAAAAAAATCTCAACCAATAAAAATAAAACTAAAAAACAATTATACATAACAACTAAAACCTATTTTTTATCTAAAGGATTTCAAAATGATTTGATTGATTCATTATTAAATCAAGCAATGAATGATTTAAAATTTGATGAGACTGATTTACTTAATAAAACATTTGATCAGATCTATCATAAATTAAAAGATAAAAAATCTGGATATGAACTAAAAGCTCTTATTAAACAAAAACTTTATCAAAAGGGATTTAGTTTAACGGACATTGAAAACATTTTTATAGATAAAGACGTTCTATCATGATAAAATCATGGTAGAACTTTTTTAAAGGAGTCATTCATGATATTATGGAAAAATGGATATATTCATACACTTAAGTTTGAAGATGAAATGCATTATCAAATGGCAACACATCAAGGACTCATTGTTGGATTTGATGATGAGATTAACGATTTATCATTTGATAAAGAAATAGATTTAAAAAATAATCATCTTTATCCAGGCTTTGTAGATAGTCATCTACATATTGTTGGTTATGGTCAAAAATTGTCAGTCATTGATATATCTTTATATCATGAACAAGAAAAACTTCTTAACTTCTTAAGAGAACAAACACTTTTAGGTCACACATTTTTTGAAGGATATCACAATATAGGCATTACAAAACATATGCTAAATAGTATATTAAATGATAGACCTCTTATTTTAAGACACAGGGATTACCATAGTGTTACTGTCAATGATGTCGTTTTAAATGAAACAAATTTAAAAAGTCAAACCGGATATCTAACAGAAGATGATGCAAAATTAGTTTTAGCTAAATATCAAACTTATCAGCATCAAGATATCGTATCAATGATTGATAAATCAATCACTAAACTATATACTTATGGGATTACTGGTGGACATTCAGATGATTTATTTTATTTTAACGGTTATCAAGATACACTAAAAGCGTTTATAGAAGTACTTCATGAAAAACCTTTTAGAGCACATTTATTAATGCATTATAAAATTATTGATGATTTTAAAAAATCAAAAGCGAAATTTTTAGATCAAAATGATTATCTTCAATTAGGAGCAGTTAAAATCTTTTATGATGGCACATTATCATCAAAGACTGCACTTTTATATCACCCTTATGCTCATGATGATGAGCAAGGCTTGCGTATGTTTGATAAAAAGACGCTTGAAAATCTAATCATTAAAGTTAGAAAACTAAATCTACCTTTAGCAATTCATATTATTGGTGATCTTGCATTAGAAGAAACATTGACGCTATTAAACATGTATCCTCCAAAAAAGGGACTGCATGATAGAATCATTCATGCGTCATTAGCTAGTAAAAAAGCTATAGAAATGATGAAAGACATGCCTTTGATTATAGATATACAACCACAATTTATTACATCAGATCTACCAGATATTCTAGATTTATTTTCTAAAAAGCCAGAGTTTATCTATCCATTTAAAACATTTTTAAATCATCATTTAACCATATGTGGATCAAGTGATGCACCTGTTGAAATGCCTAATCCATTATTAGGTATGTATGCTGCAATCTATAGAAAATTAAGTGATGGTAAAATCTTTCAAAAACAAGAAAAATTAACACATTATGAAGCTTTAAAACTTTATACAACTTACGCGAATATACCAACATATAAAGCAAATAGAGGATTATTAGATATAGGATATATCGCTGATTTCACAGTTTTATCAAAGGATTTTTTAAAACTAGAAGAAGCAGATTTTTTCAAAGATTTGGTAGAAATGACTGTGGTTGATGAAAAAATTGTCTATTCGAAGTGAAAGACTTGAATTGATTTAAATTAATGATAAAATGATAAGCGATAAGGGGTTGAAAAACATGAAAATTGAATTTTGGTTAGACTATCTATGCCCAAAATGTTACTTGCAACATCAAATAATTGAAAACATGCTAAAAAACTATGATATTGATCAATTAGAACTCATTTATCGCAGTTATGAAATGGTTGATGATGAGCATTTTGATTCATCTTTAGCATATGATGATTTTATAGCAACATATAAGAAAATGGATTTAAAGGAAGTACAAGACTTTTTAAAAAAAGAGCATATTGATGTAAAACTATTTAGAATACATGATGTACATCGTATGGCACATTTAGCAAAAAAGAAACATGTGTCTAGAGTTTTTAACCAATTAGTATTTGATGCCATATATAAAGACCATATGGATTTAAGTAATCATGAACATTTAAAACAAATTAGTTTATTAGCAGGACTTGAAGAAAAAGAAGTAGATGAAGTGTTATCGACTAATCTTTTTACGAATCAAGTCATATCTAATCGTGAAAATGCTCAACTTAAAGGCATTTATGACCTACCTTTTTTAAGAATTAACGGTAAGACTAAACTTAAAGGTTTACAAACTGAACAATCCTTAATCAACACAATTAATCAGTCATTTATTGCATTTAATGAAACTGAGTTTTGCGAAGGTGAACATTGTGTGAGGAAAAAACGACAATAAATCCTTTTTTAGGATTTTTTTGTTGAAAAATAGAGAAAATAACCAATTATTTACTAATTATATAGCATTTTTCTAACATATATGATATAGTTAGTAAGGTTAAAAAGAATTGAGGAAAAAGATGAATATATTATTTAATGATTTACCTATTTTAGAAGAAACAAAACAAGCCATTCAGGCTTTAGGATTAGTTGAAACAACAGACATTCAACATCACACAATTTTTAAAATGTTAGAGAAAAAAGATTTAATTGGACAAGCACAAACAGGAACAGGAAAAACTTTCGCTTTTGCCATTCCGATGATTGAACATATCGATCCTAAAAACAAAAACATTCAAGGACTAGTTATATGTCCTACTAGAGAATTAACTTTACAAGTTTATAAAGAATTTTTAAAATTAATTAAATTTAACAAAGATATTAGAATCACATCTATTTATGGTGGAGAATCATATCAAAAGCAATTTAAAGCACTTGCGAATCATCCACATATTGTGGTTGCGACTCCAGGTAGAGCAATTGATCATTTAAATCGTAAGACGATGGATTTATCAAATTTAAATATGCTTATTATGGATGAAGCAGATGAAATGCTTAAAATGGGTTTCCAAGATGATTTAGAAACACTTTTAAAAGATACACCACAAGATAGACAAACTGCATTATTTTCAGCAACAATTCCAGCATTTATTAAAGAAGTTGCCAAAAAATATCAAAAAACACCAGATATTATTAAAATAAAAACAGAGTCATTAACTGTGGATAAAATTGAACAATTTTATTATATGATTAAAAAATCTGATCGTGACCAACTCTTATTACGTGTACTTGATTATTATAATCCAAGCTCAGCAATCATTTTTGCGAACACGAAAAAAGACGTTGATCATATCGCTGCATTCCTACAAAAGTATCAATTTGAAGCAGATGCACTTCACGGTGATTTAAAGCAATCTCAAAGAGATTATGTTATGAATAGATTTAGATCTAGACAACTTACATTACTTGTAGCAACAGATGTTGCAGCAAGAGGATTAGATATCTCACATGTTGATGTCGTATTTAATTATGAACTTCCATTTGAAGATGAAATCTATGTGCACCGTATTGGCCGTACTGGTCGTGCTGGTGAATCTGGAAAATCAATATCATTTGTATACCCTTCTATGAGAGGTAAACTCATGATGATTGAAAGATATATCAAACTTAAAATGGTAGAATTAGAAATACCATCATTATTAGAAATCAAACAAAAACAAGATGAAGTTTTAATTGAGACTGTTAAACATTATACAGATTCAAAAACTCAAGATTACAGTGATATGATTAATAACTTAATTAATGAAGGTTATGATAAAGATGATATCATATCAGCTTTAGTAGAAAGACTTTCTAAGCAAACTAAAGCATATGAAGATATTTCTAAACCAAGAACTAAACAAGATTCATTTGAACAAAAAACATCTAGATCAACCAACAATAGAAGAGATAGAAATTCTAACTCAAGAGATCAAAGAAGTTCAAATCGTGGTAGAGATTCAAAAAGATCACAAGATAATACATACTATACTGCAGTGATGAATGTTGGTAAAAATGATGGTCTTAGAGCACCACATTTAATTGATTATTTAAAGAAGAATGCAGACATGTATCCAAAAAATATTGGTGACATCAATATCAAAGATGATCAAACAGAATTTCAAATTCACATAAAAGCTGTTAAAAGGCTTGACCAAGTAAACGACAAAATATTTAAAGGCCGTAAATTAAAGTTCAAAATTACCAAATAATAATTGAATAATTAATAGAAAATATGAACATTTCATGATACAATAAGTATGGGATTTCATATTTTTTTATATATATATAAAGGAGGACTTACATGGCACATCTATTTGACCGCATGCATGAAAACTTTTTTAGTGTGCTTTCCTCTCCAAATAGAAATACATATATTGATTGTATTTTTATCATTTATAATGCAATAGATACAATTGAAGATGCTTTTCAGGGGGATCGTGAATATATCATTTCTAAGCTTGTTGATTATTTTGATGATCAACAAACAGATGATTTTGAAGATATGGACGAAGATGAACAATCAAATACTTCAAGACAAAAAGCAGTCCATGTCATTAACGTTTTAAAAAAGAATGGATGGATTGGTGAAGAAGAATTAGGCGATTATAAAACATCCTTAAATCTATTTGACTATTCAATTCAAATTATAGATATATTAAACCGTATAAAAAATAATCAACAAAACGAATATACTGGAGAAATTTATACAGTGTATTCCCTTTTGTCTAGCTTTTCTCTTGAAGAAGGCATTGGTGTCTTAGAGCAAGCTTATTTAAAAACCAATGATATCATTAGAAAACTAAAAGCTTTAAAAGCAAATATTTATCGTTTTTATTATGATATTACGAAAAAGCATTCTAAAAAAGATCTACCTTTACTCTTAGAAAAACTTCTTGTTGAATATAAACAAAACTTTTTTGATTCAGCTTATTATAATTTAAAGACCACAGATAGTTTATCAAGATATAAGCGAGGGATTTTAGAGTCTATATCAAAAATCCAAAATGATGGGGATTTAATGGATGAGCTTGCAAAAGCAGTAATTAAATTAAAGCGAATTGAAGATTATAATGATGCCTTTATGTATGTCGAAGATCGCATGCGTTTTATATCTGATAGTTTCACAGCATTAGAATACTTGATTTTAGCTATTGATCGTAAAAATGAACAATACATTACAGCAGCTGCATCTAAGATTTTATTTTTTACGAATCAATCTGATGATATCGAAGGTATTTTTAATCGTTTGTTTAGAATTATCTTAAATCATAAGGACCTAGATTTAAATCAATTGTTTAATATATCGCAAATAAGAAATCTAGATACCGATTCATTATACAACCAGAGAAGAGCACGTATTAAGCCAGAGCCTGAAGAACTTAATTTTGATGATAGTCTTATATCTGAGGAGTTTAGAAAAGAAAAAATTAAAGCTTTACTCAAAAATAATATTTATGGTAAAAAAGAAATCGACTTATATGTTAGATCATTATTGGCAGATAAAAAACAAATTGAAGCGAAAGACATTCAATTAGACACTCAAGAAGATTTTGTGAAATTAATCCTGATTTTCTTATATTCGAAATCTGTTGGTATGCATTATGATATCAAACTATTAGATCACAAATGTAAAGTGAATTTTATCACTTTCCAAAACTTTGTGATAAAAGGAGTTTAAAAGATGAATAAGACAAATGCTATGAAACAATTTAATGAATCCTATCAACAATTAAAAGAAGGCGAAAAGAATAATGTTTCAAGAATTATCAATAAATTATTGCAAGTGAATTTCTTAACTAAAAGAAAACCTGGTGATGCGAGTGATTATCGTTTTATTCTGGCTTTCAAGGAAGTCTTTATTGCGTATTTCGCGCTTGCTGATTTCACATTAAACATCCACCGAGAAGATGAAGTCGTCTATATTGCAAATGATCAATTGTTTAATCATATGCGACTTAGAAAAACAGAAAGTATTATGATTTTAATTTTAAGAATTTTATATCAAAGAAAAAGTGATTATGTAACACTTGATGATGATGTGGAAATCTTTTTACATGAAATTCATAGTGAACTGACAAGAATTGGTTATTTAGATCATAAAAGAATTACAAAGGATCGATTAAAACCAGCATTAGTTTTTTTAAGAAACTATAATATGATTGACTATATCGATCGTGGTCTACACGATGATGCAAGAATTAAAATTTATCCAACAATTTTATATGTCACAAACCTAGATTCGATTAAGGAAGTCGTAGATCGCCTTGATGAATATACGGAAGGAGATACATCTGATAATGAAGAAACTGACGAAGATTAAGTTAATCAATTGGCATTTGTTTTCAAATCAAACGATTGAAATAAAAGATAATGCGCTAATATCAGGTGAAAATGGATCAGGTAAATCAACTTTACTAGATGCAATGCAATATCTTTTGGTTGGTGGTAGAAGTGGTGCGAAATTTAACATCGCAGCTACAGATGATGCAAAACGTACGCTTGATGGTTATATTAAAGGTCGCATTGGTGCAGAAAATAAAGAATATTTAAGAAATGGTGATGTCATCACTCATTTAGCATTGGAATATTTTGATGAGCAAAGCAAGCAATACTCTACGATGGGTGTTGTTTTAGAATTACCTAAATCAGGGAATTTAAAAGAACGTTTTTATTTACTTGATAATATATCAATTCATGATAGCTTATTTTTAGATAAGAAATATCCAAGAGATTATAAATCAATGAAGCAATATCTAAAAACTTTAGATGTTGATTTTTCACCATTTGAATCACAAAGAAAGTATAGAGAAGCACTTGCTAGATTCTTTGGTATGGATGCAACTAAATACGCAAGAATCTTACCTAAAGCACTCGCTTTTAGATCGATTGATTTACAACAATTTGTTTTTGAATTCTTACTTGATGATGATCCGATTGATATTCAATCACTTAAGAATAACGTGGCACAATTAAAGAAAATTGAACACCAAATTCAAAATGATCGTGAAAAACTTACAAAACTTGATTCTATTACCCAAAAAGGCGAAGAGATCGAGCAAAACATGAAACAAAAAGATATTAATGAAATCATTGATCAATTAAATTGGGTAGAAAAAAGAGAACAATTTGTTAAAGAAAATGAGAATAAATTGGTTAATATTAATAAGCAATTAGATTTCTTAAGAGACGCAAAATCTCAAATTGATGATCAACTTGAAGAAAATGATACATCTATTTTAAATCTAGAGCGTGCTAAAAATGATAATGATATTTCTAGAACATTACAATCTTATCAGGAAGCATTAAATAAAAAAGCTCAAGAATACGAAAAACAAAAAGAAATAGTTTTACAAGTTAAGCAAGATTTACAAAAAGAATTTAATGTGATGAAAGAACTAGCAGTGTTAATGCCTAATGAGGCGATTAAACAATTTGTTCTTTATTATCAACAAGCGATGGATCAATTAGATACTGAAGAGATTAATCATCATTTATCAAACTTAGAACAAGAAGTTAAATCACTACTTCAAGCATATTCATTAGAAAAAGACCGACTAGAAAAAGAAAAACAAACAATTTCTAGTCAAATGAGTCAATCTAAAGCAAAATTAAATCAATTAAAAAGACATGTAAAGACATATCCTTTTTATGTTGAAAAACTCATTAATTCTTTAAATGATGAACTATCTAATTACTATCAAAAAGAAGTTAGAGTTCAACCTTTATGTGAAATGATTGAAGTTGCAGATGAAAAATGGAGAAATGCACTTGAAGGATATTTAGGTGGTCAAAGATTTGATATTATCGTTGATCCTGGTTATTTTAATGATGCATTAGAAATATATGATCGTATAAAATTTGAGCAAAAGATCTATGGTGTTGGTTTAGTTAACACACAAAAAATTGCGCATTATGATCAAATCAATGAAAATTCATTAGCTGAGAAAATCACAACAGAACATACCTATGCAAGATATTATGTCAATATGGTATTAAATAGTATGACTTGTGTTGATCATGTACAGGATTTAAAGAAATATCAAAGAGCAATTACTCCAACATGTATGACATATTCAAATTTTACTGCTAGACAAATTAACCCAAGAAACTATGAAATACCGTTTATTGGGCAAAGTGCTACTAAAATTCAAACAGAACAAGAAGAAAAGATATTAGCAGATCTAGAAGCACAGATGAACACTTTATATAGTCTATCAGATAAGAATACCCAAATCGTTAGATTACTCATGCAATCAAAGAGTCCTCAACTTCTTCATCAAGGACAAATAAGATACTTAGATCTAATTAAGTTAACTAGAAAAGAATACACGCAAATTGAAGATCAAATTCAAGCCCTTGGTAAGAGTAAAACACTTCAAAACATTGAAGAGCAAATCGATAAAGCTAAAAATACTAGAAAAGAATTGCGTTTTGAATCTGATGAGTTAGTAGGTAAGATTGCGACTCAAAGAGAAGAAAGACAAAGGGTAATAGATCGTATTGATGATATTCAAATGAAATTAGAAGAGTTTATGCAAGCTCAAAAAGAATTAGCTAAGAAACATCCTGAAAAATTAAGTATTGCAAACACTCAATTTTACGCATTAAAACAAAGACTTAAACAAAATCATGATGACATTACAGCTCACTTAGCAAATTCATCAGTTGCGTTAAATGCCCAAATCATCAAAGATAAAGCCGATTTAACGAATTTGATGAAATCATATAATGACTTATATCATTTTGGTGCTGCACCATCACTAGATGAACTCATTTATTATGAACAAGAAGCTACTAAGATTAGAAATAATGATTTAGTCAAATATGAACAAGAAGCTACTGATTTAAGAAGACATTCGGAAATCGGATTTAAAGAAGAGTTTGTAGGCAAGCTTAGAGCTAGTATAGAAAATGCGCAGCAACAAATTGCTGAGCTTAATTATGCACTTCAAGACAAGCGTTTTGGTAGTGATTCATATCAACTGATCTATAAACCTAGTGATGATCCTGATTATAAGATGTATTATGATATTATCATGAGTAATGAAGCAATTAGAAAACATACATTATTTACTGAAGGACTAACTAAAAGACATGAAGCAGTGTTAATGGAACTCTTTGAAAAAATAGCTTCTAATAACCCTGAATACGATCAATTAACATATAAATATCTTGATTATAGAAATTATATGTCTTATGATATTGAAGTAACAAATATCAATGGTAATAAATCCCTATTTTCTAAGGTTTCTAAAGAAAAGAGTGGTGGAGAAACACAAGTACCATTTTATATCGTTATTGCGGCTTCATTCCAACAACTACTTACTAAAAATAGAAGAATTGATTCAGGTTGTATCGTTTTATTTGATGAAGCGTTTAACAACATGGATGAAAGTAGAATTGATGCGATGATGAAGTTTTATAATTCGTTAAGCATTCAATTATTAATCGCAGTACCACCACAAAGAGTATCAAATATTATTAATTATGTAAATACAAGCTTAGTCATTGTGAAAGACAATGATTACGCTATTGTAGAAACATTTAATGATGATCGTATGATTCATATCTAAAGGAGATGAGCACATGAAATCAATTACGAAAAAAGACATTGAACAATTAAACAGTAATTTTGAGAAAAAACCAGTTCAAAAAGCATTATCAAGAGTGTTAGTTAAAAATGAGTTATCCACAATTTTTGACAAACAGGAACAAGCATTAGTTAATCAGTTTAAGTTTTCTAATGAAATTAAAACACTTCCAGTAACTAATCAGAAAAAAAGTGGAAGATGTTGGATTTTTGCAGGACTTAATGTATTAAGAGAATTAATTGCGAAAAAGTATAACTTAAAATCATTTGAATTATCACAAAATTATACTGCATTTTGGGATAAATTTGAAAAAATCAATTATTTTATTGAAATCATGGATGATTTCTTAGATGTTGATCAAGACGATAGAACACTACAACACGTGTTAAAAACGGGTATTCAAGATGGTGGTCAGTGGGATATGTTTGTATCTCTTATCGAAAAATATGGTGTGGTACCTAAAGAAGCAATGATTGAAACAGCATCATCAAGTGGGACGCATTTTATGAATCAACTTATTAACATTAAATTAAGACAATATGCCGCAAACGCAAGACTTTTAAAAGCTGAAGGCAAAGAAAAAGACATACCAGAGTTAAAGAAAAAAGCATTAGATGAGTTTTATACTCTATTAGTGACTAATTTTGGAAAACCACCAAAACAATTTGATTTTGAATATGTGACTAATGATACCTATAATGTCATTAAAGATGTTACACCAGAATCTTTTTATAAAGATCATATTGGTGATATCTTAAAGGATTATGTCTCAATCATACATGCACCAACTAAAGATAAACCTTATATGAAAACATATACGGTTTCATATTTAGGTAATGTGATTGATGGAAGAGATATTAAATATTTAAATCTAGAGATGAAAGATTTAAAAGCATTAGTGTTAAAACAAATGTTAAATCAAGAAGTCGTTTGGTTTGGTTCTAATGTCGCAAGATTTGGCGACCGTAAGGTTGGCGTATGGGATGATGAGCAATTCGATTATGAAGAGATGTTAGGCATGTCATTTGAAATGTCAAAAGAAGATCAATTAGATTATTCACAAGGTGCGATGAATCATGCGATGGTATTAACTGCTGTCCATTTAGATAATCAAGAACCTAAGCGTTGGAAGATTCAAAATAGCTGGGGTGATGATAGTGGTAATAAAGGCTATTATATGGCTTCTGATTCTTGGTTCGATAAGTTTGTGTATCAAGCAGTTATTCATAGAAAATATTTAAATGAAGCTCAATTAAAAGCTTGGGAAGAAAAACCTAAAGTGTTAAAACCATGGGATCCAATGGGTTCATTAGCAAAATAGATAAAGATAAGATGTTTATAGAGGATTAATCTATAGACATCTTTTTTTGATGTTTTAAATTTGTTATAATAAATTAGACGGGACGTGGCGTAGCTTGGTAGCGCGCTTGGATGGGGTCCAAGAGGTCGCAAGTTCAAATCTTGTCGTCCCGACCATGATTTTTTGGAGATTAATGATGAATATAGAAAAAATAAAATCAAAATTTAAATTTCATACACTTGATTATGTACTTGAAAGTGAACTTGGAGAGGTTGTTGTAAGTAATGATGAAGTTTTTATAAGCATGTATCTAGATGAACAACAAGATATGTTAATTTTAAGATATGCTTTAGATGATATCATTCATCTTGTTCGTTATTTAAAACAAGAGTCTAAAACGATTTTAGTTCCTTTTGTAGACAAAAGTTTTGTAAGTACCTTAGAGAAAGCTGGATTAGAGGTTAGAAGTGTTTTTAAGGATTATTTTAAATATAGTTTTGATGATGTAGATGATCATGATGATTTTGATGTGTTAGATGTATTAGAAGCTCAAAGAGCATCCATGATTACACAAAATGCTAGAAACTCTTCTAGAGGCTTTTTTGGGCAAACAACAAAGTGGTTTAAAGGCTGGTTACTAGGAACAATTGATGATATAAAAGACATGGGTGCTAAACATCAAAATATACTTGTTTATAGAGATGGGTAT
>JBAZCK010000005.1:0-49909 GCA_041654955.1 Acholeplasmataceae bacterium | reverse complement strand
TTAAAGCGGCACGCGAGCTGGGTTCAGAACGTCGTGAGACAGTTCGGTCTCTATCCGTCGTGGGCGTTGGAGATTTGAAGGGAGCTGCCCCTAGTATGAGAAGACCGGGGTGGACATACCACTGGTGCACCAGTTGGCCTGCCAAGGCCACAGCTGGGTAGCTAAGTATGGAAGGGATAAACGCTGAAAGCATCTAAGCGTGAAGCCCACCTTAAGATGAGATCTCCCAATTTTAGTAAGACCCCTTGAAGACTACGAGGTTGATAGGCTGGGTGTGGAAGTATGGTGACATATGAAGCTGACCAGTACTAATAGGTCGAGGACTTAACCTTAATATTTCATTCATTTACAAAGAATTTATCTAGTTTTGAGAGATGTCTGGTGACGATGGCGAAGTGGTCACACCTGTTCCCATGCCGAACACAGAAGTTAAGCACTTCAGCGCCGAAAATAGTTCTAAGGAGCGAAGATAGGACGTTGCCAGGCAGTATCTCTTATTAATGGGAGTTTAGCTCAGTTGGGAGAGCATCTGCCTTACAAGCAGAGGGTCAGCGGTTCGAGCCCGTTAACTCCCACCATTAATTTGCCGAAATAGCTCAATCTGGTAGAGCAACTGACTTGTAATCAGTAGGTTGCGGGTTCAATTCCTGTTTTCGGCACCAGTTTTTTGACCCGTTAGCTCAGGTGGTAGAGCACTTGACTTTTAATCAAGGTGTCGAAGGTTCGAATCCTTCACGGGTCACCATTATTATTATATATTATTGCCTCGATGGTGAAATTGGTAGACACGTGGGACTTAAAATCCCATGGATGATGAATCCGTGCCGGTTCAAGTCCGGCTCGAGGTACCAGTATTAGGGGCCTTAGCTCAGCTGGGAGAGCGCCTGCCTTGCACGCAGGAGGTCAGGGGTTCGAGCCCCCTAGGCTCCACCAAATTTTATATTAGTTATTGTTGTCAAACAAAAAACTATAGATTATTTTTGGGTCTTTAATGGTAGTTATATTTATATATTTATAATAAATATTTTTGTTTGGCGGCGTAGCTCAGCTGGTTAGAGTGCACGGCTCATACCCGTGAGGTCGAGGGTTCGATCCCCCCCGCCGCTACCAGTTTGGACCCGTAGCTCAGTTGGTTAGAGCTACCGGCTCATAACCGGTCGGCCGTAGGTTCGAGTCCTACCGGGTCCACCATAAAATATTTGTTATAAAAAATAAAAGTATGCTATAATAGTGGAGGAATACCCAAGTCTGGCTGAAGGGATCGGTCTTGAAAACCGACAGGCTGTAAAAGGCGCGGGGGTTCGAATCCCTCTTCCTCCGCCATCAGATGTTTAATAATTTTAATATATCGCGGGATAGAGCAGTCAGGTAGCTCGTCGGGCTCATAACCCGGAGGTCGTAGGTTCAAATCCTTCTCCCGCAACCAATGGTCCGGTGGTGTAGGGGTCAACATGCCTGCCTGTCACGCAGGAGATCGCGGGTTCAAATCCCGTCCGGACCGCCAATTATTAGGCTCTGTAGCTCAGTCGGTAGAGCAAAGGACTGAAAATCCTTGTGTCGGCAGTTCGATTCTGCCCGGAGCCACCATTATATGGTGTAGACCAAATTAGGGGTCTTTTTTTTTGCACTTTTTTAAAGTAATTCCACATTTTTCTAATACTATAATGTGAAGAAGAATTTGGAGGACTAAAAATGAACATAAAATCAATGGCTATATTTAATAATATGGGTGAATTAGCAAGTTTTACATCAGATTTAGATGATCTTAGTTGGCAAATAGAAAAAGAATATTTAAAGGACAGAGTTGTATATTATTCAAAACTAAAGTTGTATCAAAAATTAAAAAAAATGTTTAATGATAAACAAATATCAATCTTTCCTTTAAAAGAAGAAGAGGTTATTACTTGGATAGATACATTGTGTCTTCTCAAAAGATTAATGATTCTACTCTTTAAAAAAGGAGTTCAGACAGATAAAATTTCAATTATCATGGAATATCCGTTGATATTTGGAAACCATATGAGAGCAGATTATTTACTTATTTATGATCATCTTCTCATAGTTCTTGAATTTGGAATGTTTAATCAAGATGAAAGAAGAAGTGAAGAACGGTACACTAAAAAACTTCAGGAGTCTATAAGTTATAGACAGTTATTATCTAACCTCGTTAGTGATAAAATTGATGTTGTAAATTATGTTATGATTTATAGACCTGAGTTTTGTCGATTAAATAAATTACGTATGGAAGAAAACATAGTTTATAATTCATCTGAGCTTGATAAGCTATGTAATTTTATAACACATTTAGTTAAATTACAGGATGAATCGAGACCCTTTAGTCAGTTAAATTATTTAGAAAGTATAAAATAGTTATTTTTGTTTTATTTTAAAGAAATTTATGTTATTATAATATTGATTATATTTGATATTCAAAATATTTGAAGGAGAAAATAAAAATGTCAGAAAAAATTGGTTTAGTAGTATGTGGTAATTCAGGAATTGACTACATGTCTTTAAATTATCCTGTTAAAGTAATTAGATCCACATTAAATTTAGATGGAAAAGAATATGAAGACTATGTTGATATTCAAGCAAAAGAGTTTTATAAATTAATTGAAGAAAACCCAAACATTGATGTTTCAACATCACAAACTTCTACTGGTAAAATTGCAAGTGTATATGAAGAATTAAAAGAAGAGGGATATACAGATGTGATTGTTGTTGTTATTTCTTCTAAGCTTAGTGGAACATATCAAGGCGCTATGTTAGCCAAAGATATGGTGAAAGATATTAATGTTTATGTAGTTGATTCTAGAAGTGTATCATATGGAGAAGCTTATTTAGTATTAGAAGCAATTAGATTAATAAAAGAAGGTAAGAAAAAAATAGAAATAATTGATTATTTAGAAAAAATAAGAGATCATATTTATATTTATGTTTTGGTAGACACATTGAAATTTTTAGTTAAAAATGGTAGATTATCTGCTACTAGTGGATTTTTGGGAACATTATTGAAAATTAAGCCGTTATTAAACATACAAAAAGATGGAAGTTTGGTTCCATATGAAAAAATAAGAACCACAAATAAGGCACAAAGCAGATTAATTGAAATAATTGAAGGAAACATTAAGGAAAAAAATGTTATAATGTTTATAGCATATACAAATAACAAAGAAAAGGCTCAAGAACTTAAAGATATCTTTCTAAAATATAGAAAAGATATAACAATCGAATTGGTACCACTTACGCCTGTTGTAGGAGCGCATGCTGGTCCAGGTACTTTAGGTATAGGCTATATCGAAATATGATAGTAGGTGATTTTTAGTGGTTTCTGCAAAAGAAGTTATTAATGAGTTGTTGGTAGATGTTTTTAATCATATCTTAAGTATAGAGGCTGAAGTTCTTAAAAATCGTGGAGTTAAACTTTCAATGACAGAAGTTCATGTTCTAGAAGCAATAAAAAATACAGAAGATCCTACGATGGGAAACATTGCTAATAAACTTAGGATTACTATGGGTACTTTAACAACATCAATAAATGTTTTGGTTAGAAAAAATTTCGTTAATAGATTTCGTGATGAAAACGATAGACGTAAAGTATACATAGAACTATTAGAATCAGCTTTGGAAGTTTTAAAAATCCATGATGAATTTCATGAAGAAATGGTTTCATCTTTACTCAAAGATTTAGACTTAGAGAAAGATGAATTACTTTTAAAATCGTTAGAAAATATAAGTAATTATTTTAAACAGCGTTATTAAAACACTCTTAGGAGTGTTTTTTTAATTTTTAATGAAAAATACCTTATTTCAAGTGTAAAAAAATGTTATAATAAATTGACATTATGGAGGTGTTAGAAATGAGTAAATACGTTTATGGCATTGACGTTGGGGGTACGAGTATTAAGATAGGATTATTTGATTTTAATACGACTAAGTTAATAAATAGTTTTGAAGTAAAGACACCAAATAAAGATGATGGAAAAGTCATCTTTGAAACTATTTATAAAAATATATTAGATAATAATCACAATCAAGAAATTGAGCTATCTAGTATATTAGGTGTTGGTATTGATGTACCTTGTCCAGTCAAGAATGGTTATGTAGAAAGTTGCGCAAATCTACATATAGCAAATATTAATTTAATTGATGAGATGAAAAAATATTTGCCAGGTAATATGGTTGTAACCATTGCTAATGATGCAACTATAGCAGCATATGGTGAAAATGCATCTTTGGATAAACCATATAATAATGCTGTATTAATTACCTTAGGAACTGGCGTCGGTGGTGGCGTCATTCTAGATGGTAAGATTGTTGAAGGTTCTACTGGGTTTGCTGGAGAAATCGGCCACATAAAAGTTTATGATGAAAGCGATAAAGTATGTGGATGCGGATCAAAAGGCTGTTTAGAACAGATATGCGGAACTGAAGGAATATTAGATTATACTAAAAAGTTGTTGATTTCACAAAGTTCCATGTTAGATACAAACAATCTCTCTGTAAAATCCATTTTTGATGCAGCAAAGGTTGGAGATGAGGTTGCATTAGAAACAATACATAGAGTTGCAAAATATATAGGTATCGCATCTAGTATAATTTCGATGGTGATTGAACCTGATATATTTATTATTGGCGGGGGAGTTTCAAAAGCTGGAGACTTCTTGTTAGAATTAATTCAAAAATACTATAAGGAGAATGCAAGATTCTCAACAGGAAAGATACCATTTAAATTGGCACAAACAGGTAATGATGCTGGTATGATTGGTTCTGCATTGCTTGTTAAGAGTTTGATTGCAACAGAATAATAATGGTAAATCAGTATCTAGGTGAATTTATTGCTTATGGAAAAACCTTTCATTATAAAACTCAACTTAGGAATAAACGATACACAAAAGATGAAACACTTAAAATTTACAACAAGATTTATGACTTGGTGGCTGAAAATTTAAGAAATCTATCACTAAGATTAAGAGAAGAAAACTATTTAGATGGAAATGAGGATTATTCAATTATATCAATGACATTTTTTTCTGCAAGTGTAAAAGATTACATGATGGATAAGATGTTCAACTCAACGCTATCATTTAGCGAAATTTATAATAAAGCAATAAATGAGTTCATTAAAAATCCAGAGCAAAATGTTTTATGGGGGTTTGCTTCCAAAGATAAAAAAGCATTTTATATGGAACAAATTATCGATTTGAAAGATCGAATCGTAAAGCAAATTAATAGATTAGTTTTGCATCATTTGATAGAAAATATAGATGAGAATATAATTATTGATGTTAATCATTTTGAAAAAGAATATTTATATAATTTACCAAATAATGTTGTAGGGTTTGTTTGTAGAAATTATGACAAACATATGCTTACTAGGGAACTCAGTTATTCTTATGAAATACCTATTGTTGCTACAACAAACAAAGTATATAAATCCAATGAAGTTCTTATTGATGGATATAAAAAGAGAATTTATCTTGATCCTAATAAAATTATTATCGATCAAGCATTAGAAATGAATCAAAGATTGATTTTTAATCCGAGCGAGGCTCCTAAATATGAATCTAAAATTATTAAGTTCTACGCAAATATAGTCGATAAAAGAGGAATTGATCTAGCTAAACTATCTACATGGTATTCTGGAGTAGCATCATTTAGAACTGAATATATGTACATTACTAAAGGATGTTTACCAACAAAGCAAGAACAAATAGAGATGTATACGTATTTATTAGAGTCATTTAAAGATAGATTGATACACATAAGAATACCAGATTTTAATGATCTTAAAAAACTTGACTACGAAAAAGACTTATATACTGAGATAGATTATATAAGAAGTTTCCAAAGAATATATCAAGATCATATTTCTGCAATAGCTGAAGCATCTAAAATTACCAATAAAAAGATCACTATAGTAGTTCCAATGATAAGAATAGGTAACGAAATTGATAGATGGAAAGACTTAATTGATGCATATGTTGATTACAGTTATAAGGGAGATATTAGACCGAATGTTGGTGTCATGATGGAAACCGAATCTGCTTTTAACTATTTTGAAGATTATAGACATGTCGATTCAGTTATTTTTGGGTTAAATGATTTTTTGGAAGAATCTTTAGAGATATCTCGATATGAGAAAATAGATAAAGAGGACTTTATGAGAGAAGCGTGGCACGATTTGGCGTGGTCACACCAATATTTCCGAAAAGCTAATATTAAACTTCTACATATAGTTTCGGGAAATGTACTCAAGCAAAAAGAGATTTTAAATAAGTTTATTAAAAAAGGTTTCAAGCATTTCGCTATACCTTTGTCATATATCAAAATTGCAGAAGAAGTACTGTATAAACATGAATCAACAAGAGGATCACATGTTGGCATTTATGCGAAGAGACAAAAAGATAAACTAAATAAATAAAAACAAAAAAAGAAGGTAAAAAAGGTTGCTTTTATCTTCTTTTTAATATATAATAGTAACGCTCGTGTGAATATACGAGAAGGCTGTGAAATGGGAGGTTGCCGACACACGGATACCCGTTGTCTATGTAGTTGGGTTTTTCCATGGAGCAAGTCTATACAAGATTATAGGCGAAAGGAGCTTTATAAAATGGCAAAAGATGTTATTAAAATTCGTTTGAAGGCTTACGATCACAGATTATTAGATCAAGCTGCTAAAAAGATTGTAGATAGCGCATTAAGAACAGGTGCTACTGTTCAAGGTCCGATTCCTCTTCCAACTGAAAAGGAAATCTTTACAATCTTACGTTCACCACATGTCAACAAAGACTCACGTGAACAGTTTGAACGCAGAACTCACAAGAGATTGATTCAAATTATTGATCCAAACCCAAAAACAATTAGTGCATTAATGGATATTGATTTACCATCAGGTATTGATATCGTACTAAAAAAATAATTTAAAAATTAGAAAGAGGTAAGAGTATGGCCAAAGGAATCTTAGGTAGAAAACTTGGAATGACACAAATTTTCGATGAAAATGGTGTATTAGTTCCAGTTAGCGTTATAGATGTGGCTGACAATGTAGTGCTTCAACAAAAGACTATCGAAACAGATGGTTATGTAGCAACACAAGTTGGTTTCGAAACTAAACGCGAAAAATTAAGTAACAAGCCTGAACAAGGGCACGTGAAAAAAGCTAATACAGCACCTAAGCGCTTCGTTAAAGAAATCCGCTTTAAAGAAGAGCTTAAAAATGAATTAGTGGATTTAGCTGTCGGAGACCTTGTTAAAACAGACTTATTTGAAGTAGGCGAAACTGTAGATGTTACAGGAACATCTAAAGGTAAAGGTTTTGCAGGAAGTATTAAGAGACACAATCAACATCGTGGACCTATGACTCATGGTTCTAGATATCATCGTGGATCTGGTTCTATGGGACCTATCAAAGGTAACATGAAGGGTAAGAATTTACCTGGACACATGGGACATGAAAGAGTAACTATTCAAAACTTGAAAGTTGCTGGTGTTGATGTTGAAAATCAATTATTGCTTATTAGCGGAAGCGTTCCAGGACCTAAAAAAGGACTTGTTATCGTTAGATCTGCTGTAAAAAGTGGTAAATAAGGAGGGTTAATATGCCAAAAATAGACATTTTAAATCAAACAGGTAAGAAAATTGCTGACCTAACCTTATCAGAACACGTATTCGGTATTGAACCACATCAACAAGCTTTATTTGATGTTGTCAATGCTCAAAGAGCAGCAATGAGACAAGGTACTCATGACGTTAAAAACCGTGGTGAAGTATCAGGTGGTGGTAGAAAACCATGGAGACAAAAAGGAACTGGTAGAGCTCGTCAAGGGTCAACACGTTCTCCACAATGGCGCCATGGTGGTGTAGTATTTGGACCAACACCAAGAAGTTATGCAATCAAGCTTAATCAAAAAGTTCGTCAATTAGCTTTAAGATCTGCATTATCATATCAAGCAGCTCAAGGTCAACTTAAGGTAGTTGACACGGTAGCATTAGACGAACCAAAAACTAAATTATTCCGTGAATTATTAAGTAGTTTAAATGTTGAAGGTAAAACTTTAGTAGTCGCAAAAACATTTACTGAAAATGAAGTGCTTGCAGCAAGAAATATTCCTACAGTAGCATTTTCATTAGTTGGTCATGTTAGCGTATATGACATTTTAAATTGTAAAAACTTAGTAATCACTAAAGATGCAGTTGAATCATTAGAGGAGGTATTAGGTAATGACTAAATATTATGAAATTATCAAAGCCCCAATTATTACTGAACAAAGTACACAATTGATTGAAAGTCAAAACAGATACACATTCAAAGTTGAAAAAAGTGCTAATAAAGTAGAAATCAAAAAAGCAATTGAAGCAATCTTTAATGTAAATGTTCTTTCAGTTAATACAGTTAACGTATTACCAAAGTTCAAAAGAATGGGTAAATACGAAGGTTATAAATCTGCTTATAAGAAAGCAGTAGTTAAAATTGCTGAGGGCCAAAAAATAGACGCCTTCACATTATAAGTGAAATATTAGAGGAGGTTTAACCAAATGGCGGTTAAAAAATACAAAGCGACCACAAATGGTCGTCGTAATATGAGTGTTTTAACATTTGAAGAAATTACAACATCTACTCCTGAAAAATCACTACTTGAGCCAATCTCTCGCACAGGCGGACGTAATAGTCAAGGTAAGATTACCGTTAGACATATCGGTGGCGGTGCGAAAAGAAAATATCGTGTAATTGATTTTAAAAGAAATAAAGACAATATTATTGGTAAGGTTGCTACTATTGAGTACGATCCAAACCGTACAGCAAATATTGCTTTAATTCACTATGTAGATGGTGAAAAAAGATATATCTTAGCTCCAAAAGGATTAGTAGTTGGTATGGAAATCCTTTCTGGACAACAAGTTGATATCAAAACAGGTAATGCACTACCAATTATGAATATTCCAGTTGGTACTGTAGTTCACAATATTGAACTTAGTCCTGGTAGAGGTGGACAAATTGCAAGAAGTGCAGGAGCATCTGCTCAAATTTTAGGACGTGAAGAAAAATACGTTCTAGTACGTTTGCAATCAGGTGAAGTACGTAAAATATTAGGTACTTGCCGTGCTACTATTGGTACAGTAGGAAACGAATCATGGGAATTAGTTAATATCGGTAAAGCTGGTAAAACTAGATACATGGGCATTAAGCCAACAGTTCGTGGTTCTGCAATGAACCCTAACGATCACCCTCATGGTGGTGGTGAAGGTAGAACACCAATTGGTAGAAAATCACCAATGACCCCTTGGGGTAAGAAGGCTCGTGGAGTTAAGACTCGCGATAGTAAAAAAGCGTCAAACGACCTAATCGTTCGTCGCCGTACGAAGTAGGAGGAAATTTATGGCACGTTCAGTCAAAAAAGGACCATTTTGCGATTTACATTTATTAACTAAAGTTCAAAAGCAAAATGCGGCAAACGAAAAGAAAGTTATCCAAACTTGGTCACGTCGTTCAACTGTTTTCCCTGATTTCGTTGGGCACACGATCGCAGTTTATAATGGTAAATCACATGTTCCAGTTTATGTAACTGAAGATATGGTTGGACACAAGTTCGGTGAATTTGCACCAACACGTACATATCATGGACATAACAAAGAAGATAAGAAAGCTAAGAAGAAGTAATTGGAGGAGAAAATGATGGAAACTAAAGCTATAGCTAAAACCGTTCGCATTGCTCCACGTAAGGCTAGATTGGTTATTGATTTAATCCGTGGGAAAAATATTAAAGAAGCACAAGCGATTTTAATGTTCACACCACGCGGTGCCTCACCAATTATTCTGAAAGTGCTTAACAGCGCAGTAGCTAACGCAGAGCATAATAATAATGCAAATATTGAAGATTTATATGTAAAAGAAGCATATGTTAACGAAGGTGTACGCCTAAAAAGACTTTTACCAAGAGCTAAAGGTCAAGGCGACATAATTAAGAAGAGAACTAGCCACATTACAGTTGTAGTGGCAGAAAAAGAGTAGGGGTGAAGAGACATGGGTCAAAAAGTTAATCCGATTGGTATGCGTCTTGGAATCATCCGTAACTGGGATTCAAAATGGTATGCTGACAAAAACAGTGTTCCAGCACTAGTTAAGGAAGATGCAAGCATTCGTTCATATCTAAATGATTTTTATAAAAAAGCCGCTGTTTCTCACGTTGAAATTGAACGCGTTAAAGGTAGAGGCGGAAAAGATCGTGTAAAAATCACTTTACACACTGCAAAACCTGGTATCGTTATTGGTCGTGATGCTGAAACAAAGAAAAAAGCGGTTATTCAATTAGAAAAAATAACTAATAAAGAAATCGTATTTAATGTTGTTGAAGTTAAACGTCCAGAAAGAGTTGCAACATTAGTTGCACAAAGCATTGCTGAGCAATTAGAAAACCGTGCGTCATTTAGACGTGTACAAAAGATTGCAATTCAACGCGCTCTTAAATCTGGAGCTAAAGGTGTTAAAACATTAGTTTCAGGTCGTTTAGGCGGTGCAGAAATGGCAAGAAGCGAAGGGTATTCAGAAGGTCAAGTACCTCTACATACACTTCGTGCTGATATTGATTATGCAACAGCTGAAGCAAATACAACTTATGGTATATTAGGTATCAAGGTTTGGATTTATAATGGTGAAGTTTTACCAGGCCAAACTAGAGAAGAAAACCTAAGAAAGTTAGATGAAAGAACACCAAATCCTAGACGTGGTGGTCGTAACAATCGTAACAACAAGGGAGGCAAATAATTATGTTAATGCCTAAAAGAACTAAGTTCCGTCGCCCACATAGAGTAAGTTATGAAGGTAAAGCAAAAGGAAGAAATGAAATTCTAAATGGAGACTTTGCATTAATAGCTTTAGAAGGGGCATGGATTACAAACCGTCAAATCGAAGCGGCTCGTATCGCTATGACTAGACATATGAAGAGATTAGGGAAAGTATGGATTAATATATTCCCGCATCTAGCAAAAACTAAAAAACCACTTGAAGTGCGTATGGGTTCCGGTAAAGGTGCTCCTGATCACTGGGTAGCGGTTGTTAAACAAGGTAAGATTATGTTTGAAGTAAACGGAGTTTCAGAAGCAGTTGCAAAAGAAGCTTTACGATTAGCATCACACAAGTTACCTATTAAGACAAAAATTGTTAAAAGAGGTGAGCAAGCGTGAAAGCGACAGAAATTAGAAAAATCAGCACAGTTGATTTAGAAAAACGTATCGTCGAGCTTAAAGCAGAATTATTCAACCTACGCTTTCAACTTGCAGTAGGACAACTTGAAAATACAGCTCGAATTAGTCAAGTTAAAAAGACGATTGCACAAATGAAGACAATCATCAGTGAACGTACTGAATAAGGAGGATACCATGGAACGTAAACAAAGAAAAGTATATACGGGAATTGTTGTATCTGACAAAATGGATAAGACGATTACCGTGGTTGTCGATACATACAAAAAGGATCCTTTATATGGAAAAAGTGTAAAGGTTTCTAAAAAATTTCATGCACATGATGAAGAAGGTTTAGCAGGTATTGGAGATAAGGTTTCTATTATGGAAACTCGTCCATTATCAAAAACTAAGAGATTCCGTCTCTTAGAAGTTCTTGCTAAAGCCGACTTAGTATAAGGAGGATATAAAACATGATTCAACAAGAAAGTAGATTAGTAGTTGCTGACAATAGTGGTGCTAAAGAAGTCCTTGTGATTAAAGTTTTAGGGGGAACCCGTCGTCGTTATGCTAATATCGGTGATATCGTTGTTGTTACAGTAAAAAAAGCAGCACCTGCTGGTATGGTTAAAAAAGGTGAAGTTTTAAAAGCTGTTATCGTACGTACGGTTAAAGGTCTTCGTCGCGCAGATGGCTCATACATCAAATTTGATGAAAATGCAGCAGTTATTATTAAAGATGATTTAAATCCACGTGGAACTCGTATTTTCGGGCCAGTGGCAAGAGAGTTAAGAGATAAGAACTTCATGAAGATCGTATCTTTAGCTCCAGAAGTATTATAAGGAGGTCTCGTCTATGTACATTAAAGCTGGAGATACAGTTGCAGTAATCGCTGGACGCGATCAATTTGTAACTGATAAAAAAGGAAATAAAACACGTAAGACTGGTCGCGTACTTCGTGTTTATACTAAAACAGATCGCGTATTAGTAGAAGGCGTTAATATCATTAAAAAACATCAACGTCCAACACAAGCGAATGATAAAGGCGGCATTATAGAAAAAGAAGCACCAATACATGTTTCTAACGTAGCTATTATCGATCCAAAAACTGGTAAACCAACTCGCGTTGGCTATCATGAAGTAGATGGTAAAAAAGTACGTTATGCTAAAAAATCAGGCGAAAGCCTTGATAAATAAGGAGTTTGAACAATGAGTGTAATTAAAGAAAAATACGAAAATGTTGTCAAACCCGAACTGATTAAGGCATTCAACTATTCATCAGTAATGGAAGTTCCAAAAATTGAAAAAATTGTAGTGAATATGGGTATCGGTGATGCAGTATTCAATCCAAAAGTTTTAGATGATGCAGTAGAAGAACTTCAGTTATTAACTGGACAAAAGCCTGTCATTACTAAAGCTAAAAAATCAATTTCTAACTTTAAATTAAGAGAAGGTATGCCTATTGGGGCAAAAGTAACCCTTCGTGGTGAAAGAATGTATTACTTCTTAGAAAAATTAGTTTCAATCGCACTTCCACGTGTTCGTGACTTTAGAGGCATCTCTGCAAATTCATTTGATGGTCGCGGAAACTACACTGTTGGTGTAAAAGAACAAATTATTTTCCCAGAAATTAGTTTGGATAAAGTTAAAAAAGTTCGCGGTATGGACATTGTAATTGTAACAACGGCAAAAACTGACCAAGAAGGACGCGCATTATTAAGTCAACTTGGCATGCCGTTTAAGAAGTAAGGAGGCGTATTATGGCTAAAAAATCAAAAATCGTAAAAGAAATGAAACGTCGTGAGATAGTCGAACGTTATCGTGATAAAGTTCAAGAGTTAAAAGCTAAAGGCGACTATGAAGGTCTACAAAATCTTCCTAGAAATGCATCAGCAACACGCTTGAGAAATCGTGATGCAATCGATGGCCGTCCACGCGGCTATATGCGCAAGTTTGGCTTGTCACGTTTAAATTTTCGTGAATTAGCACACAAGGGTGAACTCCCTGGTGTTAAAAAAGCAAGCTGGTAATTAAGGAGGAAGAAACATGGTTATGACTGATCCGATTGCGGATATGCTAACGCGTATTCGTAACGCAAATAGAATGCGTCATGAAAAAGTAGAAATGCCTGCTTCTCGTTTAAAAGCTGATATATTAACAGTTCTTAAAAAAGAAGGATTCATCGTTGACTACTCAGTAGCAAAAGACGGTGTACAAGGCAAGATTGTAGTTACTTTAAAATACACGGATACAAAAGAACGTGTAATTAAAGGCTTAAAAAGGATATCGAAACCAGGACTTCGTGTATATACATCTGTAGATGAATTACCAAAAGTTTTGAATGGGTTAGGGATTGCATTAATCTCAACATCTAAGGGTATCATGACAGATCGTGAAGCACGTTTAGCTCAAGTTGGCGGCGAAGTGCTTGCTTACGTTTGGTAAAATAAGGAGGAAATTATGTCACGTATAGGTAATAAAGTGATTCAAGTTCCTGCTGACGTTACTGTAACTGTTAGCCCTGAAAACTACGTAGTAGTTAAAGGTCCAAAAGGTCAACTTGAATTTCAATACAATCAAAATTTAACCATCAAATTGGAAGGTAACGAAATTACAGTTACTCGTCCAAATGATGAAATATTTTCAAGAAAAATCCACGGAACAACTCGTGCACTTATTCAAAATATGGTCACTGGTGTTAAAGATGGATTTAAAAAACAACTAGAAATTAAAGGTGTTGGTTACAGAGCATTGTTACAAGGCAACACCGTAGTATTAAACATGGGCTTTTCTCACCCAGTAGAACTAGAGATACCAGAAGGCGTTACAGTCACTATTCCTAAAAACACTGAAGTTACAATTGAAGGTGCAGATAAACAAGCCGTAGGCGAGTTTGCAGCTAAAATCAGAAGTGTTAAAAAACCAGAACCATATCTTGGAAAAGGTATTCGTTATGTTGGGGAATATGTACCTCGTAAAGCTGGAAAGACTGCTAAGTAAGGGAGGACATCAATATGATTAAGAAAATTTCAAAGAATGAATCAAGAATGAAACGTCATCTTCGTATTAGAAAAATTGTAAGTGGTACTGTTGAACGCCCAAGATTAAGCGTTTATCGTTCTAACAAAGCAATTTATGCTCAACTTATCGATGATGTCAATCAAACGACTTTATTTAGTGCTCGTAGTCAAGAAGCAGGTCTTGCACATTCAAATATGGATGCTGCTAAGGCAGTTGGAAAATTAATCGCCGAAAAGGCACTTGCTGGTGGTGTTAAACAAGTAGTATTTGATAGAAGTGGTTATTTATACCATGGACGCATCAAAGCTCTTGCAGATGCAGCACGTGAAGCAGGACTACAATTCTAAGGAGGAAAGCGTACATGGCTAGAGAAAGATTTAAAAAACAAGAACAAGACAATCAATTCGAAGAACGTGTTGTTTCAATAAACCGTGTAACCAAAGTTGTTAAAGGTGGACGTCGTTTCCGTTTTGCAGCCTTAGTTGTAATCGGTGATAAAAATGGTCAAGTTGGATTCGGTACTGGTAAAGCTTCTGAAGTACCTGATGCAATCAAAAAGGCTATCGAAAGTGCTAAAACTAATTTAATGACTGTACCTTTTGTAGGAACAACAATTCCTCATCAAGTTACAGGTGTATATGGAGCAGGTAAAGTATTCTTAAAACCAGCTTCAGAAGGTACTGGAATTATTGCTGGTGGGGCGGTTCGTGCTGTATTCGAGCTTGCTGGCATTAATGACATCTTATCAAAATCTATAGGAACATCTACACCAATCAACATGGTGCGCGCAACATTTGCTGGACTTAAGGAATTAAGAACTGCAGAACAAGTTGCTAAACTACGCGGTGTCGATGTATCGGAGTTGGTATAATATGAAATTAGAAGTCAAATTAACAAGATCTTTAATTGGTAGAAAACCAAACCAAGTTAAAACAGCACATGCATTAGGACTAAAAAAAGTAAATCAAGTTGTAGTTAAAGAAGCTAATGATGCCGTAGTTGGTATGATTAAGACTATTTCACACTTGGTTACAGTCAACGAAGTAGAGTAAGGAGGTAGAACCATGTTAAATGAATTAAGACCCGTAGAAGGTGCTCGAAAAAAACGCAAACGTTTAGGTAGAGGACCAGGCAGTGGTACCGGTGGAACCTCAGGTAAAGGTGACAAAGGTCAACTTGCTCGCTCAGGTGGTGGAACTCGTCCAGGATTTGAAGGGGGACAACTTCCATTTTTCCAAAGACTTCCTAAAAGAGGTTTTAAAAATGTTAACCGCAAAGAATTCGCTGTTATCAATATGTCTGATTTAAACTTATTTAATGACGGAGATGTTGTAACACCAGAAGCATTAATCGCTAAAAATGTTTTAAAGAAACTACAATCAGGCGTTAAAGTATTGGCGAATGGTACTCTAGAGAAAAAATTGACTGTTAAAGCTCATGCATTCTCAAAATCTGCTGAAGAAGCAATCGTCAAAGCCGGTGGAACAGTAGAGGTGATCTAAAGTGTGGTTACGTATAAAAAGAATTCTAAGTAACAAAACTGTAATGCTTAGACTAGCATTCACATTAGCAATATTATTAGTTGTTAGAATTGGTAGTCATATTACGGTCCCACTTTTTAATACACAAGCAATTGTCGACTTCATGACAAACAGTGGAAGTTTCGTTGCAATTTTGAATAACTTTAGTGGTCAATCACTAGAAAGATTTTCAATTTTAGCATTAGGGATTTCTCCATACATCACAGCATCAATTGCTATTCAGTTATTACAAATGGTTATTCCACAATTAAAAGAGTGGAGTGAACAAGGTGAAACTGGTAAACAAAAAACTAACCAACTTACTAGATATCTAGCAATTGGGTTAGCATTCTTACAAGGATACGCATTAATTATTGGTGTATCAACTGGCCCAGGTACTGTGTTAATTCCAAGTTTAGAAGCATCTATCACATCAAGTGGTATTAGATATTTCTTCTATATTTATATGGCATTAGTTATGGCTGGTGGTACAGCACTTATGATCTGGCTAGCTGGATTAATTACCAAAAAAGGTGTAGGTAATGGGACTTCATTACTAATTGTTGCTGGTATTGTCACAAGTTTACCAACAATGTGGACAACATTATGGACAAAATACATCGTTAATGGTACATCTGGATGGTCTATCGTTTGGTTTATCTTTATATTATTGATGTATTTCGGTATTTTACTAGGTGTCGTTTATATGCAAATTGCAACAAGAAAAATTCCTGTTCAATATGCAAATCGTCAAGGTAAATCTGACTCAAATATTCCAATGAAGATAAATAGTGCTGGTGTTATTCCTGTAATTTTCGCTCAAACAATTATGAGTATTCCGCTAACAGTAGCTGGATTTGCTGGTGGTGCATCAGGTGGGAATTCTTGGATTAATAACATCTTTAGTTCACAAAAACCAATTGGATTTATCATTTATGTAATATTGATTATTATATTTACATTCTTCTACTCATTTATGACAATCAACCCTGAGAAGATTGCAAATAACTTATCAAATTCAAATGCATATGTTCCAGGTATTAGACCAGGACAAGATACACAAGATTTTGTTGCAAAACTATTATTCAAAATTACCGTTATCGGTACAACTTATCTAGTAATCCTTGCTGTATTACCAATCATCACATCCGTATTATTCGGGTTTGAAGGTAATGAAGCACAAGCGATCACTTTAGGTGGTACAAGCTTATTAATTATCGTAGGTGTTGCTATAGAAACCACACAACAAATCGAAACAGATGCAAGTCAAACAGATTATAGCGGCATTTTTAAATAAGATAGGATGATGCGTATGCGAATCATAATTATGGGTCCACCTGGTGTAGGCAAGGGCACAGAAGCAGAAATCTTAGTTAAACATTACAATATTCCACACATCTCAACAGGAAATATCTTTAGAGAATTATTTCATGAAGATACAACTATAGGAAAAATAGCGAAATCATATATTGATCGAGGCGAACTAGTACCAGACGATATTACAAATGAAATTGTTCGTCAAAGATTAAGTAAAAATGATGTTGAAAAGGGATTTCTATTTGATGGATATCCTAGAAATATTGAACAAGCAAAAGCGTTCGACCAAATTCTTGATGAAAAAGGATGGAAACTTAATGCTGTTATCAATATACAAGCATCTGATGATTTAATTATTAATCGCATCAGTGGACGTAGAGTATGTAAAAACTGTGGATCAATTTATCACATGTCTAACAAACCTCCTCAAGTAGAAGGTGTATGTGACAAATGTGGTGGTACATTGATTCAAAGAGACGATGACAGTAAAGAAACGGTTTTAAGAAGATTAAAAATCTATTATGATCAAACTAAACCTGTGATCGGATATTATAAAAATTCAGGATTAATGGTCAATGCAGATGGCTCACAAGCAATCGCAAAGACAAATGCTGATATTATGAAAGTATTAGGTGAGATGAATTGATTCAAATCAAATCAAAACGCGAAATCGAGCTGATGCGCGAAGCTGGACGCATCTTAGATCAAACAAGAAAAATGCTAGAAGCATATATTAAACCTGGCGTTACAACGCATTATCTCGATCAGCTCGCCGAAAATTATATCAAAAGTCTTGGAGCTGTCCCATCATTTAAGGGTTATCATGGCTTTCCAGGATCCATATGTGCTTCAGTCAATGAAGTTGTTGTTCACGGTATTCCTTCTACAACAAAAGTGTTAAAAGAAGGCGATATCATCACATTAGATTTTGGTGTCAACTATAAAGGTTATCATGCTGATTCTGCAACAACTTATCCAGTTGGAAAAGTAGATGAAGAGATTGAAAAACTTCTAAAAGTAACAGAAGAATCTTTATATGTTGGATTAGAACAGGCAAAACCTGGTAATCGTGTATCAGACATATCACATGCAATTGAAGCATATGTTAAACCACATGGTTATGGAATTGTCGAAGAGTTTACAGGGCATGGTATTGGCAGAGAACTACACGAAGAACCATATGTTCCAAATTTTGGACAACCGCATCAAGGGCCACTTTTAAAGCCCGGCATGACATTTTGTGTAGAACCTATGATCAACTTGGGTACCAAACGTGTAAAAGTATTAAAAGATAATTGGACAACAGTTACAATCGATCGCAAACCAAGTGCTCATTTTGAACACATGATTGTGATTACGGAAACTGGATATGACATTTTAACATCATTAATAAAGGAGTGAACCTATGGCAAGAGAAGATTTAATTGAAGTAGAAGCAAGAGTTATTGAAGTACTACCAAATACAAAATTTAAAGTAGAACTTATACAAAATGGCCATATAGTATTGGCTCACGTTTCTGGTAAAATCCGCATGCACAACATACGCATTTTACCTGGTGATAAGGTAACAGTAGAATTGTCACCATACGATTTGACACGCGGTAGAATAACATACCGCCGTAAATAAGGAGGAACACTTATGAAAGTGAGAGCATCAGTTAAAAAAAGAAGTGAAGACGATATTATCGTTAGACGTAAAGGTAAAGTTTACGTTATTAATAAAAAAAATAGAAGACATAACCAAAGACAAGGTTAATAAGGAGGAACTATGGCAAGAATAGCAGGCGTTGACATTCCACGCGACAAGCGCGTCGTGGTTTCGTTGACCTATATATACGGTATTGGATTATCAACATCCAAAGAAATCCTAAAAAATGCTAACGTTAATGAAGACACTCGTGTTAAAGCATTAACAGAAGATGAGTTAAATCGCATTCGTACAGAAATAGGAAATTTCCTAGTTGAAGGTGATTTACGTAGAGAAATTACATTAAACATTAAACGTTTAATGGAAATTGGTTCTTACAGAGGCATGCGCCATCGTAGAGGATTACCAGTTCGTGGACAAAACACAAGAAATAACGCACGTACTAGAAAAGGTAAACCTAAGGCAATTGCTGGTAAGAAGAAATAAGGAGGAATAAATCATGGCACGTAAAAAAACAACTAAACGTAAAGTAAGAAAAAATATTCCCCTTGGTGTTGCACATATTCATACAACTTTTAACAATACAATTGTAACAATCACAGATGTTGATGGAAATGCTATTGCTTGGAGCAGTGCAGGTGCACTAGGTTTCAAGGGAAGTAAAAAATCAACGCCATTTGCTGCACAAATGTCTGCAGAAGCTGCAGCTAAATCAGCAATGGATAATGGCATGTTGAGAGTAGAAGTTTCAGTTAAAGGACCTGGTCCAGGACGCGAAGCAGCTATTCGTTCATTGCAAGCAGCAGGATTGGAAATTACTGCAATTAGAGATGTAACACCAGTACCACACAATGGATGTAGACCACCTAAACGTCCACGTGGATAATCTTAAGGAGGGGTAACTAGTGAAAGATTTAAAGTTCGAAAAACCAACCGCAGTTGAAGAAATTTCAAAAGATGGGCATAAAGGACGCTTTGTCATTAAGCCATTAGATCGTGGGTATGGTATTACTTTAGGTAATGCACTTCGTAGAGTTTTACTATCATCATTACCAGGCGCAGCTATTGTAAACATTAAAATCGATGGTGTTGAACATGAGTTCTCAACTATCGAAGGTGTTTATGAAGATGTTATGGGTATTGTGTTAAACTTGAAAAAAGTAATTTTTAAGGTTGACTCAACGGATCCTGAATTTGAACAAAAACTTGAATTATATATGGTCGGAGCAGGTAAAGTTACTGCTGCTGATTTTAATCATGTTGATGGTGTTGAAATCGTCAATCCAGATCAAGAGATAGCAAATTTAGCTGATTCAGGTAGACTTTCTATGGAAGTTACTGTAAGAAGAGGCGTAGGCTATGTGAGTGCTGAAAAAAATAAAGCATTTACTAGAAATGAAAAAAGTGTTATCCCAATTGACTCAATTTACACACCAGTAAGTCGTGTGTCTTATCATGTTGAAAAAACATTAAGAGATAATGATGAATTGGCATTAGATATTGAAACTAATGGTGCTATAGAAGCAAAAGATGCGCTTGCATTAGCATCAAAAATGCTTATTGATTATTTCAATGTTATCGTTGAAATTAGTGAGCAAGCTCAAGAGTCTGATTTCATTTATGAACAAGAAGAAGAGCCAGTTAATAAAAAACTAGAATTAACAATTGACAAATTAGATTTATCTGTAAGACTATACAATAGTTTAAAACGTTCAGGTATTTCAACAGTTGCACAGATTGTTAGTCAATCAGAAGAAGACGTAATGAGATTTAGATCATTAGGTAGAAAATCTTTTAAAGAATTGAAAGAAAAATTATTAGAGCATGGTCTAGAATTTAAGAATTCTTCAAACAAAGAATCAAAATTTCATTTAGACGATGAAGAGAAGGAGTAAATCATGGCTTATAGTAGATTAAGACGCAATAGCGATCAAAGAAAAGCTTTATTACGTGACTTAGTAACTGACATCATTATTAATGAAAGAATTGTTACTACAGAAGCTAAAGCAAAAGAATTAAGAAAACTTGCTGATAAAATGATTACTTTAGCTAAAGATGGTTCCTTAAGTGCAAGAAGACAAGCAGCTGAAACCGTTCGTCCTGAAGAAGTCAAAGAAGGTCAAGATGCGTTACAAAAGCTATTTTCTGAACTTGGACCAAGATACCAAGATAGAAATGGTGGCTATACAAGAATCATTAAAACAGTTCCAAGACGTGGCGATGCTGCGCCAATGGCTATTATTGAATTCGTATAATTATACAAACAAGCTTCGGCTTGTTTTTTTTCTAGAAGTAATATGTAGTTTTTAAACTTGTCATTTTTTCTTAAACATATTACAATAGGTATGCAAGTGGACTTAGAGAAAAGAGGTTTACGATGATGAAATATCTAAAAATATTAAGTTTCGTTTTGGTATTATTTTTTATGATCGGATGCGAAGAAAGCAATCCATCTTATACAACTGAAGAAATTATTGAATCTATAGAAATTGGTTATCAAGAAAGTGATAACCAAAATCATGTGACAAAAAGTTTAAACTTTCCTTTAGAATCATCCTTAGATTCAAATATAAAAATATCATGGATTAGTGATCAACCTTCTGTTATCGATTATTTCGGGACAGTTAATAGACCAGATGACGATACAGTGGTTGATGTGACTTTTACTGTTGATAATTATGGATCGAAATTTTCACAAGTTTTATCATTTACTGTGATTGGTAAAAATCAAGTGATTGAAACAACTTATACAATAAACTATTATTTACAAAATTTAGAAAATGATGAATATACGTTATCTGATTCGAAAGTCATATTAAGTGAAGTTGGAGATAATATAGTGATAAATCCAGTCAATCAGACAGGATATACATTAAATACTAATGTAAGTATCTTAGCTGGTAAAGTGATTGAAAATGGTGATTTAACACTAGACATTTATTATGATAGAAATGTTTATCAAGTGGAACTACTTGATGGATCAACTGTTATTGACACATTATCAGTGAAACATGGTGATGTTATCGCTTTAGATAATCCAGAAAAAGACGATTTTGATTTTGTAGAGTGGAGAAAAGAAGGATCAACAGCTCCATTTGACTTTGATCAAGTGATCACTTCTCATTTAGTATTAAACGCGATATTTAAAGCAAAAGATGATCCATATGTTTATACGGGTTATTATCAAGGTGCAGATGGATTATATGGTCTTGATTTAATAAGTTTTCTAAATAATTTGATTAGTGACTATAAGTATTATTCTTATGATGCAGCTAGATATATTTTAGATGAAACTGATGCTGACCCTAATAATTCAAATAATGTTATTCTAGTATACTCTGGGGAGTCTATAAGTAATGAGTGGGATTGTGCAGGAGGAACCTGTGTGTGGAACAGAGAACATGTATGGCCACAATCATTGTTAGGCTATGATACAACTATGTCTTCAGATATACATAACCTAAAACCTTCTGATCCTAGTTATAATTCTTCTAGAGGTAACAAGTATTTTGGAAATGAAACAACTCCACAAACTTATGAACCTAGAGATGAAGTCAAAGGTGATATTGCAAGAATTTTATTTTACATGGATATTATGTATGATGAATTGTCTTTAATTAATGCTAACGAAGGAACTACATATGAAATGGGCAAACTCGAAGTATTATTAGAGTGGCATGGATTAGATCCAGTTGATGATTTTGAAAGAAACAGAAATGAAGTCATATATTCATATCAAAATAATCGAAATCCATTTATTGATCATCCAGAATTTGTGGATAAAATATATGATGATAACACATCACAAACAAGTCTTGAAATTCCTCATGGAATTTTAGAACATATGATTTTAGAACAAAATCGTGTATAATTAAGAGTATAAGGAGTGAATAAAATGAGATTTAGAACTTTTGGAAAAACAGGGATTAAAGTATCAGAAATTTCACTTGGTACATGGCAATTAGGGTCAAAATGGGGAGATCCATTTGATGAAGAAATTGCAATAAAAACTTTAGATGCTGCCATTAAGACTGACATTAATTTGTTTGATACAGCTGATGTTTATCAAGGCGGTATGAGTGAAAAGACAATTGGTAAATTTATTAAGACGATTAATGAAAGACCATTTGTTATTACTAAAACAGGTAGAAGATTAGAAAAACAAACAAAAGAAGGCTATTCTGAAGAAAACTTAAGAAAATTTATTGATGATAGCAGAAAAAATCTAGATATGGAAACACTAGATATGGTATTACTACATTGCCCACCTACTGATGTATATTATATGCCTGAAGTATTTAAGTTGTTAGATCAACTTAAAGAAGAAGGTAAAATTAAGCATTATGGTGTCAGTGTAGAACGTATTGAAGAAGGCTTAAAAGCCATGGACTATGAAGGCGTTGATGCCATTGAAATCATCTTTAATATGTTTAGATTAAGACCTATTGAACAGTTTTTTAAAATTGCTCAAGAGAAAAAAGTTGGTATTATCGTAAGAGTTCCTTTAGCTAGTGGTCTTCTTACTGGTAAATTTACAAACAAATCATCTTTTGGAAAAGATGATCATCGTACATTCAATAGAAACGGTGAAGCATTCGATAAAGGTGAAACTTTCTCTGGTGTAGAGTTTTCAAAAGGACTTGAAGCAGTTGAAGAACTGAAAAAAGTATTTAACACTAACAATTTAACAGCTATTGCCTTAAGATGGATATTAATGTTTGATGCAGTATCAACGGTTATTCCTGGTGCTAGTAAGCCAGAATACGTCTATGATAATGTAAACGCAACATTACTACCTCCTTTAACAAAGGATCAAATGAAAGCAGTTGAAGAAATTTACAATAAATATATTAAAGATCCGGTTCATTATATTTGGTAAATAAAAAAAGCATGATTTTTAAAAATCGTGCTTTTCTTTTTTAATAAAAATGATTATTCAAAATCTAGATCTAGGACAACTTGTTTCTTAGGATTAATATCTAAATAGAAATTAGCATGTGCTAATTGATAGTATGGATAAACGAAAAATAAACCAACACCAAATGTCAACACACCTAATAGAAACCAACCAATAAAACTAAACTGCAATGCAAAGAGTCTAAATTTGTGCCCCTTCATCAGTTTTTCACTTTCTTTTATGGCGTCTAGAAAATCAATATCTGGATTATCAGCGATAATATAATGGGTCATACTATATGCATAATATTTAATGATTCCAGGAATGATTAATAATAATGCCCATAAGAAAACAAAGATACCAATAAGTATATTTGCAACTATAGAAGTGACTAAACTCTTTTTGAATCCTTCAATAAGTAGTTCGAAGTTTTTACCTTCGCTATTATTTCGTGCAACATCTAATAAGTAATAAGATTGACCAACAAGCATCGGTCCAACTAAGATAAAGACAAGTGGCATACTTGCAGTTGATACAGCAATTACAATGAGAGTGGCTACCAAAACAGACCAATAAGATATTTTTAGTTGATTCCAAGTTTGAACACGTATTTCCCTGCTACTTTTAAACATAAATGTACCTCCTATTTGCATTTATTATATCACAAAAACAAATAAATCATTTAAAATTATAAAAAATTATAAAAAATTATTCACAAATATTAATAAAAGTGATACAATATAGATGGAAGAAATGAAACGGAGGGCATTTATATGTTATTAATTAAGAATATGTCAAAAAGTTATGATGGTGTTAAAAAAGCCTGTGATACGATTAATCTAGAAATTGAAGCAGGTGATATTTATGGTTTTGTTGGACACAATGGTGCTGGAAAAACAACACTCCTAAAATCAATTTGTGGGATTATTGATTTTGATGAAGGCGATATTACAGTCTTAGGTAAATCAATAATAAAAGAACCTTTAGAAGTCAAAAAGCAAATTGCATATATTCCTGATAACCCGGATGTATATGAATCACTGACTGGTGTTCAATATTTAGAGTTTATAGCAGATGTTTTTCAGGTGAATCAAGATAGAAGAAGAGAACTCATCGAAAAATATGCGAATATGTTTGAAATTTCGGATGTTTTACAAAATCCAATTTCATCATATTCACACGGGATGAAACAAAAAATTGTTGTCATTAGTGCACTTATACATGAACCTAAGTTATTACTATTAGATGAACCATTTGTAGGGTTAGATCCTAAAGCAAGTTTCTTATTAAAAGAAGTATTTAAAGATATGGTAAATCATGGAACAGCCATATTCTTTTCTACACATGTTTTAGAAGTCGTTGAAAAATTATGTAACAAAGTTGCAATCATAAAACAAGGGAAAATTGTAGCACAAGGCTTAACAGAAGAAATTATATCTAATCAATCCTTAGAAAGTATCTTTATGGAGATAGCTAAAGAATCATGAAATTATCAAGATTAATACAGATTCAATTAAAAAACAATTTTTCCTTTAAGAGATTTTTTGGATTTGATTTAAAAAAGAATAAAGCAAAAGCAATACTTATTGGACTGGCTATCGTTTATGCGATAGGCGCATTGATAGCTACATTTGGGTATATGTTTTTTGACCTAGGTGGTATGCTTAAAGAAATTAATCAAACACATTTATTGATTAGTTTTTCAACTGTTTACGCACTTGCTTTTTCCATGATTTCAGTTTTACTTAGAGCAAGTGGGTATTTGTTTTACTATAAAGATTATGATATTTTAGCACCATTACCTATACATTCTAGGAAACTATTTATTTCTAAATTAGTTGTGCTATTGACAATGATCTATTTTGTTAATTTTATTATCGCACTACCTATTATGTTTGCATACTTTTATTGGGAAGGATTCAATATTTTAAGTTTATTGATTTATATCATCGGTTTTCTTTTAATTCCATTGATTCCTACAATAGTGATGTCCTTGTTATCATTAGGTATTTCATTATTCACATCAAAATTAAGATATAGCAAGATTATCAATCTGATCATTATGGTTATCGTATTTATAGGGATTATGGCTTTGTCTACATCAATGAGTAATACAACAGTTAATCCATTAACGGGACAGATAGATTTATTCACAAATATAACAAAATATTATCCACCATTTAAATGGTTTAATCAAGCAGTTTATGAAAATTCATTACTAGATTTGCTTTGGTTAATTGGATCTCATATCCTTATATTTGGCATAGCAATTTACTTTATAGAAAAGCTAGCAGAGTTTACGAATAAAAGAGGTATCAGAAGCCATATCATTTATAAACAAAAAAAATTATCTTACCAACAAAAACCAGTTGTTCAAAGTTTAGTAGAAAAAGAATTTAAGAAGTTTTTTGGAAGCGCGCTATATGCACTTAATTCAGGTGTTGGACTAGTCATGTTAGTTGTTTTAGCGATTGCAAGTCTTATCTTTAAAGCAGATGTTGAGGGCATGCTATCACAAGAACTAGGATTTGCTCTAAACGCAGAAATCATGCTCATTGTCGTCTTTGGATTTGTTATTGGTATGACTTATACACCTGCTATTAGTTTGTCTTTAGAAGGCAAAAATCTGTGGATTTTAAAAAGTCTACCTATATCCGCTTCTTATGTGATGTTCTCAAAAATTGTATTTAATTTAATTCTCATATTACCTATTGCAATAACGAGTTTAATCATGCTAGGTATTTCATTATCTATACCATTTGTTAACATTATTTTGTTAATGTTATTAATTATAGCATTCTCAATATTAACATCTTGTTTAGATGCAGTGATTAATCTATATCTTCCAAAATTTGACTTTCAAAATGAAACTGAAGTTATTAAACAAAGCGCTGGTGCGTTTTTAGGTATCTTTGGTACATTCGGTGTGCTTATTACATTTGGTGTTGCTTATTACTTTATCAGTGATTATATTTCTCTTGAAGTTAGTATAATCTTATTAACAGCATTATCAGTAATTTTAACAATTCCGTTTGTATATATCATAAAAACCAAAGCAACAAAACTATTCTTAAAGTATTAACTATACTGTAGATATATAACATGTTATAATATTAAGTAAAAGATAGGAAGAGGATAACTTATGAAATTTAGCGAATATAAATACCAAAGACCTGATCTAGATCAGGTAAAAAAAGATTTAGAACAAGAGTTAAATCTAATTGGAACAGACCAAACACTTGAGGTAGAAAAAAAAGCAATTCATAAAATTTTTGAGATCAATGATAAAATCGGATCACTAGCAGTATTGGTTTCTATTCGAAACAGTTTAGATACTAAAGATGAATTTTATGAAAAAGAACAAGAGTTTTTCGATGAAAATGGACCATTTTTACAACAATATGAACATACATTTAATCTAAAACTACTTAAGTCTAAGTATAGAAAAGAACTTGAAGAAGAACTCGGATCACTTATTTTTAAGCGTGCTGAATTAGCTCAAAAGACTTTTAAACCTGAAATTATTCCCGATATGCAAAAGGAAAACAAACTATCAACTGAGTATGGTAAATTAATAGCATCTGCGGAAATCAAATTCAAAGATGGTATCTATAACTTAAGTCAAATGGCTCCTTTTATTCAAGATAAGGATAGAGAAACCAGACATCAAGCACAGCTAGCTGTCTCTAAATTTTTTGAAGAGAATGAAGCACAACTTGACCGTATTTATGATGATATGGTTAAAGTGAGACATCATATTGCAAAGACATTAGGATATGAAAATTTCGTACAATTAGGGTATGACAGATTTGGTCGTACAGACTATAATTTTGAAGATGTAAAGAAATATCGTGATCAAATTTATGAAGACATTGTACCACTAGTGACTGAATTAACAGATAGAAAAGCTAAAAGATTAGGTATTGAAAAACCTAAATCATATGATTTAGCACTATCATTTTTATCAGGCAATCCAACACCTAAAGGTGATAGAGACTGGTTAGTTGAAAGAGCTAAAACAATGTATAGTGAAATGAGTAGAGAAACTGATGAATTCTTTAACTTTATGGTGGATCGTGATTTACTTGATTTAGATAGTAAACCTGGTAAACAAGGTGGAGGATATTGTACATATATTCCAGAATATAAGTCACCATTTATTTTTGCTAACTTTAATGGTACTTCACATGACGTAGATGTATTAACTCATGAAGCTGGACATGCATTCCAAGTATATTCAAGTAGAGATTTATTGGCAGAATATCGTTGGCCTACAATGGAGGCAGCAGAAATACATTCAATGAGTATGGAATTTTTAGCATGGCCATGGATTGATCAATTCTTTTTAGAAGACACTGAAAAATATAAATTTAATCATCTAGCTGGCGCTGTATCATTTTTACCTTATGGTGTGTTAGTCGATGAGTTCCAACATGAAATTTATCAAAATCCAGAATTAACACCTAATGAAAGAAAAGCAGTGTGGAGAAGATTAGAACAAAAATATATGCCATTTAAGGACTATGGAGATGATTCATTCTTAGACAAAGGTACATTTTGGTTTAGACAAGGTCACATTTTTGGTTCGCCATTTTATTATATAGATTACACACTTGCTCAAGTGTGTGCATTCCAATATTGGATTATGAGTCAAGAAGATCGTGAAAAAGCTCTTGAAAGTTATTTAAATCTTTGTAAATTAGGCGGTTCTAAGAGTTTTGTAGAACTTGTTGAATCTGCAAAATTGAAAAACCCATTTATTAAAGGTACAGTTAAAGAGATCGTAAAACCAATTAGAACTTATCTAGATCAAGTTGACGATACAAAATTATAATATATGAAATTTAAAATATTACAGTTTTTGATTGTAGCTGGTATGATATCTTGTCTATTTTTCCCAATGTTTGATGTTGATGGAATAAGTATTACAGGTTTTGAAGGTATGTTTTCCAAAGATATACTACTTTTCGGAAATATTATTATAATCTGTATTGTATTACTAACAGCAGTACATTTTGTTTATACATCACTAAGTTTATTTGCAAAAAATGAACAAGAGTTGTATAAAAGCATAATGAACGGTATTGTAAGTTTAAATTCAATTTTCGGATTGTTACTAGTTACATTCACAGGACTTATTCTAGGGTGGCTTTCTATAGTTTTTGTAGCACTGATGATTATATCAGCGTTAATTAGATACAAATTTTTAACCTAAATATTTGAAGCTCATACAGTCTATGTTTGAGCTTTTTTCTTTTATTTTTAAGCTTCAATATATGTTATAATAAATATGATATGGAGTGATAATATGGCAAATAAAGTCTGTGTAATTGGTGCAGGAGCAAGTGGATTATTAGCTGCAATTTCCGCTAAAAATCATGGAGCTGATGTATACATTTTAGAAAGAAATATAAAGATTGGTAGAAAAATTTTAGCAACAGGAAATGGTAGATGTAATTTTACAAATGTAGATGCAACTGAACATCACTATAATCATCCAACTTTTGTCAAACATGTTTTTGAACAATTTAGTCCAGAAAAAACCTTGCAATTTTTTGAGACACTTGGCATAGTACCAAGAATTGAAGAAGAAGGAAAGACTTATCCACTTTCAGAACAAGCATCTAGCATTGTTGAAGTGTTAGCATATGAAATAGAAAGACTTGGTATTCAAGTTAATTACGAGCAATTAGTTAATTATGTAACTAAGCACAACAATGGATACAAGATAGAAACACAATCTAAAACGTTTTATGCAGACAAGGTTATTATATCTACTGGTGGTATGGCACTTCCAAAAAGTGGAAGCGATGGCATGGGCTATCAGTTTGCAAAAAGTTTTGGTCATCATATCACAAATGTGTTTCCTGCTTTAGTTAAGCTAGAATTAGACTATCCTTATCTCAAACAAATGGATGGTGTAAAAGTCAAAGCTAAGGTGGAATTAATTTATCAAGATCAATCTATACATGTTGAATTTGGGGATGTTTTGTTCACTAAATATGGCATATCTGGTCCAACAATTTTACAAATATCTAGAAAAGCAAACGAATTATTAGAGTCTAAACAAAAAGCTTATATTAAAGTTAAACTTATAGAAAATCTGCAATATAAAGATCTAATTATGAGATTTAAATCACAACAAGGTAAGTCCATTGAAATGGCTTTGATAGGACTTATACCGAAAAAGCTCATACATCCAATTTTAAAAGAAACTGGATTAAAAAACTTTAATGAATATGTTGAAAACATTCCAGGAAAGTTAATGAGCAAATTAATCAATTTGTTATTTGATTGGAGATTTTTAATCATCGGTAGTAAAGGATTTGATGAAGCACAAGTTACTGCAGGTGGTATTGATATAAATGATGTAGATTCAATGAGTTTAGAGTCAAGAATATCTAAAGGGGTATACTTTACTGGAGAAGTACTAGATATAGATGCACTATGTGGTGGTTATAATCTTCAATGGGCATGGTCTAGTGGGTATGTTGCAGGAAAATATGCTGCATCATAATTTATAAAAAAAATAAAGAATAAGATCTTGTAGAGCATTTCTCTACAAGATCTTTTTTGTTATTTATAATGTATATGAAAACTTACAATATCATTAGACAAATAATTTCCACTTTGATATAATTTGCGTGTCAGGAGAGTGGTATAGTGAAAGAAATTAATCTAGATGATTCTATATATAGTATCATTCAAACATATCCAGAATTAAAAGATGTATTATATGATTTAGGTTTTACAGATATAATTAAGCCAATAATGCTTTCAACAGTTGGTAAAATAATGAACCTTAATAAAGGTTCAAAAATGAAAAACATAAGTATTGACAAAATAGTTTCAAAATTAAAAATAGAAGGCTTTACAATTAAAGGAGAATAAGTAATGAGTGAATTTATAAATAATTATAGTGCTAAAAGACAAGAGTTATTAAAAGATATCATTAGAAGTCTACATGAAGGTGAGAGTTTTGAAAATGCTAGAGCAAAATTTAAAGAACATTTTGAAGATGTAACTACACAAGAAATATCTCAGATGGAACAAGCTTTAATTAAAGAGGGTATGACAATTAACGAGGTTCAAAGATTATGCGACGTACACGCTGCTGTATTTGAGGGTGCTATATCTGATATCCATCAAATAAAAGGACCAAAAGAAACACCGGGACATCCAATTCAAGTATTTCTTGCCGAAAATGAACAAATTGAAACACTGATTAAAGAAGAAATAGAACCTTATCTTGAACTTAAAGGTAAACAAGATCAATTGATGCTTAGAGTTGGATTAGATAGACTAGCTGAAATTCATAACCACTATGCAAGAAAAGAATATCTGTTTTTTCCAAATTTAGAGAAAAAAGGAATTGATGCACCACCAAAAGTCATGTGGGCAGTAGATGATGAAGTTAGAGCAGAAATTAAATCTCTTCAACAACAACTATCTAATATAAACCTTGATGAAGTAAAAATTAAAAAAGATATGAATGCAGTTATTTTAAAAATCAGAGATATGATTTTTAAAGAAAATAATATATTAATGCCATTATTAATTGAAACTCTATCATTTTTTGATTGGGTATTAGTCGATAGTTCTTCAGATGAAATTGGTTATTTTTTAGAAAAACCAAAAGCATCATGGAAGAAAGCAGAATCTGATGAAACAGTCGAAGAAGAACACATAACAGGTGAAGTTAAATTTGATGCTGGTAGTTTATCACCAGAAGTGTTAAACCAATTACTCAACACATTACCATTAGATATGACATTTGTTGATCATGAAGGACATGTTAAGTACTTTACACAAGGTAAAGAACGTATATTTGATCGTCCCAAAACTATTATAGGTAGACATGTTAATATGTGTCACCCGCCTCAATCAGTTCACGTGGTTGAAGAGATAGTTGAGAGTTTTAAATCTGGTGAAAAAGACAATGAAGATTTCTGGATTCGTATGAAAGATATGTTTGTATATATTAGATATTTCGCTGTTAGAAGCAAAAATGGAGAATATTTAGGTACACTTGAAGTGACACAAAATATTAAACCTATCGTAGAACTAGAAGGCGAAAAACGTTTGGTATCAAAATGATAAAGATTTTTTATATCATTATTGCATTTATAAGTTTAGTATTGGGTATTATAGGTATTATATTACCAGTTTTACCAACAACTCCATTTTTACTATTAACATTATATGCTTTTTCAAAAAGTTCAGAAAAATTCCATGTTTGGTTCACAGATACAAAACTATATCATAAATACCTTAAAACATTTGTAGAACAAAAAGCGATGACTAGAAAACAAAAATGGCAGCTAATGATATTTGTTGATATTATATTACTTTCATCATTCTTGCTTGTTGAGTCAATATCTTTGAAAATATTGATTATTCTGGTGGATGTCATAAAATATATATATTTTTTCACAAAAGTAAAAACCATCACGACTCGTTCGTGATGGTTTGTGTTTTATAATGATTTGATATACTTTTTAACGTGATCAGTTACCATCATGCCATCATAGACAGCTTTTGCAATTTGTAACTTACCACCTATAACATCGCCAATAGCAAATAAACCTTCTATATTAGTTTGGTAGTTTTGATCAACTACTAAACTATTTTTTTCTACGATAACTCCTAATTTAGTAGCAAAATCAATAGAACTTGGTGCTCCAATTGCAACAAATGCCCCTTGAATTTCATAAATGTTACCATCTATAGTTTCGATAGAAGTCAATTTATCTTCACCAATAAACTTAGAAATTTTTGTGTTTACAACTGGAAAACTTACATCTTCTAATAATGTTTCTCCATTTGTAAATACTGTAATATTTTGATTGATTTGACTTAAAAATTCTAATTCATGTGCCATGTAAGGTCCACAACCAATGATTGCGATTTTTTTCCTTCTAAAGAAATAACCATCACATGTTGCACATAAACTTATGCCCTTGCCTTTGAATTTATTAAATCCAGGAATGGACATGGTCATCCTTTTCTTTCCTGTTGCTAAAATAACCGCTTTTGTTGTAAGTTTATGAGAAAAAGTTTTGATTGTAAATGCATCATTTTTTTGATCTAAAGAAATAACTGAATCCTGGATAATCTCTATATCAAGCCTTTTAGCTTGATTAATACCTTCTTGGATTAAATCTTCTCCTAAAATAGGATTTCCAAATCCATAATAGTTTTCTATTTTTTCTGGATAGTCACTAAGTGCACCATAATCTTTTCCAATGACCACCGGATTCACACCAGCTCTTTTCAAATAAATAGCAGCTGAAATTCCAGCAGGACCTACACCTATGATAACAACATCTTTCATATGCCGAGTAATCTTAGTAATGCTTGTTTTGACTGCACACCTAAAACTTGTTCCTTAATTTCTCCATTGACAAATACTGCGATTGTAGGAATACTCATAATTTCATATTCATCAGCAATTTCATATTCTTCGTCAACTTCAAGCTTACAAATTTTAGCTTTGCCTTCAACTTCTTTGCTAAGTTCTTCTAATATTGGAGCAACTCTTAAGCAAGGACTGCACCATTTTGCCCAAAAGTCTACAAGCACAGGTACATCACTTTCTAAGACTTCCTTTTTAAATTCTTCTGTTTTTAAATGTTTAACCATGTTTTTCACCTCTTATATTCTCATAACCATTATAAAGAAAAAAACATAAAAACGAAAGTTTTTTACTTTATTATATAAACAATTATTAAAAATCATAAAAATACATCATTAATCTAGGCTTTAAAAAAGTACATCTTCTCATAGCTTTGTCTTTATTAAGTATGCTTTTGATGGTATAATATTATAGAATGAAATGTAGGTGAAAAGATGATCAAAGTCAAAGATGTAAGTTTTTCATATAATGGTCATGATGAAGCACTAAGAGATGTTACTTTTAACATTAAAAAAGGCTCATGGGTATCAATTTTAGGGCATAATGGATCAGGTAAATCAACTTTATCCAAACTTTTGGTAGGTTTATTAACGCCATCAAAAGGAACTATAGAGATTGATGATCTATTATTAAATGATGAAAACTTATTAGATATAAGAAAAAAAATAGGTATTGTTTTCCAAAATCCAGATAATCAATTTGTTGGTGTCACTGTAAAACACGACATTGCGTTTGGGTTGGAAAATCAAAGAATTCCTCACAGTGAAATGGTAGAAAAAATAAACTATTATGCGAATCTTGTTGGTATGCAAGATTTTTTAAGCAAAGAACCACATCAATTATCTGGTGGTCAAAAACAAAGAGTTGCGATTGCTGGAGCTTTAGCGATGGAACAGGATATTTTAATTTTAGATGAAGCAACTTCTATGCTAGATCCTGAAGGAACGCATGATATTGTTAATTTGATAAAAAAATTAAATAAGGATTACCATAAAACAATTATAACGATAACGCATGATTTATCGTTTGCCACACAAAGTGATGAGCTTATCGTATTAAAGAGTGGTGAGTTGATTTTAAAAGGAACTCCTAAAGAAGTTTTTCAAGAAGAAGAAATCCTTAAGTCTTCACATTTAGAATTGCCATTTGAATTAGGTGTTTATAATGAAGCATTAAAGGATGAAAAGATTAGTAAAAGGATTGTGGACGCATTATGGGCATTCAATTCAAAGACGTAGGATATCAATACAAAGGTATAAAAGTAAATTATGATGCACTTAGTGGCGTTAATTTAAATATAGCCGAAGCAGATGAGTTTGTTGCAATCATTGGCCATACAGGTAGTGGAAAATCAACACTTGTACAACATATGAATGCACTTTTATTACCAACACAAGGTGAAGTAAATGTCTTAGGACAAATATTACCACCTCGAAAAAAAGAAAAGATCAATCACTTAAGACAAAAAGTTGGTCTTGTTTTTCAATTTCCAGAATATCAATTATTTGAAGAAACAATTATTAAAGATATTATGTTTGGACCTAAAAACTTTAAATCAACTGAAGAAGAAGCTTTAGAAAAAGCAAAAAAAGCAGCAACCATAGTAGGTATTTTACCAGAGCTATATGAACAATCACCATTTAGAATTAGTGGTGGTCAAATGCGTAGAGTTGCAGTAGCTGGTATTCTAGCTATGGAACCTAAAATATTAGTACTAGATGAACCTACTAGAGGTCTTGATCCTAAAGGTAGAAAAGACTTGATGAAGATATTTAAGGATTTACATGAAATTGAGCATAAGTCTATTGTTTTAATCTCTCATGATATGGATATTGTTTCTGAATATGCAAAACGTGTTATTGTAATGGATAAAGGGCATATCGTATTTGATGGGAAAAAAGAAGATTTATTTGAGCATCCCAATTTTGAATCATTTCATTTAGAACTTCCAACCCCATTAAAAATATTAAAACATTTGGAAAAAGAAATTGGGTTACCATATGAGCCGAAATATGACTTTGATAGTCTTCTATCTTATTTAAAGGAGGCTAATCATGAATAATGTTACAATTGGGCAATATATTGCAGGTGATTCTTGGTTACATAAACTAGATCCAAGAATCAAATTATTTAGTTTAGTTATTTTGTTAGTTGCAACTTTTTTAATACCAGTTTCATCAGATTTAACACCGCTTTTTTCTATGATTGTACTTTTAGTACTTGTTATAGGATTAACGATTTCTTCTAAAGTGCCATTAAAAAAGGTGTTAAATGGACTTAAACCAATCGTTTTCTTATTAACATTCACTTTTGTGATTCAACTGTTTTATGTTAAAACAGGACAAATGGTCGCAGGGCCATTTGATATGTACATTTCAGTAACGAGTATAGCAGCTATTATTTTATTTCTAGTATTTTATAATTTCACAAAAAAATATATTAAATTTAGAATTCTATACTTCTTTTTAGCTGTTTTTATTGTTTTCTTTTTACAAGCAATTCTACCTTACGTAGAACTAACATCATACACTATAGAAATATATGATCAAGGTTTATTAAGAGCGGGATTTATTTTCTTAAGAATTACAAATGTTATCATTTTAACTTCATTATTAACATTTACAACCATGACAACTGATCTTAACTATGGTATTGAAGCATTGTTAAAACCTCTAAAGATTGTTAAGGTACCAGTAGATATGATTGCTATGATGTTATCTTTAACCTTAAGATATATTCCAACACTACTCATAGAAACTGAAAAAATCATGAAAGCACAAGCTTCACGTGGTGTTGATTTTAAAGAAAGTACCTTTAAAGAAAAAATTAGTCAAATTATTTCCTTACTTATCCCTGTATTTGTCATTTCTTTTAAAAGATCAGAGGATTTAGGCAATGCAATGGAAGTAAGAGGATATGTTATAGGTGCTAAAAGAACAAGAATTGATGAGTATATTATTTCACTTAAAGATATATTAACCATTATCATAGCAACTCTAGTACTTGCTCTAGTCATTTATTTGAGAGTGATATAACATGCGTTATTTAGCAGTAGTTAGTTATGATGGAACGAAGTATCATGGATTTCAAAGTCAAACAAATGCATTAGGTATTCAAGCTGTTATTGAAAAAGCTTTTAGACTTATGACTCAAACTGAGATAAAGATTCATAGTGCAGGAAGAACCGATAAAGGTGTTCACGCTATAGCACAAACATTCCATTATGATAGTGACTTAAACATGGAATTAGATAATTGGTTAAGAGTAAATGATCGACTTCCATTAGATATTCGAATAAAATCTATTAAAATTGTCTCTGATGATTTTCATGCAAGACATAGTGCAAAATCAAAAAAATATCGTTACGTGATCGCAAAACAACCAAGTACAGTTTTTAATGCAAACTACGAAGTATATATTAAAAATCTTGATATAGAGCCCATAAAAAAAGCCATACCTTTTTTCATAGGCACACATAATTTTAGAGGATTTTGTCAACTTGTTAAAGGTAAACCAACCATTAAATCAATGTATAAAATTGATTTGAAAGAAACAAAGAAACACTACATATTTACGTTTCATGGAAATAGTTTCTTAAAATATATGGTTCGATCAATGATGGGCACACTTATTCAAATTGGACTTCATCGTAAAAAACCAGATATTATAAAAGACATATTAGAAACACAAGATAGACATCTAGCAGGTAAAACTGCTGAAGCTAGAGGATTGTATTTACTAAAAATATATTACTAACAAAGGGGAAAAGACATGTTTATCACATTTGAAGGTGGAGAAGGAACAGGCAAAACAACGCTAATCCAAAATATTTTTGATGCATTAGTTAAAACACATCCAGTCGTTAAGTCAAGAGAACCTGGTGGTTCAATGATTGCTGAAGCGATTAGAGATATCATATTAAATCCAAAATACGAAGGTGTAACACCATACACAGAAGCACTTTTACTTGCTGCAGCTAGAGCACAACATTTAGATGAAGTTATTATTCCTAATCTAAATAAAGGTAATATAGTGCTTTGTGATAGATATTTAGATAGTTCGCTTGCATATCAAGGATATGCTAGAAAACTAGGATTTGATTTTGTATTAAGCATTAATAAATATGCAACCATACATATGCCAGATTTAACTTTTTATATTGATTTAGATCCAAAAATAGGCATGAAAAGAATTGAAGGCAGAGATAAATATGATCGTCTTGATCAAGAATCAAAAGACTTTCATGATTTAGTTCGTAAAGGCTACTTAGAAATAACTAAATTATATCCGAAGCGAATTGTGCTCATTGACGGAAATCAATCTATAGAAGAAATCACACAAAATATATTAGCGAAAATAAAGGAAACTATATGAAGAAAGCTTTGCACTTTTTTGAACAAGCCATTAAAAAAAATCGTTTATCGCACCTATATTTAATTAGTGGACCAAAAGGTAGCGGTAAATCACAACTTGCTGATGAGGTAAGTTATTTGATACTGAATCAAAATAAGCCAGAAAATAAACATTTAAAGATGCAAATTAGTAAACGCATCGCATCAAATGTTATGGTGATTGAACCAGATGGATTAACGCTCAAAAAAGAACAAATCATTCAACTTCAAACCGAGTTTTCTAAAACAGCACTTGTAAAAGGACCAAGAGTCTATATTTTAAATCATGTAGAAAAAATGAATCAAAGTGCTGCTAATTCCTTACTTAAGTTTATGGAAGAACCATCAAGTTCTGGTGTTTACGGGTTTTTATTAACAGATAATATTGAAGATGTTATACAAACGATTATTTCTAGAAGCCAAGTGATTCATTTAAAAGAAGTTAACGAATTTATTTTAAAAGAGACACTTTTAGAACAAGGCATAAGTGAAAATATTGCTACACTCGCCCCTTATTTAACTAAAGACGTTGATCAAGCAACTTTATTAAGTGAGGATCCTAATTTTATCGCAATGCTTGAATATATTGAAAACATCGCGAAAAATTGGGGGAATAGAAATATATCATATCCAGTGTTTATGCATAAATTTGGTGGTGTAGTTTTACAAGATAGAGAAGTGTTTAAGAACTTCTTAGAATTACTCTTATTATATTATGTTGATTTGATTCATTATCGAGCAAATCAACCCATAACTTATCAATATCTAAAAGAATACATTCAAGTCCAAAGTGATCAAATGAAAGTAAATCAAATACACGATCTTATTGAATCTATTCAAGATATCATAAAGAAACAAACATATTATATCAATATTGAATTAGCTCTTGATGAGCTAAGTTACATATTAGAAAAGAAGAGGTGAACTCATGCACGTTGCTTTAGTACAATTTAAAGAAGCAGGAAAAAAATACTATTTTTCATATGATCAGTTAACCCTTGAACAAAATCAACTAGTTGTTGTAGAAACAACACGTGGTATTGAAATAGGGAAAGTATATATGTTAAAAGAAATTGATGAATCTGAATTAACAAGTGAATTAAAGCCAATTATAAGAATTGCTGAAGAAGCAGATATCAAAGAAGATGCATACAATCAAACACTTGAACCAAGTGTCGTAGATACAACAAAAAAACTTGCTATAAAAAATGAATTAGAAATCAAAGTCTTAGGTGCGGAATATACACTTGATCGAAAAAGACTATTAATATATTTTGAATCAGAAAGTAGAGTAGACTTTAGAGGATTAGTTAAAGATTTAAGCGAAGTTTATCATACTAGAATTGAACTTAGACAAATTGGTCCAAGAGATGCAGCTAAAATGATTGGGGGCATTGGTCCTTGTGGTTTAATTTTATGTTGTACAACTTTTATTGGTGAATTTGACACTGTATCTATTAAGATGGCAAAAAATCAAAATTTAGCTTTAAATCCACAAAAAATATCAGGTGTTTGCGGCAAATTGCTATGCTGTATTAAATACGAAGATGATACATATACAGAACTAAAAGATAAATTACCAGATTACCATGATCTTGTAGAAACTGAAAAAGGAAAAGCATTGGTTATTGATGTTAACATTTTAGGACAAAAAATCAAAGTAAAACATAAAGAAGAAGACTTAATAGAATGGTTAACCCTTGATCAATTTAAAAGGATTAAATCTTGAAAAGAAAATTAATAAATTCTAATTTGTGGATTACACAAGAAAAAGGCCACGCTTTTAATCTTGATACGGTCTTATTACAAGATTTTATTAAACTACCTTACAGAATCAAACATGTGATTGATGTTGGTACAGGTAATGGAGCTTTAGCACTCTATGTTAGTGAGAAAACAAAAGCGAAAATCACAGCTATTGAAATTCAAGAAAACAGATATTTAAAAGCTGTTCAAAATGTAGAGTTAAATGAATTAAAGCATCATATTGATGTCCTACATATGGATTATTTAGAATCAGACTTTAAAGATGTTGATGCTATCATTTGTAACCCACCATTTTTCAAAGTTGATGAGGATTCAAACATTAATGAAGATGATTCAATAGCTTTAGCTAGACATGAAATTTCTTTAAAGTTAGAAGATTTAATCGAAAAAGTGAGTAAACAACTCAAATTCGGTGGCAAATTTTTCATGATTCATAGACCTGAGCGAATTTCAGAAATTTTTAAAATAACTGAACATCATGATTTAGTGATTAAAAGGTTACAATTTGTACATCCTTATGTTGATAAAAAACCTAATCACGTGTTATTTGAATGCGTAAAAAAGGGTGGTACAAACACCATTGTAGAACCACCCATCATCATATATAAAGATAAACATCAATTGACAGAACAAGCAAAAAAAATATTTGGAGGCGATATACATGTTACTTAGTTTATTAAGCAGAAAAGAGAAACTTAAATTTTTAGATTTAGTCATACATATGGTTGCTGTAGACGGAGAACCTACAGAAATCGAACAAAGAGTCTTAAATATCATGCTCGCTGAAGTTGGAGATGGCATTGTAAAAGAATATACTTATACATTAAGCAAGAATCTAGAAGAGACGATTGAGTATTTTAAACAAACAAGTCCATCGGTAAAAAACATCGTATATCTTAATTTATTAAAAGTGACTATGATGGATGATTTTTACAATACGACAGAACATTTCTTTCTAGAAGATCTTAAAGAACATTTTGGCATCACAGATTTTAAAAAGAAACAACTTATGCGTTTAGTTTATAATGAACGTGATTTAAGAGAACGTGCGAAAAGAGTTGTCTCACATTGATACAGCAAAGTTTTCAGAAAAAGGTTGCTACATTATATATTGTGTCAACACCAATTGGTAATTTAAAGGATATAACATATCGTGCTGTAGAGATTCTAAAAACTGTTGATTACATCTTATGCGAAGATACAAGAACTTCTAAGACACTATTAAATTATCATCAAATTGATCGTCCATTGATAAGTTTTCATGATTTTAATAAAGAAGAAAAACAAGAAGATATCATAAATCTACTTCGAAACAATAACAATCTAGCATTAATTTCAGATGCTGGGACACCAGGTATTAATGATCCTGGATATGAATTGATCAAAGAAGTTATTAAATGTGGATATCATGTTGTATCTATACCTGGAGCAAGTGCAATCCTTGCTGCATTAGTTTCATCAGGTCTTGTGATACAGCCGTTTACGTTTTTAGGATTTCTCCCAAAGAAACAAGGCGATAAAAAAACTGTTTTAGAATCATATATAAAAAGAAAAGAAACGCTTGTTTTATATGAATCTCCTTTAAGAGTTAAAAGGACTTTAGAAATTTTATATCAAGTATTAGGAAGTAGAAACCTTGTACTTGCTCGAGAACTAACAAAATTATTTGAAACCATTACAAGAACTAATTTAGAACAAGTTCAAACACTCGACATAGACACAAGAGGTGAATATGTAATCTTAGTTGAAGGCGACCACGAACCCGTTAATTATGAATTATCCATAGAAGATCACGTGAAACAATTTATTAAAGATGGTCAAGATGAAAAAACAGCTATGAAGACAGTTGCTAAACTAAGAGGGGTTACAAAAAGCGAAGTCTATAAAGCATATAAAATTAATATATAATTAACTTGCATTTTTTAAGTTTTATAATATAATATACATGATAGGCAATGAGAAAAAGAGTAGTATCATGATTTGGTTTAGAGAATTCGTGGTTGGTGCAAACGAATCCATAGTGATATGAACATGATTTTTGAGCCTTTTGGTCGATATGTAGGCTAAAACGTATCTCTGCGTTAAAGAGTAAGAGTGCTAGGTAACCCTAGAACTAAGGTGGTACCGCGATGATTCGTCCTTAGAGTTTTTTAAGGACGATTTTTATATTTTTAGGAGGAAAAAAATGAAAGAAAAATATTATATTACTACTGCAATTGCATATAGTTCTGCAGTACCTCATGTCGGAAACGTCTATGAGGCTATTTTAGCAGATTCAATTGCTAGATTTAAACGTTTATCAGGATATGATGTGTTTTTCCAAACTGGAACTGATGAACATGGACAAAAAATAGAATCAAAAGCTAAAGATAACGAACTCTCACCTAAAGCATATGTAGATGTGATCTCATCTGAAATCAAAAGAATCTACGATAAAGTTAACATTAGTTACGATAAATTCATTAGAACAACTGATGAAGATCATGTAAAATCAGTTCAAGCGATTTTTAAAAAACTTTATGATCAAGGTGATATTTATTTAGGTAAATATGAAGGTTGGTATTCAGTAAGTGATGAATCATTTATTTTAGAAAAAGATATCATAGATGGAAAAGCACCAAGTGGTGATATCCCACTATGGACCTCAGAAGACGCTTATTTTTTAAAGATGTCTAAATATCAAGAAAGACTTTTAAAACACATTGAAGAGCATCCTGAATTCATTGAACCTGAATCAAGAAGAAATGAAATGATTCAAAACTTCTTAAAAGAACCATTACCAGATTTATCAGTATCTAGAACATCTTTTAAATGGGGGATTCCAGTTGAGTTTGATAAAGGTCATGTTGTTTATGTTTGGATTGATGCGCTATCAAATTATATAACAGGTCTAGGTTATCATCCCGATCAGGAACCTACAGAACTTTTTAATAAATACTGGCCAGCAAATGTTCATTTGATTGGTAAAGATATATTAAGATTTCATACGATTTATTGGCCAATTATATTAATGGCTATTGGTGTTGAATTACCTAAACAAGTTTTTGGACATCCATGGGTATTAGTCAATAAAAATAAGATGAGTAAATCTACTGGTAATGTTATGTACATTGATGATTTAGTTAAACATTTTGGTGTTGACACGATTAGATATTATGTGCTACATGAAATACCTTATGCTCAAGATGGTAATATTACTCATGAACTTTTAATTGAAAGAAATAATACTGATTTAGCAAATACGATTGGTAATTTAGTAAATAGAACGATAGGCATGGTTCATAAATATCGTGACGGAGTCGTTAAAAAAGTTATATTAAAAGAACCATTTGAATTAAGCCTTTCAGAAAAAGCTTTAGAAGTTTTACCTGAGATGACAAAATATATGGAAAACTTAAGAGTTAGTGATGCACTTGAAGAAGTTGTAAAACTTGCTAGATGGGCAAATAAATATATTGATGTTTCCGAGCCATGGGTTTTAAACAAGGATGTGGAAAAACAAGAGATATTAGATCATGTTTTATATCACTTATTAGAAACTGTTCGTTATGTAGGTGTATTGTTACAACCATTTATGCCATCAACAGCAGATAAGATTTTAGCTCAAATTGGCTGTGAAGATCATAGTTTTGAGTCATTAGCAACTTTTGGACAATATGAAGCACAAACATTAGATAAACCGTATGTATTATTCGAAAGATATGATATCAACAAAAAAATCGAAGAAATACTTAAAGAAGAGTCATGAAAAAATTATTTCTATGGTTCAAAAGTGAATCATTTTCATTAAAAATATATCCTGAAATTAAAAGAATCATATTTGTTATCTTCTTTACGTTCATTTATGGTATTGGGGTATCTTGGTTTCTTGAAGCGTCTGTAGTCCCACTTTATACCGGTGGTATACCTGGGGTAGCACAGCTTGTTAGAGATGCATTCTTTGTGTTTTTTAATATTGATGTTGGAAGTCATTTTCTTGGATTATTCATCATTGTCGCAAATATTCCAATCTTATTGTTAGGTTGGTTTGGGGTATCTCACAGATTTACGATATATAGCATTATTTCTATTTTAATACAGGCATTTATTTTATCTTGGATGCCAATTATAGATATGGGACTTGATACTGTTGAACATGCTTTTACATCAGCTGTATTAGGCGGTTTACTGATAGGTATTGGTGCTGGTGGTGCTCTAAGATATGGGACATCTACGGGTGGACTTGATATCGTTGCTCAATATTTAGCTTTTAGAAAAGGAAAATCAGTTGGATTTTTCTCAATGGCTATGAATTTAGGTATTGCGATTATTGGTGGATTTATCGTTGGTGGAAAAATCGGTCCAAGTGGAGAGGTTGTTGCTGGTGGTGTCATTATTTCATACACCGTGATCAGAGTCATTGTCTCAACCATATTAACAGATCGTATGCATACTGCATATCAATTTTTATCGGTAGATATCATTACAGCAACACCACAAGCGTTGGTAGATGAAATCTTACACAAAGTTTATCGTGGTGTAACTTTAATGAAAGTTGAAGGCGCATATTCACATCATGAAAAAACGTTAATATATGTAGTTATATCTTCATATGAACTTCATACGTTAACTCAACTAGTCAAAAGAACAGATCCACATGCTTTCATGGTCATTAGACCAACTAAACATGTATTTGGTAATTTTGCTAGAAAAACGATTGCATAAAAGACCTATTACAGGTCTTTTCTCTTTATAGACTTAACAAATCAACATTAAGTTGGTATAATCAAATTAATGATACATTAGTAGAAAGGATCATAACCATGGAAATATTAAAAATAATTAAAAAAGAGTATATGAATTTAGATTTACAAGCACAAACAAAAAATCAAGTGATTGATGAGCTTGCGACACTACTTGATCAAGCAGGAGCAGTCATTGACTTAGATAAATTGATAAAAGATATTAAAATAAGAGAGTCACTTTCCACAACAGGTATAGGTTTTAAAATAGCCATACCACATGCGAAAAGCAAATATATTAAAGAACCAACGATTGCTTTTGGAAAATCAAAAGAAGGTATTGATTACGATTCCATGGATGGCAGAGATGCAAAATTATTCTTTCTTATTTGCATGCCAGAAGATGGTGGCAATATGCATTTAAAAGCATTAGCTAAACTTTCAAGAAATCTAATCCACGAGTCATTTAGAAATGCACTTGAAAATGCAAACACAAAAGAAGAAGTACTTGAAGTTTTAAAAGACATTGATAAGGAAGATCAATATGCATAAAATTGTTTGTGTGACTGCTTGTCCCACAGGTATCGCACATACATATATGGCAGCTGAGAGTTTAGATAAAGCAGGAAAATCATTAGGTGTTCATATGATTGTTGAGACTAATGGTGCTATAGGTGTTGAAAACAAGCTTAAAGAAGTTGACATTAAATCATCAGTTGGTGTCATTATCGCATCTGATATTAGTATTGATAAAACAAGATTTAAAGATAAAATTATCATAGAAACTACGACATCAGAAGCAATTAAAGACTCAAAAAAACTCATCAATCAATTATTAGATCAAGTTAAAGGATAAGCCATATGTCTTTATCAAATATGTATAAACAATTTATGAATGGATTTACTTATATCATTCCACTAGCGGTTGTTGGTGGAGTGTTTTTAAATCTATATCAAACATATGATGTTGAAATATTTTTCCAGATAGGGACATCTTCATTATTTTTAGTCTATCCAGTGTTATCGGCTTTTATTGCATATGCAATTTCTGATCGACCTGGATTTATCATCGGACTTTTAGGTGGGCTTTTAATTACCCTTGGACAAAGTGGATTTATAGGTGCAGTTATTATAGGATTTGTTTCTGGATATATCATTACACTTTTTTCATACATATTCAAACGATATTTTAAGAGTTCAAGAGGATTATTGCCGGTTTTTATTTATCCAGTTTTTGGAGCTTTAATCATTGGCTTTGTATATTTAGGAGTAAATAGCATCATTCCACCGATAAATGATATGATTAGAACTTTATATGTTCAGTTAAGTCTCATACCGTTATTGATCTTAGTTATTATCTTAAGCATCATGATGGTTTATGATTTAGGTGGTCCAATAAATAAGATTGCGTATGTCTTAGGTGTAAGTTCTATTTTAAGTGGCATTCCAAATGTGATGATGGCAGCAATCATGATTGCAGGGATGATTCCACCATTATCAATTGCCCTAGCAACGACATTATTTAAACATAAGTTTAGTAATGAGGATAGACAAAGAGGATTAAGTAATTATTTTATGGGATTATCTTTTATGAGTGAAGGGGCTATAACTTTTCAAAAAAAAGATAAGAAATTTATGTATATATTTATACTTGGAGCAACCATATCCGCAATATTAACAGTTATATTTAATGTAGAATCGAGTATTGCACATGGTGGCATTTTAACTGTATTTTTTATAGAATCTTGGTTCTATTTTCTAGCTATATTGATAGGAACGAGTTTCATAATGGCTTTATTATTAGGCATAAGCTTACCAAGATTAAAAAAAGAAGATATTGTATAAATCATATCTTTACTTATAGCAAAACCTTTGTTATAATTATAAAGTATTCAGTATATCGTATAATAGACCAGATGTGGTGGTCAAGTTTCTACCGTGATTCCGTAAAAATCGCGACTACGATATGAAAACATCTTTTTTTATTGTTTTCATATGTAGAAACCACATGTAAAAATTGTGGTTTTTTTATTTTTGAAAATATGCATATTGAATACAAAAATAAAAAAAGGAGATAGAAAATGGAGAAAATTAAGGCATTCTTCAAGATTGAACAAAGAGGTTCTACAGTAACAAAAGAATTATTAGCGGGGGTAACGATATTTCTAGCGATGGCTTATATCTTACCAGTCAACAGTTTTATGTTAGCAAAAACTGGATTACCTGTGGGTGGTGTATTTTTCGCAACAGCAGTATCAGCTGCGATCGCAACTTTAATTATGGGATTATTTGCGAATCTTCCAGTGGCACTTGCTCCAGGGATGGGTTTAAACGCATTTTTCACCTACACACTTGTTAATTTTGGATTAGGTTATAGTCCAGAAGCTGCTTTAGCTGCTGTTATGTTATCAGGGGGTTTATTCTTAATCATATCATTAACTGGGCTTAGAAAAATCATTATTAATGCCATACCTAAGGGATTAAAGCTTTCGGTAGGTGCAGGTATCGGATTTTTCATCGCATTTATAGGTTTTAAAAATGCCGGTATTATTGAAGGTGATGGCGCTACATTAGTAACATTAGGTAATTTAGCACATCCAACAGTTTTACTTGGATTATTTGGGCTGATTTTAGTTGTTGTATTATATGCATTAAAATTTAGATTCGCATTAATTACAGCAATGGTTTCAACTGCAATTATTGGTTTAATTCTTAATGAGCTAGGTGTAGATATGATGCCAGCTTACGTCTCAGAAGGTATGAATGGTGTTTGGTCTGGTGCTGGGGAAACAGTGTTTGCAGCATTTGGTGGATTTAAAGAACTATTTTCTAGTTGGCAAGCTCTAGCAGTTATTTTCTCATTATTATTTGTTGATTTCTTTGATACTGCAGGCACACTGATGGCAGTAGGTAATCAAGCAGGTTTGATCAATGATGAAGGTATTATTGAAGGTGGAGACAAGGCTTTAATCGCTGATGCAGTAGGTACAATTGCTGGTGCTGTATTAGGAACTTCAAATGTTACAAGTTATATTGAATCATCTACAGGTATTGAACAAGGTGGTAGAACAGGTTTAACTAGCGTAACGGTTGCTGTATTATTCTTATTATCTATATTTTTATACCCGTTATTATCTATTTTCAATGGTGTAGTTGTTGGCTTTGATGCATTTAATGAAGCAATTGTCTTTAGTCCTGTAACAGCAATGGCTTTGATCATGGTAGGAACACTTATGTTCTCGCAATTAAAAGATATTGATTGGGAAGATACTGCGATTGTTATAACAGGATTCTTTACAATTATTATTATGATTTTATCTTATTCGATTGCAACTGGTATTGCAGTAGGATTTGTATTTTATCCAGTGATTATGATTGCTCAAAAGAAAGCTAAACAAGTCAATCCAGTTATGTATGCTTTATCATTATTATTTATTTTATATTTCGTATTAGAATTTGCTTTATAAATATAAATAGTTTATCTATATAATTACTGCATAGTTTCATTAAACTATGCAGTTTTTTTTGCATATAATTTGAACTTCAATATTATTTCATGTTATGTTTATAATGTTCTTATAAATAGGAGGAAAATTATGCAACTAAAAAAAGAAATAGGGCTTTTCGGTGGTATAGCTGTGATCGCTGGTATTATGATTGGCTCTGGAATATTTGTGTTTGGTAGTTTAATACTTACAAGAGTAGGTTATGCTTTAGGTTTATCACTTTTAGTATGGCTTATTGGTGGTATCATCACTTTATTTTCTGGTCTCACCTATGCTGAATTAGGAACTATGTTTCCGGAGACTGGCGGATATTATGTTTACTTAAGAAAAGCTTATGGTAAAAAATTAGCATTTTTAAGTGGTATTATGAATTTTGTTTTAGCAAGTAGTGGTTCGATTGCACTTTTAGCTATAGTTTTTAGTGATATTTTATCATATGTACTTCCTATCTCAGAATATATTAAATGGGTTGCTGCAGGTGTAATTATCATTTTATCAGGGATCAATTATTTAGGTGTTAAATTTGGTTCAATGGTTCAAAAAATCTTTTTAATTGCTAAGCTTATACCGATTATTGGTATCATTATTATTGGATTGTTTTTTGGTACAGAAGATGTTGTTTTAAATTTCATTCCAGCTGGTGGTGAACCATTTACAAAAGTCTTTACCATGATAGGCTTTGGTGTTGTTGGAACCCTTTGGGCATATGAAGGATGGACAAATTTAAATACTGTATCAGGTGAGATGAAAAATGTAAGCAAAGATCTACCAAGAGCAATCATTATTGCTATCTTAGGTGTAACAATCATTTATGTTTTATTTACATTTTCTATTTATAGATTAATACCATTAAATGATTTGATTGTATTATCAGATCAAGGTCAAATCTTACCTATACCCGCAATGATGAGTGTTTTTGGGGAAACGGGGATGTATATGGTGTTTGTTGCGGTTATGATTTCAGTATTTGGAGCTTTAAACGGAAGTGTTATGGTCTTTCCAAGAGTATATTTCGCGATGTCTTTAGATCAAACATTTTTTAAATCATTCAAAAAAATAGATGAAAAATATAAGACACCAAGTGTTGCGATCTTTGGCTCTATGCTCATGTCACTTGTGTTGTTGTTATTCAATGTTGAACAGCTATTAACATTTGTCGTGTTTACAGGATTAATTTTTAATACATTAATATTCATTTCAGTATTCTTATTTAGAAAAAGAAATCCGATGATGAATAGACCTTATAAGACATGGGGATATCCGTATGTTCCAATCATTGCGATAATAGGTATGGTGGGTTTGTTTATCGCAACACTTATTGAAGATTTAGTACCGTCACTTATTGGACTAGGTGTATTACTTGTTGCATATTTATTTTATACATTTGTTATTGAAAAGAAAATCAAAAAAGACGATGCATCATAACATCGTCTTTTTTTTAATTAATTTTTTTTATTTTTCTAATAAGGATAAAATTTGATTTAATATAATACCTACGATTGCCGCTAAGCTCATACCATAGATAGATGTTTGAGAAGTGATTTGAATAAATGCACCACCCAAACCAATAACTAACATCGTTGAAACTACAATCAAGTTTTTCATTTTTGATAAATCCGTTTTATCTTTAATAAGAACCTTAACACCATTAGCAGCAATAAGGCCATATAAAATTATCGTCATTCCCCCAATGACTGCCCAAGGTATACTCATAATAAATGCTTGAATGTATCCAAAGAATCCTAATAAAATTGCAAAGATTGCAGCTAGTCCAACAACGTATACAGAACCTACTTTAGTTAATGCAATAACGCCTGTATTTTCTCCATAAGTCGTATTTGCTGGGCCGCCTAATGAAGCTGATACGAAAGTTGCAACCCCATCACCTAATAATGTTCTATGAAGCCCTGGGTCATCAATGAAATCTTTTCCAGTAATTTCACCTAAAACTACATGGTCGCCGATATGTTCAGCAATCGTTACAAATGCGAGAGGCGCAAATACTAACACTTGAGTAAAGTTTAACTTATAAGTTCCAATGATACTAAAGTTAGGTAGTTGAAAGAATGACACATTTGAAAAGCTAGCTGCTAGATCCACAACACCAAAGATGATAGAAAATATGTATCCAATGATAATAGCAACAATAAATGGTACAATTCTTAAAAATCCTCTAGCCTTTACAGATAAGAAAACGACTGTACCAAATGTAATAAAAGCAACTAATGGCACTTTCCATTCAGCACCTTCTAAACCAATATAATAACCATTATCGTATAAAGGTTTCATCCCTAACAAACCGACGTTGGTTACTGCAACTGGAGCTAAGGTCAAGCCGATGATAATAATCATTGGACCAATAACAACAGGAGGTAGCAACTTTCTTAACCAACCGCTACCAGCAAAATATATGATGCCGGCAATGATTGCATAAATAATCCCAACAACCATTAAACCTACATACGCACTAGATACTCCACCTGAAGAAGCAATCGCTGCAGATATGGTTGTAATATATGCAAAAC